>NZ_JRPQ01000055.1 GCF_000762405.1 Hoylesella timonensis S9-PR14 | reverse complement strand
TTTTTGGTTCAAAATGTAAGTTCGTTCAGTCGTGTAGCTCGCTACACTCCTTCACTCTCTTGCATTTTGACCTCAAAAATAAGCTCAAAATCTAACAAAGCTAATTTATAGAACCAGCCGTTATAGTTTTATATTTTTCTTTTTTCCTTTACTCTCATTATTCATCCTATCTACGGATGTTACCACATATCTATATTTTGTCTTACCATCTGCATAAGGCAACTTATACATCGTTTTATTCGTAATGGTAACAATCTTTGACGGGTCTTCTAAATCGACACGTTCGCCTTTATTAAAACGATATACCACATACTTCGTGGCAACATCATCCCAATTCTTTCCACGAGGTGGTGTCCAAAACAGCAAGTAACCGCTACTGGTCCATACAGCTTTTACCTTTCGTGGCTTTTTAGGTCTCTTATCATCAATAAAAGACATTTTGGGTTGCAGGGCAGGATATTTCCAATAATAGTTTCGCAAAGTAGTGCCGTAGTTACCAATGTTATCAACCACCGCCTTTGCATACCACAGCACAGTGCCTTTTACATGATTCATCTCCTCATGGAGTTTGAACTTAGCAGGCATCTGGTGACTGTTAGGATTCTTAGGATCAGCAAATTTAACAGTTCTCTCAACATCCTCACCTATATAAAGAGGTCGGTTTCCTGCATACTTGTTCCACCATTTTATCAATGTCTCATAATCAGCAGTCGAATGTCCTATTTGCCAATAAAGTTGTGGCACACAATAATCTACCCATCCATTGTTTACCCATAACAGCACATCGGCATAAAGGTCGTCATAGTTTTGCAACCCACGTGTATTGCTGCCTATTTTCGGATCAGACTTCTTATTACGATAGATACCAAAAGGCGAAACACCAAATTTGACCCATGGCTTTCGTTGATGTATTTTCTCTCCTAACTCTTTGATAAAAACATTTACGTTGTAACGACGCCAATCATCGATATTATTTATACCATTGTGATATTGCCTATACTCACGTCCGTCTTGAATAATCTCGCCTGGTGCAGGATAAGGATAAAAATAATCATCGATGTGAAAACCATCAATGTCGTATCGGCTCACAATATCATCTACTACTTGGTAGATATAAGCCCTATTGGCAGGATTACCAGGGTTAAGAATAAATTGTCCTCCGTAGGTAAATACGCTTCCTGGTTGCTTTATTGCAATGTGGTTGCTGGCTAAAGCCGTTGTTCCTTTTGTCTTTGCTCGAAAAGGGTTAATCCATGCATGCAGCTCCATTCCTCTTTCATGGCACTGTTCTATCATCCATTGCAACGGATCCCACAATGGATAAGGGGCTTTTCCCTGAACACCTGTCAGGTATCTGCTCCATGGTTCATATCTGCTTGGATAAAGAGCATCACATTCTGCTCTTACTTGAAAGATAATGGCATTAACACCATCCTTCTGTAGTTCATCCAACTGATAACGAAGTGTCTGTTGCATTTGCTGGGTACCCATACTTTCAAATTGTCCATTGACACATTGAATCCATGCTCCCCTAAATTCATGTTTTTGAGCATTTCGTGCAAAAACAAAAACACTGAGTTCACAAAATAAGAATAAGAATAATAACCTTATTGAGATTAAATATTTGTTCATCTTGCTATTTCTTTTCTGCAAAGATAAAACATGTAATGCGAAAAACCAAAAATCCCTACATTTTGTTATATAATTTCATGTGTAGCAATGAATATTTAACGACTTAATTGATTCAGTTTCACAAAGATTTTCTATCTTTGTAAAAAAGAATACGATGCTACACATCAAAGAAATAAAAAAGGATTCAAAAGATATAGAGCTCGTGAAAAGACTCTATGTAGAGGCATTTCCCAAAGTTGAACGCATGTCTTTTGACTCATTATTGCTATTGCAACGAAAAGCAGATGTCCGTTTTTTAGGCTTTTATGATAAAAATGACGAATTCAAGGGGCTCACATATACATATCATCATGACAATTTGAGTTGGTTGTTCTATTTTGCTGTAATGCCTAACGAAAGAGGAAAAGGGTATGGTACGAGGATTATCAAACGACTTTTAGAAAGATATAAGAACGAACGTTTTATGATTGATATAGAGGATGTCGACCAACCCGCATCTAATACCGAGCAGCGAAAAAAGCGATACGAATTTTACAAACGTATGGGATTTATTGATTATGGGGTCAGAAAGGTTTGGCCTGGCATTACTTACAATATCATGTCGTGTGGAGGACCGGTCACTTTAGAGGATTACAATCGCGTCTATAATGAGTTTTGGGAAATCATCGAACCTTTAGAAGAATCAGAATAACGATTGAAGAACATCATTGTATATGACAAACGATGGTTGCAAAAAAAGATTCATTGTCTAATTGCATTCGTACTTTCGTTTGCTGACGAGTCGAGACGAAATCAGATAACAATCCATGCTATCGGTCAGATGATGTGAAATAGATGCAAAATACATCCTCACTATTTGCAGTTGAACCAAAGAAGAAGCCACGAACGATGCGTTACAATAGTAGTAACAAGGTTCGTGGCTTGGTGAAAAAGAAAAATTATTCTCCCCTCTCAAACAATTTGCAAACTCATTATTTCATAGATTTTCTATAATATTTTAAATCGTATAGTTCCTACTATGTTAAGAGGTCTCAATTGCGAAATAGATGAATATATATCAAGACCACTATAGTTAACCCTTGTGTACTGACTCTGATTGAAAAGATTATTGGCTTGTAAGTCTAATTCTATATGCTTCAATTTGTATTTAAACAACATATCTCCAAACCATGTGTGCCTGTTCTTTTCGGTCAAATTGTTGTAATTACCTTCTATTGTAGTAGTAAACGTAAATTGCTTAGTAACAAAGACATTAAACTTGATACGCTGAGTTGCAGTTCGAACAGTCTGTGAAGAATAATTATTTATAGCATCTATGGATGACACATTCCATGCATATCCGCTTGTGAAAACAATATTAAGCCATGTAAGAGGAGTGATAGTACCACCGCCCCCAATACTGATTGTTCGAGAATGGAAGGGGTAAAGATTCTGAGCAATGAGACGTTCACTTTTACTACAGTTATAGCCTCCAAAAGCACGAATGGTTGATTGTAACCAATCAAAACCTTTGCTGCCATCAAAGCCGAAAGCATAATTATCTGTATATGTTTTTTTATCAATAGCATGTACAACACAGGTTGCACCTCGATATTCATAACCATAAATTTGATTGTCACGAGTGTGTCCATAGTTACCATTTATACGGAAAAAGGTTGCTGTAAGAGCACTGCGATATCCAACTGATGCACTCGTTGTGAAGCAACTTGTTTCTGACAAATGTTCAACATACGACCGTTGAAATGTTCGGTAGTTGTTCATTATATAGCCACTATAGATACTTCCAGGATCTCCGACATTCTTATAGTATGTTGCATTAATGTTACCACTCCAATCACGCCACTCATAGTTTACAGTAACCGATGGTGTTACAAGCAAGCGGGTATATTTATTCTTGTTTTTAGTGATGCGGTCATCAAGAGTTTGTGTGTATAAGTTTAGAGGGCAGGTAAGGGAGAGACGCCAACCTGCCTGTTCGAATTTGTATTGTTGATTTAGCGATAATTCATAAGTGTTATACCATAAATCATTCAATATCGTCTGTGATGTATGATTTTGACTACCATTTGCCGTCAAATTAGTAAAGCCGCTTAAATCGGTCTTTATGCCATGCAAGCTGGCATTGGCTAAAATTCCATAGTCCAGAGAGAACGATCTTAAGTGAAAGGTAAAGTTAGTGTGGAAGTCACCCGCAATGTTGCGTGACTTCAATTCTTGATTATAATGGACTGATGTTTGTGGTAAAAGAGAATCCACATTAACTATCAATGTGTTAGGGCGTTGAGCATAACCAACTGAGAAATGCAAATCAAGTGTACGTTTACCATAATTCTGGATAAGATTCATAGTATTACTTACTGTTAGCGAAGGGCGATGGAAATATTGATAAACCCGATTGTCTCCATAGTTGATGGGGACAGCTCCTGTTAGGTCAGAGGTAAGTTGGCTCTGTACGTTATCATTATTCCATTCTCCATCTAACTTCAGTACATTGGCTATAAAACCATTTTCACCATTGCGATTGTATCTTAAATTTGTACTAAGATTATTCATGTGTGTTATAAATATAAGCGACTCGCTGCTCAATAGTCGTTGATTAGAACTATAAAATCGGTCGGCTTCTGAGATTCCTTCTTGTCGTATAGATGCATGGAGATATGACATATTCAAAGTTAGTTCAGATTGTTTGCCTATTTTCTCCAAGTGGTTCATTGATACAATGTGTGAATGATTGTCAAAAGTCCGTTTCTGTGGTAATCCACTGCCAGATGGCGTAACAACTCCCAGTGGGGCAAAAGCAACAAGCCCCACATCATTGATACCAGAATAATGTGAAGTTAATTCTTGGGAAACATCATCACCGATATTGTTGCCTTTATAGAGAGTTATATTCTGCCTACGTTTTGCAAAGTACATACCAACAACCTCTGCCGTCCATAATGGATTTCTGCCAATAGGATTTTGTCCATCAGATAGGGAACGCATTCCGAATCCCCATCCACCAGATTGTTGACCACCACCACCGAGCATTGTGTTTACTGCTACTGTACCTTTAGCAGCATTTTTTAATTTCAGATTTATAGCAACATCATCGGTTGGTGTTCGTCCCTGTAGGGCTTTCACTGGTTGATGGTTCTCAAGCACTTGAACCGAACCAACATCTTGTGCATTGATATTTCCTGTTGCAAGACCATAGCGACCTTGCAACAAATCCATGTCTTCAACATAAAACTTTGAGATACTTTTCCCATTGAATTTTATACTACCATTATCTGATACTTCTATACCAGGCATACGCTTTAAAACATCACCTATAGTGCGATCGCCTTGCTGTTGATATGCACCAACAGAATAGTTAAGAGTATCACCGTTTTGTCGTATCTTCTTAGCATGAACTTCAACTTCCTTAAGTTGTAGTACCTTTTCGTTGACTCGAAAGTTTAATCGTTGTGAACAGTTAGCAACAATTTTAACTTGCTGCCCTATAGACATACCAGCTGCGGTAATTGTTAAGCTATCGGATTGTGAATTTACCTCCAAACGATAGTCACCCTTACTGTCTGTCTCTGCAAATGCCAATACGCTACTATTCCCTTTTGACGTTACAGTAACAATGACATCTCCTGACTTGCCCTGTGCATCTATCACACTGCCTTCAATGACTGTTTGAGCTTGTATCTTTAAGCAAAAGATAATCAGTAGACAGAATATGGTTGTAGTTTTCATCTATTCTTTCTCTAATGGCTCGTAAGGGTGTGGCTTTGATTTTAGTTGTCCCGTTTGATAGTCGCGGGCTCCAGCTGTTTTAAGGTGATCTCGATTTGCGGCTACTTGTAATTTATAGATATGTTCACGTGTATCCTTAACAAATCCTTTATATTCACTTTTAACAATTGGGAATTTGCCAGATTTTATTTCAACAGCTTCCCATGTGTAGAGATGATCTTTATCATATATCTTTAATATTAGTCCAGGTAATCCACCAAATATCCATGGACCGAGGCGTGTAGGAATTTTGGTAGTAAACCAAGCTTCAAAAGTTCTACCTCTCCATTGACAAGTTGCTTTTTGACAATCATACCCCAGTATTGATAGCTGCTCATTAGAAAGCGTCCAATGTTGTTGATACATCGGTTCAGTATAGAAAGCATTATAGCGTTCCATAGCCCATGGCATCGTAGCATAGCAAGTGTATATGCCATTATCAGAGTATATATCAGTAAATTGATACTCGCTCCAATACTGGCAGTTCCTTCCACCGGAAAAGAATATTCTCGGTATACTAGTAGCATTTGGATTTCGCTTAATAAAATCATCATGTAAGGAATCGTTTAATTCTAAAAAACGGCTATAAAGCTTACTCAAACCTTTTCCTATTAGAAGCACTTGGGAGTCTATATAAGTACGTTCATCTCTAATATCATTAGCATTTAGAGCATATATAACTTTAATTGAGGCCTGCCCAATCACTAAACATTTTCCTATACCTTTTGTGTTAGGACGCATTACACGCCCTTGCTTTTCTTGCGCATGTAATGTAAATGAAAAACAAATAAAGAAAATAATGATACTTCTCATATGTAATCTTTTTGTTTATTATATAAGCCATAACTAAATAATAATCAGAATGATTTCTCACTAAGATTTTAGTCAGTTATAATCCTTTATTTAATATCTGTTGATTATAATCAATCTTCCATTAACTTACGATAGCGTCCCTTTTTAATATCTTCGTTGCCTAAACGGCGGGCTTTATTGATTTCATATTCAGAGTAAGTTCCTTCAAAATAGAATACTTCACCATTGCCCTCGAATGCCAAGATATGTGTACAAATACGGTCTAAGAACCATCGGTCGTGACTGATAACAACCGCACAACCAGCAAACGACTCCAGTCCTTCTTCCAATGCTCTCAAGGTATTCACATCAATATCGTTGGTAGGTTCGTCCAATAACAAAACGTTACCCTCTTGTTTTAACGCCAACGCCAACTGTAAACGATTTCGTTCTCCGCCAGAAAGCACTTCGCACTTTTTGTTTTGGTCGGTACCAGAAAAGTTAAATCGCGACAAATAAGCACGTGCATTGACATCACGACCGCCCATTCTTATATTTTCATTGCCTTGCGAAACAACTTCATAAACTGTTTGCTGGGGGTCTATATCTTTATGTTGCTGGTCTACGTATGCCAGCTTTACCGTTTCTCCTACTTCAAAAGTACCCGCATCAGGCTGTTCGAGCCCCATAATCAAACGGAAAAGCGTGGTTTTACCTGCACCATTGGGACCTATCACGCCTACAATGCCATTGGGAGGTAACATAAAATTGAGATCTGTAAACAGCACTTTTTCACCAAAAGCTTTTTTCACATGCTGTGCTTCAATCACTTTATTACCTAAGCGTGGTCCGTTAGGAATGAAGATTTCTAATTTATCCTCTCTCGTTTTCTGCTCTTCATTCAGCATCTGTTCATACGAGTTTAGACGAGCCTTTCCCTTTGCTTGTCGAGCCTTAGGTGCCATACGCACCCACTCTAATTCACGTTCTAAAGTCTTACGACGCTTAGATGCGGTCTTTTCCTCTTGATCCATGCGCTTGGTCTTCTGTTCCAACCACGAAGTATAATTACCTTTCCATGGAATACCTTCACCACGGTCTAACTCCAAAATCCACTCACTAACATCGTCTAAGAAATATCGGTCGTGCGTTACCGCAATAACCGTTCCCTCATACTGCTGTAAATGCTGCTCCAACCAGTCGATACTTTCTGCATCAAGATGGTTGGTTGGTTCGTCTAATAACAACACATCGGGCTTTTGTAAGAGCAAACGACACAGTGCCACACGTCGCCGTTCACCTCCCGAAAGATTTGTTACTGGCAGATGACCAGCAGGACATCGCAAGGCAGCCATCGCACGTTCTAACTTAGAGTCCATGTTCCATGCATCGGTAGCATCGATGATGTCCTGCACTTCTGCTTGTCGCTGCATCAGTTTGTCCATTTTGTCAGGGTCTCCATAATATTCTTCCAGTCCGAACTTGACATTTATTTCGTCATATTCTTTCAATGCATCATAGACTTTATGCACCCCCTCTTGCACGTTTTCTTTCACGGTTTTAGTTTCGTCCAATGGTGGGTCTTGTGGCAAATATCCTACACTATAGCCAGGACTCCACACCACATCGCCTTGAGTTGGTTGCTCTATACCGGCAATAATCTTCATCAAAGTTGATTTACCAGCACCATTCAATCCTATAATACCAATTTTTGCACCATAAAAGAAAGACAAATAAATGTCTTTGAGAATTTGTTTTTGGTTTTGGGGGATAATCTTTGATACTCCCACCATGGAGAAGATTATTTTCTTGTCGTCTACAGTTGCCATATAAGTTTTTGAGTTTTTGAGTTTATGAGTTAATGAGTTGAGTTGTTAAGTTATAAAGTTACTGAGTTATTAAGTTCTTGAGTTGATGAGTTGTTGGTTGTGATTTCAAATTTCAAGAGCAATTTCATCAAGAAAACCGTCATTCTTTTGAATTATATTTCTCGTAATCGAGCGATATATTTTCCTAAGATATCAAACTCTAAATTGACGATAGATCCTACCTTGATATCACAAAAGTTGGTATGCTCCTTCGTATAAGGAATAATCGCTACGGTAAAACGATTGTCTGTTGGTTCGCAAACCGTCAACGAAACACCATTTACCGTTACGCTCCCTTTATCAACTGTGATATATCCTCGTTTCGCCATTTCTCTGCTATAAGGATACTCAAAAGTGAAATAAGTAGAACCGTCAGCATCTTGCATCTTCACGCAAGTGGCTGTTTGGTCTACATGTCCTTGAACAATATGCCCGTCCAGCCTGCCATTCATCAGCATTGAGCGTTCTACATTCACCTTGTCTCCAATGGTTATCAATCTCAGATTAGACCGTTCCAACGTCTCCTTCATCGCTGTTACCGTGTATGTATCATCGTGAAGACGCACAACGGTTAAGCAAACGCCATTGTGACTTATACTTTGGTCAATCTTCAATTCGTCAACAAACGAACATTTCAATGTAAAATCAATGTTTTCTTGATCATGGCTAATCGCAACTACGGTTGCCATCTCTTCTACAATTCCAGAGAACATAAACAAAGTTTTTAATTGGGTTCTATAAATTATCCTTGTCAAGTTTTGAACTTATGTCACACGAAGTAGGCTGCACCTCAACGCAGAAAGCAAACTTTCTCCGCATTCGGCTTGCACTACCTTGTGTGGTCAATCTGTAAGCGAGTAAGGTTGTGTAGCTACTACACTCCCAATGACACTAACGCATTGAACCATAAAGGTACGAAACGTTGGCAAGACGTAACCCATAATATATTTAGTTGTGGTGGTAATTTATAAAACCCACCTTATATTTATAAAGGCAGGAAACACACCTGCCTTTATGTATGAAAAAGGGGTTGCTCGATGATGTGATGAAACTCCGAACTATATAAGATTTGAGAGCTCTCCGTCTTTGTAATCCACTGGCTTTACAGCTTAGTCCTAAAAGGATTTATGTGGCCCGCCATTAACAAAAGAAGTCTTCTCGGTTTCATGTTTTTATTGATGAGTATCCCGATCAAATCGACACAACCCCATGTTGTACTCTTTCTAAATGCAAAGATACAAATTTAGAATGAAACCTACAAGTTTTGTTTTCTTTTTACATTCATCTGCTGATGTTTTTTTAAGTCGTGTCCAGCTTCTTCTGCTTTATAACGTTCAAAATGGTCTAAACTATAACTCACGCATAACATTTGTTACAGCATACTTTATTTTCTTTGGTATTCTTCACTTCATTTCGCCAATGTGTAAATAAGAATATTCATTACATCTAAAGAATGGCGAACGAAATCAAAACCCTCCTTCATCAATGTATGAAACTTTTTTGCTACTTTTGTCGTCAAAGAAACGTATGGCAACCCATCATCATACAAATAACAGTTACGAATAACAACTCATCTAAAAAATCTACTATATGAACAAGATTTTTCAAATCAGCCTTTGTGGCATGGCTTTGCTTCTAAGTACATCTACGGTACAATCTAAAGAGTGGTCGCTGAAAGACTGCATTCATTATGCGCTAACCCATAACATTTCGTTGCAAAAGAAGACACTACAACATTTGAGTGCGCAAGAGGACACGAAACAAAGTCAAGCTGCCCTATTGCCGTCATTGGCGGTAAGCTCCTCCCAAAATTTAACATATCGCCCCTGGCCACAAACAGGAATTTCCACAGGGGGCTATATGCAGGCATCGGTAGATAAGGTGTATTATAATGGTTCGTATAGCATTAACAGCAATTGGACGGTATGGAATGGTGGAAAAAACAGACATACGATAAAGCTCAACAAGATCCTTGAGCAACAAACGGCATTGGATTCGGCAGAAATGGCTAACAAACTGATTGAGCAAATTGCACAACTATACGTTCAAATACTTTATTCCAAAGAAGCAGTAGTCGTTAATCAATCGATTTTAGAAACCAGCAAACAGAACGAAACACGAGGCGAAGAGTTTCTAAAAGTTCAAAAGATGAGTCGTGCGGATATGGCACAATTGACCGCCCAACGTGCTGCAGATGAATATAATGTTATAGAATCAGAAAACAACTTGCGCAACTATAAGCGACAGTTGAAGGAACTTCTACAAATTATTGACACAGAAGAGTTTGATGTGTTGCCTCCTCATCAAGTAGAGACCGTTGAAAATCAGGCAATACCCAGTGTGTCTGAGATTTATACGACTGCCCTCAACAACCGACCCGAAATAAGAAATGCAGCATTGGGCATCGAAAGTAGTAACCTTAGTGTGCGTATTGCCAAAGCTGGGAAATTACCCACATTGGGAGTAAGTGCAGGTGTTGGAACGAGTACTACCTCCATGAGCAACTATGAATGGGGCAAACAAATAAAGAATAACTTTGACATTGGAGCTGGTATTTCCATTAACATCCCTTTGTTTGACAATCGACAAACCAAAACAGCTGTCAACAAAGCTCTTTTGCAAAAGCAGAGTTATATGTTGGATCTCAAAGACAAACAAACCAAGCTCTACTCTACTATCGAGGATTATTGGTTACAAGCCACCAACAACCAACACAGATTGCGAGCTGCCATGATAAGCACAAAGAGTGCCGAAGAAAGCTACCAGCTGCTCAAAGCGAAGTTTGACGAGAACCTTATCAATATTGTAGAACTGATGAAAGGGAAAGATCAGCTGATGAATGCTCAACAAAACGAACTTCAAGCCAAATATCTTACCCTGCTCAACATCCACCTATTAAAGTTCTACCAACAAGGAGTCATGGAATAAAATAAAGCAAAGGTGGCTTCTATCTATTATTGCTCACAGATAGAAGCCACCACTTTCCAAAACTTTTATTACTTGCTATCTAACGGTAACATCAACTCTTGTGGAGACGAAACGAAGGTTGTCGCACCATGCTCCAGCAGAAATTCCTTGTCACGAAATCCCCATAACACACTGATACACGGCATACCGCTGTTACGAGCCGTTGCAATGTCTACGTCACTGTCACCAATATAGACGGCATCTGTTTTATCTACCCCTAATTGTCTCAACGCTTCCATTACCGTATCAGGTGCAGGTTTGCGGTGAATATCCTCTCGTTCACCAATTGCAACGCTTACATAATCGCTAAAAAAATGTTGGCAAAGTTCACGAGTAGCATCATAGAATTTATTACTGACCACTGCCAACTTTTTTCCATGTTCGTGCAAATTTTTCAATAAGTCCATCACACCCGGATAAGGGCGTGTGTTATCTAAGTTGTGAACCATATAATGCTGGCGGAAATCCTGATAAGTTTTCTCAAATTCAGGATGTTCAAGACCGCCTGGAATGGCACGCTCCATGAGCTTTTTTACACCATTTCCCACAAAATGCCTTACCTCTTCTATTGTTCGCTCGGGCATTTGGTGCTTCTTCAGTGCATAATTACAACTAACAGCTAAATCTTGGAGACTGTCTAAAAGTGTGCCATCCAAATCAAAAATATACGTACTATACTCCATATTATTACGTGCATCAATCGCACATCATTAAAAATTTAATTCTTAACTTAAACGATTAAGAAAATCGTTGCTCTCACCGTCATGCTTATCATAAGCTATGAGTGATGCAAGCAAAACAATCTGACACATCAGCATTGCTTTGATGACTGCAAAGGTACAAATTGTCTTATGGATTTCCAAATCATCTACCTTCTTTCGTGACATAGTTCCACATTCGCTCAACATCGCTTCTAAAGTTCAGCAATTAACTGTCAATAAATTTAACAAAACACCTCTCATAACTTTCATATTTTCAACAAAAAGAAAGTTGGTTGAAAATATTCGAGTATTTGCGACTTTTTATAACTCTTTGAATAATAAATACTTATAAAAATTCACTACTAACAAGTCCATTGTTTAACCTGAATTTTCCACTAAAAGCAATGATTTATGTGGCTTGGAAGCACCATTTAAGCCCGTTATTCCATTACAATAGGGCGACTATTATCACCATCTAACGGGGTTAACTCAATGGGATAACACCAAAATCTACTTATTTTCACGATGAAAACTGCCAAAACTGTATGACAGAAAGCCATATTTTGTGCTAGAATGCAAATTTAGAAATGCCCATTTTTGGTAATTAAAATTTACAAACTGCCGTGTCACATTAAGGAAAAAATCTATTTGTCAATTCACAATTTCTTGCCATGAAAGAACATGCTGATTATAAGAAATTATAAAATTAATAAGGTTTTATTTTGCCCAATGTATAACTTCTACTACCTTTGCAGCCGTTAAAAACATTTGATAATGGATCAACAACATAAAAATAGATATTTAGTAGCGGCTGCCACGTGCTTATTTTTAGTCTTTGGCTTGATGTACTATTACTTTTTTTCCGCATTTTCAAACTCAGAAACCACTCAGTATATCTACATTGATACCGATGACAATGTAGACTCTGTTGTCGCTAAATTAACGCCCATCGCCAAACAACACAGTCTTCATGGCTTTACCACGCTGATGCGCCATAGTCAGTATGCCGACCATATACGAACGGGAAGATATGCCATCAAGCCCTCACAGGGTGCATTCACCGTTCTAAGGCACATAAAAAATGGCATTCAAGACCCCATCAACCTCACAATACCCTCTGTTAGAACCATGGATCGGCTGTCAGAAGAATTGGGCAAACGGTTAATGCTTGACAGTACCGACATCGCCAAGGCTTTGACCAGTCAGGAAGTCTGCAAGAAATATGGCTATGATACAACGACCATTGCTTGTATGTTCATTCCCGATACCTATGAAATTTATTGGAATATATCCATAGACCAACTGTTGGACAGGGTAAAGAAAGAAAGCAATCGTTTTTGGAATAGCAAGCGCACGGCACAAGCACAAGCACTGAAACTATCCAAAAATGAAGTCATTACATTGGCAAGTATCATTGACGAAGAGACCGCTAACAATGCAGAGAAACCGATGATTGCAGGAATGTATTACAATCGTCTGATGCTTAGAGATAGCAAATATCCAAATGGAATGCCACTTCAAGCAGACCCCACCATAAAATTTGCATGGAAAGATTTTGATTTGCGACGCATTTATCAAAAACTTCTAAACATCAAGAGTCCGTATAACACATACAAGAATACTGGTTTGCCACCAGGTCCTATCCGTATAGCCTCCATTGCTGGCATCGATGCTGTATTAAATATGGTGCACCACGACTATCTGTACATGTGTGCCAAAGAGGACTTTAGCGGTACGCATAACTTTGCGAAAACTTACCAAGAACACTTGGGAAACGCAAATAAATACACCGCAGCACTCAACAAAAGAGGAATACAATAAGATATTTTGCAAAGATGATTCATGAAAAGGCAACTACCTGTCATTGAATGATTAATAAATTAGAATTAAAAAATGCCCGTTTCTTCACAGAGATGGGCATTTATTTTCAATAGGTATTAGTTTTCTTTAAGGTAAAAGATTGTATTCAGGATAACACTGCAAATATAGAGAATTAAAATGTATCAAACAAATTTATTTCCATATTAAATAACATATTTCTATCATTTCCACAAAAAACTATGGTTGGTAGAATGGATAATCTTTAGTTTTTATTATCTTTGCACATATTATATTAATGACATAGAGGTTAGCCACGGCTTTTGTAAGCTAAGAGTTATCCTAAAAGTAGTTGAATATGACAGTACAAGAGGACAATCACACAGAAGAGAAAAAAAGCCTGAGTTTTGTAGAGCAACTCGTTGAGGAAGACCTTGCGAAAGGCAAGAATGGTGGAAGGATTCAGACACGTTTCCCTCCAGAGCCCAATGGCTACTTACATATAGGACATGCCAAGGCTATCTGTATGGACTTTGGCATCGCAGAAAAATACAACGGTATATGTAATTTACGCTTTGACGATACGAACCCAAGCAAAGAAAACAACGAATATGTCGAAAATATTCTCAACGACATTTCATGGTTAGGGTTTAAGTGGGAAAATATTTATTACGCTTCAGACTATTTTGAAAAGCTGTGGGATTTCGCGGTTTGGATGATTCGAGAAGGACATGCCTACATTGACGAGCAAACCGCAGAACAGATTGCTGAACAAAAAGGTACACCTACAACTCCGGGTGTGGCTTCTCCTTATAGAGATCGTCCCATCGAAGAATCGCTGAAACTCTTTGAACAGATGAACACACCAGAAGCCGTTGAAGGTAGTATGGTGCTCCGTGCAAAATTGGATATGGCAAATTCCAACATGCACTTCCGCGATCCTATCATCTATCGCATTATCCACATTCCTCACCACCGTACAGGAACTAAATGGCATGCCTACCCTATGTACGACTTTGCCCATGGACAAAGCGATTACTTTGAGGGTGTAACTCATTCTATCTGTACACTCGAGTTCGTTCCACACAGACCGCTCTATGATCATCTTATTGATTTTTTGAAGGAGATGGACGGAACAAGTGACGTCATGAACGACAATCGCCCACGACAAATAGAGTTCAACCGACTGAACTTAACCTACACAGTGATGAGTAAACGCAAACTTCATGCACTCGTAGAAGAGCATGCTGTTTCGGGATGGGACGACCCTCGCATGCCGACACTGTGCGGAATGAGACGTCGCGGGTATTCTCCTGAAAGTATTAGAAACTTTATCAAGTCTATCGGCTATACCAAGTTTGATGCGCTGAATGACGTGGCATTGCTCGAAGCTGCCGTGCGCGACGATTTGAACAAGAAGGCTTGTAGGGTGAGTGCCGTGTTGAATCCCGTAAAACTGGTGATAACCAACTATCCCGATGGCGAGTCTGAAGAAATGGAAGCCATCAATAATCCAGAGAATGAAGCAGACGGCACGCACACCATCACATTTAGCAAAAATCTGTGGATTGAGCGAGATGACTTTATGGAAGATGCACCCAGAAAGTTTTTCAGAATGACACCTGGCAAAGAAGTGCGACTGAAGAATGCGTATATTGTTAAGTGTACTGGATGTACCAAAAACGAAAATGGTGACATTATAGAAATCCAAGCCGAGTACGATCCACAAAGCAAAAGTGGAATGGAAGGAGCAAATCGCAAGGTAAAAGGTACTCTACACTGGGTATCAGCAGACCATTGCCAACAGGCAGAGGTGAGAGAGTATGACCGATTGTTCTACGTAGAGAACCCTGGAGCAGATGAAAGAGATTTCCATGAGTTGCTAAATCCTGACAGTCTACATGTTTTCAAAAACTGTTATGTCGAAGAATATGCAGCTAACAAAAAGCCTGGAGAATACCTACAGTTCCAACGAATTGGTTATTTTATGGCAGACCCAGATAGCAGTGCATCACATTTAGTATTCAATAAAACAGTAGGATTAAAAGATGCTTGGGCAAAAGTAAAGAAGTAAGCATATCCATTTATTCTATCTAAAGAACCGCTTAAATGACAAGTAACAACAATTCGTATTTTGAATCGAAAGAGTTTAAAAATATTTTGCAGCAATTTGAAAAATCACAAACGTCAGGCAATCCTATGTTTATGGATTCAGACGACTTTTCAGATATAGCAGAATATTATTTTAATCAAGGAGATTTCAAAAATGCCAAAAAGGCTATTCATGACGGTTTGGATATCTTTCCTCATTCAACGGATTTGTGGATTCTCAAAGCGAAATTAACTGCTTTAGTAGAGAAGGATATTACAAAAGCTTACACCTATCTTGAGAGAGTTGAAGATAAGAGCGACTTTGAGTACATCTACTTGTTAGGTAAGTTGAAATTGCGTGAAGAACAAACGGAAGAAGCAGAGAAATTATTTCGGAATCACTTGAATGATTTAGTCAAGGAAGAGCGAGAAAATTTCATTTTCGACATCGCCTCACTATACGCAGTAAACGAGCAATTCATGAAAGCCGAAGACTGGTTCGAGCTATTGAAATCAAAAACAGATGATGACTGCCAAGAGTTGAAAGGGCGTATACTTTTAGGTTTGGGCGATTATGAGGAGAGTGAACGAATCTTTCAAAAACTCATAGACAAGAATCCATACTCTGTTGATTATTGGACAGATTTAGCTTCTTTGCAAGCTATCAATGACCGCTTTAGCGATGCGATTACAAGCTGTGAATACGCTATTGCTATCAATCCCAAGAACTCACTCGCAATAATTATCAAAGCCAATTCACTTTTCAACATAGGGAACTTTGAAGAAGCCTTGAAATATTATCTTGCATACCAGCAGTTAGACCCAAATGACGTGACTATTGACGGTCTGATAGGTGTTTCTTATCTTCAACTTGACCAGCCCGCAAAAGCAATTGCTCACTTGAAAAGGGCGGAACAACAGAATCAAGACGATCCGGAAAGCTTAGCAGAGCTTTATGAAAATATTGCCTTGACGCTGTCTCATTTAGGAAAAATGGATGAGGCTTTGTCCTACATTGATAAGATGCAGAATTTGGAATGCATGGACATGGAGGACATAAAACTAACAAAAGGGCATATCCTACTTGAAAATGATCAGATAGAAGCAGCACAAGAAATTTTTCAAGAAGCCATACTCCAGCCCGATGCTTCTGCGAATACTGTCTTGAAAATAGCCATCTGTTCATATGATTGCGGTTATGTACAAATGGCTTATGAAGTTCTTAAAAACTTTCTTGAAGGTGCGGATGAGACTTGGGAATATGGATATTCCTTTTTTGCTGTTTGTTGTAAAACTCTCAATAAAACGGATGAATTTTTACAAGCAGTGAAAAAAGCATGCGAAAAAAATCCAGAAGAAGCCCAAAAAGTATTGCAAACCTTTTTCCCGGAAGGTATGGCACCTGAAGAATATTACAACTTTCTCCTTCAGAACCAATAAGTAAAAAATGTGTTTATTATCACAACAAACTATTTAGAATTATTTACATGAACTGGTTTTCTTCACTCATGGGAAACTTGAATTATGGTACCGTCTTTCTACTGATGTACATTGAGGGTACTGTAATACCCGTTCCCTCGGAGTTAATTGTGTCGCCAGCAGCTTATCACGCTGCCGCAGGACACCTTGATATCACACTTGTCATCCTTGTCGCTACTTTGGGAGCTGTTCTTGGTTCCGCTACAAACTATATGGCTGCTTATTATTTAGGTAGACCGATTGTGTATAAGTTTGCAAATAGCAAATGGGGACACATGTGCTTGTTAAACCAAGAGAAGGTAGAAAAGAGCGAAAAATATTTTTATGACCATGGCGTTATCGCGACATTGACAGGACGTTTGTTACCCGGCATTCGACAAATCATCTCTGTACCTGCTGGTCTTGCAAAAATGAAGTTTTGGAAGTTTATCCTTTACACCACCATTGGTGCAGGAATTTGGAATTGTGTGTTAGCAGCATTGGGATGGTATTTACATTTTATAGTACCAGAGGAACAACTCAACGAAAAGATTATTGAGTATAACGACCACATCAAGGTTGTGATTTTTGGTATAGCTGCCATTGTTGCACTCTACTTCCTTATAAAATATCGTTATCGAAAAAACAAGCAAAAAAAGACGGTTTAAGAACTTGTTTTCAGCTTAATCGCATGATGTGCATAAATCTGATAACAAGTATTATCGTTCACTAAGCGTCAAATCGACACTATTTTCATATCCGCAATGCCCATCAATAGGCGTTGCGAACTTCTTTTTGGAAAAGTAAGTCGTCTATCAAACTATCCTTCACCTACTTTTCACTAAAATGAAAGAATGGAAGACACTATCTTTGAAAACTTCTAAACTTTCGAAAAAAGCTGATGTGTCACAAAAACAAAGTTTGATTTGGCTTTTTTTCAAACAAATATTATCTTTGCATGAGATAGGAGCAAAGATGGAAAAATATTATTTTCCATTAGTAGCTTGTTCTATCTGATGCAAATGAAAAATCAATATTTCAAGATATTCATATTACTCATCATCTGCCAGTATGGCTTGTTAGAATCGTTATCAGCTAAAAGTAAGAAAGATTCTATCTTAACTCGCATATTTACATATCCCGAAAAGATAAAGACGCTACAAGCACCTGACACTGTGAGTTATGCATATATGAAGTCTTCTTTTCACATTAACAAGCGAAATCTGCTGTTAATGGCTGTTCCAACTATGTATGCAATGGCACATGTTGGCAGCAGACGTTATCTTGAAGAAAGCTATAATAAAGTCACTTTCTTACCAAATGGCAAATACCAAATAGATAAAATTCTGTCGCTATCTTCTGCTGGCACTCGCCGTCTATCATTTCCTGCCATGCTTCATTACTTGACACCTAATATATATGATGTCACTCTGATTAACGAGAATGTGCTTTCTCCTTTTAACAGGCAAAATAAAATTTATTATAAATATACTATTGAAGAATCGGCAGACAGCTTACTAAAGCTCCATTTCAAGCCACGGTTAAAGAACACACTGTTAGTAACTGGTGAGGCGAAAGTCGATGCTCGTTCGGGGAAAATTAGCAGTATACAACTAACAGGCGAGTATGATATGATCTTTTACAGACTATCCATTCAGATGGGAAACCATGGAGTACAATCTCTGACACCTCAAAATTGCAGCCTTACTTCACGCTTTTTATTCTTTGGTAACGATGTCCGAACACATTATACCATTGCTTATCATTTGCCTAAGATTCTTCCTAACATCTCTGAAGCGAATCAAAATTTTCAATTGATGGAACAGATTCGCCCAGAACCGTTAACTTCTTACGAGAAAATGGTGTATAGCGAATTACTCAAAGATAAACGAAACGAAGAAAGAGACACTACCGCATTGGATTCTGTTGCAACTCCTCCTAAAGTAAATTTTGTGAAATCTGTCCTTTGGGATATGATTGGCGAAAATATATTTAATGATATCCACCAAGATTTTGGCCCAAACAAAGCAGGCTCTCTGCGGATAGATCCCATCTTAAATCCATTATACATGGAATATAGCCCAAGTCAAGGATTTTATTATAACTTCAACATTCGTGGCGGATACCATTTTTCTGAAAATAGCAACATTTGGCTCCAGCTAAAAGGAGGTTATTCTTTTCGACTACATCAATTTTCTTTTTGGATACCTCTTATCTATTACTTTGACATTCGGCACAACGGATTTATCAGTTCAGGAATATCAGGAGGTCGAAGAATTCAAAATGGAAATTTAGTAAATGAATTGAGAATAGCAACAAACAATAATCGTGTTTGGGATAATCTGAATTTATATGAGTTTAACGATTCCTTTTGGGATTGTTATGCGAACTACGACTTTACGCCTAAGATAGGCTTCCAAGCAGGGTTTGTTTTTCACCGCCGAACAGCATTAAACAAAGTAGGATTTGAACTTATTAACAAACCTTCTGTATATACTTCTTTAGCTCCCAAGTTTCAAGTACATTATAGGCCATGGGGATATCAAGGTCCTACACTGATGGCGTGTTACGAAAAAAGCATCAAGAAACTGGCAGGAACCAACACACCCTATACTCGTTGGGAGTTTGATGGACAATACATCTTGCCCCTTCACAACGTACAATCGCTATCCATGCGCATTGGAACGGGATTTTACACCGATAGATCTCATAATGATTACTTTGTGGATTTTGAAAATTTCAGACAAACTTTCCTACCAAATGGTTGGAACGACGAATGGTCTGGTGAATTTGAACTCTTGGAAAGTAGTCTATATAACCAATCTAATTATTACGTTCGTGCAAATTTCACCTACGAATCTCCTTTCTTAGTATTGGCTTGGACACCTCTCATAGGGCATTTTATTGAACGTGAAAGGCTGTATCTAAGTGCACTTCGTGTTAAAAATGCAAATCCATATTTAGAATTGGGCTATGCAATCAAGACACGCTTTCTCTCTATTGGCGCATTTATGTCGAACATGAATGGCAGAACAAAGGATTTTGGGTTTAAGTTTGGTTTTGAATTATTTAGGCGGTGGTAACCCTTCATCACAGAAATAAAGAATATGAATACACAGCAACCGAGTTCTCTTACTATCTCCAAGGCAAGTGCGGGGAGTGGTAAAACTTTTAAATTAGCCACAGAATATATCAAAATAGTCATTGATAATCCGTACGCTTATCGCAACATCTTGGCGGTGACATTTACCAACAAAGCGACAGAAGAAATGAAAATACGCATTCTCAGTCAACTTTACGGTATTGCTCATGGACTGTCTGATTCAGAAAGTTATTTACAAGAAGTGAAAAAAGCCTTAGATTTATCAGACAAACAGATAAGGGAACGGGCTGAAAAGGCATTAGACTTATTGCTCCATAATTACAGCTATTTTCGGGTAGAGACGATAGACTCCTTTTTTCAGAGTGTACTACGAAATCTTGCACGTGAGTTAGACTTAACGGCAAACTTAAGGATTGAACTCAATGACAAAGAGATACAAGAAAAAGCGGTAGACCAACTGATAGAAGAACTTCATCCCAAACAACAACTGTTAGGGTGGATATTAGACTTTATTGAACAGAAAATAGCAGACGACAAATCATGGAATGTGATTGGGCTTATCAAGGATTTTGGTAATAATATTTTTCAAGATACCTATAAAGACCATCAAAGCGAACTAACTACCAAGCTCAACCAAAAAGGATTCTTCCCTCAATATGTCCAACAGTTATATGCCATTAAAGAGAAGACTATCAAGGAATTAAAAGATATTCCGCAAGAGTTTACGTCCCTTCTGACGAAATACAACGCTTGCATTGACGACTTGTCGAGAAAATCAGGAGGACCTGCAAGCTACTTCTTGAAAATGAGCAAAGGTACTTTTGACTCCAAGATGCTCATCAATTCGTATGTTCAAAAGGCTTTAGAAAGCCCAGACGGTTGGTTGACTAAAACAAATTTGAAAGATCCACGATTATATCAATTAGCAACAGAACTGACACAACTTCTGGAAAATGCAGAGAAAAAGCGAAGAGCAATGATTAAGCCTTATCGTACAGCAGACCTTATTTTGAAGAATCTCAACCAACTACGTTTATTAAGTAGTATTGAAAATAAGGTTAGAGAACTGAACGACGAAGGCAACAACTTCTTGTTGAGCGACACACAAACATTGCTACATGAGTTGATAGACCAAAATGACAGCCCTTTTATTTTTGAGAAAATTGGAACGCAGTTATCACATATTATGATTGATGAGTTCCAAGACACGAGCACCGTACAATGGAAAAACTTCAAGATACTGCTTCAAGAGACGATGAGTCATCAAGACACTAACAGCTTGATTGTTGGAGATGTGAAGCAAAGCATCTACAGATGGCGTTCTGGAGATTGGAGACTGCTAAACAATATTGAGCAAGAGTTTGCCCCCTCACATCAATTAAAAATAGAACCTCTCGATACCAACTATCGGTCAGAACATCATATTGTGAACTTTAACAACCACTTCTTTGAAATTGCAGCACAACAGGAATACGAAGAGTTGGTTGCCTCACAGACGCAAGGAGCTGAGCAAATGCAAAAGGCTTACGCAGATGTCGTTCAAAAGATTCATAAATCTAAAGATAAACATGGCTGTGTACGTATCAAACTCTTCCCTAAGGAGCAATACAATGAAACTACAATTGATGAGATAATCCAAACCATTCAGTTGTTGTTAGACAACGGAGCCAAAGAAAACAGCATTGCCATTTTAGTGAGAAACAAAGCGAACATCCATGATATAGCCGACGTGTTGATGCAAGCAATGCCTCATATCAAGCTGGTTTCTGATGAGGCGTTCCGCTTAGATTCTTCAAGTGCGGTGAATATATTGGTGGATGCCCTCCACTGTTTGACGCATCCAGAAGATCAACTAACAGTGGCAAATTTGGCAAAAACATATCAAACCCAAGTTCTCAACCACGATTTGGGCGATGATGATTTGTTGATTCAAGGAAAAGATATTTGGGATTTCCTGCCCAAGCAATATGTCTTAGAAGCAAAAGCGCTACTGTCTCTACCTGCAATGGACTTGGTGGAGCGACTATACGCCCTGTTTGATTTATCATCTCTCAAGAACCAAAGTGCCTATGTATGTGCATTTTATGATGTGCTCAGTCAGTATATTTCAGACAATATTGCCGAGATAGACAGCTTTATCAATCAATGGAATGAGACGTTGCACGAAAAGACCATCCAATCTGATGGCATTGACGGCATCAGGATGTTGACAATTCACAAGAGTAAAGGATTAGAGTTTGATCATGTCATTATTCCTTTCTGTGATTGGAAATTAGAAAAAGAAAAAACACTATGGTGCAAAACCGATGTTGCCCCATTCAATGAACTGCCCGTGATACCTATTACTTTCAATGAGGGGAAAATGCAAGAGTCCTATTTTGAAGATAGCTATCAGTACGAACACCTGCAAAATGTTGTTGACAACATGAATCTTTTATATGTTGCCTTTACCCGTGCTTGTAAGAGTTTGTTTATTTTTGGGCAGCGAAAAGTACAAGCGAGACGTTCTAAAATCATTGAAGACTCGCTGGAGAAACTGCATACGTCTTTATCCGACAGTAGACTGGAAGGAGATATGAACAAGCGAGACGAGGTGCTTTGCTTTAGCTACGGAGAGTTATGGGTACCTTCTGAAGAAGAAACTAAATTTTCTGAAAATGTTTTCTTCTCGCCCATTGAAACGCGATCTGTAGAGATGAAGAGTTATGGCAACAGTGTAGAATTTAGACAAAGCAATCAGAGCAGAACATTCACTCTCCCTGAAACAAACGAAGATACCACGCAGCAAAGCTACATTCAACTTGGTAATGTGCTACACATGCTTTTTTCCAAAATAAAAACCACATCCGACATCCCCACCATTTTAAGAGAACTGGAGTTTGAAGGGGTGCTTTACGACAACATCATTACCCATGAAAAGCTGCAACAGTTATTGGAAAAACGTCTCAACAATCCAAAAGTGGCAGAGTGGTTTTCACCTCAATGGGAGCTATATAACGAGTGTAGCATCATCCACACCAATCCTATCACAGGTGAAGTTATGACCCACAGACCCGATAGAGTAATGATGCAAGGAGATAAAGTTGTGGTGGTAGATTTTAAGTTTGGTAAGCCTCATCCCGAATATCACGACCAAATCAGAGAATACATCCATCTACTTCAGCAAATGGGACACACCCAAGTGACAGGATATTTATGGTTTGTTTATAGTAACTTGATTGAAGAAATAAAATGAAATATAGTTTTTTAGAATATGTTGCCAAAGATTTATTAGAAAAATTTGGTACCAATTTATCACACATTGCCGTTGTCTTTCCCAACAAACGTGCCTCATTGTTTTTGAACAAGTACCTTGCACAGCTGTCCGATCGCCCTTTGTGGAGTCCATCTTACCTCACAATCAGCGATTTGTTCAGACAGCACTCTACGCTTACCGTTGGAGATCCTATCAAGTTGATTTGTGATCTCCACAAGTCATTTATCACCTGCACTGGCAGAGAGGACACGCTGGATGTGTTCTATGCGTGGGGTGAACTGTTATTGGCAGATTATGACGACATTGACAAGAATTTAGCAGATGCCGATAAGGTCTTTGCAAATCTACAAAACATTCACGAGTTGGATGATATCTCGTATCTGTCCGAACATCAAAAGCAAATATTGCAAAAGTTTTTTAGCAATTTTGATGAAAACCATCACACAGAACTCAAACGCCGATTCATCGAACTGTGGAGTCATTTAAGCGACATCTATCACCATTTCAATGAAAAGCTATCGCTGCAAGGACTTGCCTACGAGGGAGCATTATATAGAAATGTGGTATCAGACAAGAACCTCTCATTTGAATTCGACCAATATATTTTCGTAGGTTTCAATGTGCTGCAACAAGTTGAGCAAGAGCTTTTTCGTCACTTAAAGAGCATGGGTAAAGCCAAATTTTATTGGGATTTCGACGATTACTATATGAGCGATGAGAAACAAGAGGCGAGCCACTTCATCCGCCAATATCTTGACGTTTTCCCCAACGAGTTAGATTGCCACAATGCCGACATCTACCAACAATTCAAACAGCCCAAGCAAATTACTTACCTCTCTGCGCCTACTGAAACAATACAGGCAAGATATATCAGCGAATGGCTACAACATAATGGCAGAATGGAGGCTGGCATTAAAACCGCTATCGTGATGTGCGATGAGTCTATCCTGCAAACAGTCATCCATTGCATCCCTCCTGAAGTAAGCAAGGTTAATATTACCACTGGCTATCCTTTAGCCCAATCACCTGTAGCGTCATTGATACACCAACTGCTAAAATTGCAGTTGTCAAGCTATGCGCATAATGGCAAATATCGATTAACAGAGGTGAAACGCATGCTTAGCCACCCCTACATCAAATATCTTTCAGAAAATGCACCAGAATTGATGGCAAACTTGGAAGAAAATAAGCATTATTTCCCCACTCGGAAGGAATTGTCCGTAGATGCGGGATTAACTTTGGTGTTCAAAGAGTTGGTAGACGATTCTACAAACCTCTATCTTACTGAGTGGATATTAGAAATACTTCAACTCATTGGCAAGAACGGCAGAGATAGTGAAGATGCCTTTTTTCAAGAGTCTGTATTTCGGATGTACACACTCATGAATCGACTACATGAGCTCATCCATAGCGGAGATTTGCGCATACAGCTCACTACTTATGAGAAACTCATTCTCCAGCTCATTCAAAATACTTCCATTCCTTTTCATGGAGAGCCTGCCGAAGGCATCCAAATCATGGGAGTACTCGAAACTCGCAATTTGGATTTCGACCACATCCTCATTCTCTCTTGCAACGAGGGGAATATGCCAAAAGGTGTCAATGACGCCTCATTTATCCCCTACTCTATTCGTGAGGCCTACGGACTCACCACCGTGAAGCACAAAGTAGCGATCTACGCTTATTATTTTCACCGTTTATTACAGCGAGCCTCTGACATCACACTCACTTACAACAATTCAACAGAAGGAAGTCATAAAAGCGAGATGAGCCGATTTATGCTGCAAATGTTAGTGGAAAGCGGTCATCCTATCCAAAAAATTGCGATGCTCTCTGGACAGGAAATCAAACATCATGAAGCCCACCCCATTGAGAAGAAGGAAATGGTCATGGAGGTGTTGTACAACTTGAACCAAATTTCACCAACTGCGATTAACAGATATATGAGATGTCAATTGCAGTTTTATTACAACACGATTGCAAAACTTTACGAGCCAGAACCCGATAACGACATTGATAACCGCATGTTCGGAAACATCTTTCATAGGAGTGCAGAACTCATTTATACGTCTTTACAACAAGAGAGCGAGTGGATAAAACCCACGCAGCTTAACAAGTTAAGAACCAAAAGTCAGCTACTCGAAAGATTTGTAGATCAAGCTTTTTATGAAGAAATTTACAAATCAAAAGACAAGGTACGCCCTATTGAATATAATGGGCTGCAACTGATTAATCGTAAAGTGATTATCGACTACTTAAAACGACTGTTGAAAATAGACGAAGCCTTAGCTCCTTTTAGGATTCTTTCGTTGGAAGAAAGGGTTAATACAACGATTTCTTTTGAGACTGCACAAGGATTGAAGACCATCACTGTGGGCGGCATTATCGACAGGTTGGACGAAGTTACCGACCCAGACGACACACATCGTATACGAGTCGTTGACTACAAAACAGGGCGACCAGCCACTTCTGTACCTACAGATGTAGAAGATATCTTTAGTGACGACAACCTAACAGAAAAACACAAAGACTATTATCTACAGACTTTTCTGTATGCCAACATTGTAAGGCAGCATCAAGAACTCAATCCAGAAGGCTTGCCTGTCAGTCCTGCCCTACTCTTCATTCAGCGAAATCCGGATGATGACTTTGACCCGACACTGCTCCTATCAAAAGAAAAAGTGAGCGACATCGGTACTTACAGCTCGGATTTCAGCAAACATTTACAACAAGTATTGACCGATATATACGATTCATCTCACCCCTTCACACCTACCCAAGACAACAAACGGTGTACCTATTGTCCCTACAAGCGAATTTGTGGTCGAAATTAGTCAGTAAGGACAAAAGACTGACAAACTTACAGAATAACTTACATAACTTACAAATAAGTTACGAGAAAGATGTCGGAACTTCTCGTCAAAGGCATCGCACGTTAGCCACTTTTGTGGGATGCTTTTGAAGAAGTCTATCCATATATATTGAGTTATTCTCATTCAGGCACATATATTACCTGTCCATTATCTAATTCATATGCTATTCCTATTTTTTTTCCCTTGGTACCGTCGGCATTACTTTGATCGTTGGAAGGAGTATAACGCTCTATCTTTTTACCTTTTTTCGTAATAATCTCCATATTTTCTTTACCTGGATTTTTTACCATCGTAAAATCCTGACTGCTGAACATCTCTGGCATCTTGTACCGTGTTACCAATGCCACCATGAGAGCCACGGCAAAGACCATAGACACGTCAAAAAGATTGCCCACCACACTCATGGGATTAAAATCTTCATCGTTTGAAGATGATGCATAACGGCGACGTCTTCTCATACTCTCTCCTTGTTTTCTAAGATTAAATCTGCCAAGAACTCTAATTGCGTGCGCTGCTGCATGAACCAACGCCGCTTAACCTGCATGGTTATCATGCCTACGCCAGCCGAGAATAATCCTACGACGGTTGTGGCAAAAGCCACTTGCATATTGTATGCCATAGAGGCAATGTCACCAGTTGACAATCCCACAAGAGCAGGTCCCATGGGAATAAGCGTTCCCATAAGTCCCAACTGCGGTCCTAATTTAGCCAACAAGGCAGGCGCGCCTATCTCTTTATTATAATCTATTTCAAATTGGGAAAGCAACCTCTCAATGTGTTGCTCGCTTCCTTTCGCATCTAATATGCGATGCGCGTAAACTAAAAGAGGCGACGTTCTTTGCGTAGGCAGCTGCTCTTTGAGACTGGGCAATCCAGCGACGGTAAGAGTGTCGAAATGCTTTTCAATGACACGCACCGTATGTCGCATGCCAAGATACTGCCCGAAGAATGTACCTAACAAGAGTAATGCCCGAATAAAGAGCAACAATAAAATTACGATGACAGGAATTAAAAGTCCTGTGGTAATCCAAAAAAGAAAATCTGAAATATAAGTCATATTTGTTTTTATTTAGTTTTCAATCAAGATGTTTTTACAATCATGTATTTATCAATGTCCTATTTTATTTTAATGTAGCGTATCAAAGCCCCTAAGAAAACGCCCAGTGCAAGCAACAAAGCCACTCCAGCCGTAGCGAACCAATTAACAGGCGAATTGCTATTTTGTGGCGTCGACACCCGAACCGTTGCCACGACAGCAATCATTGCCACGATTAAATTTGAGAGGAAAAGCATTTCTAAGCGTACGTCTCTATCGCCTAAAAGTCTTCGCAACAGAAAAGTGAGCAATGGTATGGATACGACAAATACCGCCGCCAATACATATGCTATGAGCGAGAACGAGAGACCGGGCAAGCCAAAGATGCACTCAACCAGCATGGCAAAAACAACAGGAAAGATTGCAAAGCCTGGCCACCATTGTAATATAGCGTAATATATTTTTTGACGAAACGTAGCAGCCTGTGGCATCCTTGTCTTTTCCCGCGCTGCAACCATACAAAAAAGCAATTGGACAATAATGTCTACTGAGAGTATGACAGCCATATTTTGCATGATCGGCTCAGAAGCGAACCATTCGGCTATATGCGTACGCGATTGGTTAATGGCGATTTGCCATGTACTTATCGTAAACACTGCTATGAGCATGGTGTATACCGCAATTCCTTTCCACGTTCCAAAGGTTTGCTTCAATAGAAAATTGAAGCAAACCAATAACATAAGAATAGCTATGACAGTAACCATTATATCAATTTCATTGTTTAATTTTTTTTGCTCTTTGCTGATACAGAAAATTATCTATGATGGATTTTTTAACTTGTTTTTTAAGTCAAGATGTATTCTCATATAATCACATTTACCCATAAGATGGTTTTTCAGAAACAGCCTTCCTTCATCTTTATCGCATTTTACGATTGCGTCGCACTATGAATGCAACAGCAATTATGGCAATAAGTACGACAATGATAATAACCGTACCGTTTACGGTGTCAGAGGTAGTATTTTGGTTGTCAGACAAAGTCTCCTTCTTCATGGTCATTCCCTGTTTGCCTTCAGTAGCCTTCTCTCTTATCTGATCAATGTTTCGGAGATATTGTTGCCGTTGAACGGCATTGTCCGTTCCCTCCTTCGCGATAAACTGACGAAGTTTATTATTATTACACACAAATCCCGAGCATGAGGGTTTAAAGCGGTTCACTAAGTCCATGTGCCGAGAAGCCAAGGTTTTTATTTGTTCGTGCGTAGGTTTCCACATTCCTTTGCGCGCGCCTTCCAGCATCACGGCCGTTATCTCTTCAAGAGCTGCAGGATTTTTTTGTTCAAAATACTTCTGTATTCCTAACCTATATTCGTCTTTTATGTAAACTTGATAAATTTTATTCCAAAATTGTTGGTCAATCACGTTGGTACGCATCACATTCCAACCAAAAGTATTTTGTATAGTTTTTGCAAACTCGTCAGCTCCCTCTTTTCCACTCTTGATATGTTCTTTGATGTAAGCAGGATTGAAGATAGTAGTTCGGCTTTCTATACCCACCGCTTCTTTCAAATCTTGCATACGCATATTGTAATGATTGCGCATATCACTAATGTAAGCATCCGGTTCTTTGCCTGTTGCCTTGGTGACGGCTATGTTGAGCCCGCCCATAAACTCATAAACATGGTCTAAGCTTAATGCTCCCCATAAGTTACTTTGTCGCGGTTGAACGATGACATCTGTACGAGTAAGAGCAGCTTCGAAGGCATATTCTTTAAAATCCTCCCACTCTTTGTCATCACCATAGAAAGCTCCCATATTGTTTAGATAGGTATCCGCTATCTCTGAACGGTTTTCCCATTGGTCGCTACTCATTACCATCGACTGTATGTTGGTGCCATAACTGCCATTTACTCCGCCAAACACCCGTCGCGCAGCCATGCTTCGTGCTTCTTTTGGTGAAACACCTTTCTCTGTCAGCACTCGCTCGGTCTCCTTTACTCCCTCGCTTACCATGTTCTCATACTTATCATCATGAGCAGCGGCGGCCATTTCGACAGCTCTGTTGATTAAGAACAAACGTGATGCGGCTAAGTCTCGCAACTGTCCAGAGGTCTGTACAACTACATCTATGCGTGGACGTCCTAACACTTTTGACGGAATAAGCTTGATGTCTGATATGCGTCCAAAGAAGTCACGAACGGGTTCTACCCCCAAAAGGTATAAAATCTGTGCAATAGATGCGCCTTGTGTTTCAATAAATTCACTACTCCAAAGCGTAAAGCTCACTTTTCTTGGAATGCTGTCATGGTGATGTTGTCGATACAGGGCAATGGTGTTTTCTGCCAGTTGTTTACCTTGTTCCCATGCAGCTTCGCTGGGAGTTGTTTCGGCATTAATGCTATACATGTTACGCCCTGTTGGCAATGTGTTGGGATTCGTCACAGGATCGCCCCCTGGTGAAGGTGATGTGTAGCCACCATTTATTGCATTAAGAATGCTTTTCAATTCCATTGCGGGGCTTTGTATCAGCAATTTGCGGTATTTCGCCACGTTCATAATTGTTCGTTCGGCTTCTATGACAGCAAATGCTAAATCCTTTTCATGAGATGAGAACGAAGGCTTTTGCATTCTCATGCCACCCATTCCCATTCCCTTTGGCATATTTCCTTTCATAGAATTCATGTTCTTTTTCATGCCTTTAGCCATCGGTGACTTTTTACTCATACCTTGCATCATAGCCATCATACTGGTTGGTGCGTTAAGTGCCTCGCAAAGATGATGTGCTTTTTGCAATTCGGCGGGAGCAATACTTAATACTTGGCACACCATTTTTGGATTGCCAAGAGAAGGGTTTGCAAGAAGTTTATCTACCAACTTCTGAGCAGGGTAAAGATAACGTTGTACGAACAAAGAACGTTGTTTCATCATGACATCAGACGCTCTCCCCTTTTGCTTGTCTACTGCGAATTGCGCATATGCAATAGGATCGGCACACATAGCCATAACCGTAGAGTGCAAACCTTGGGTATCATAAGGTACTCCCATCGTGTATAAATGGCCACCGATCTTTTCGGTTGCCAATTCTTCAATAAAGTTGTCTACCTGTTGCATCTGCTCTTCATTGTACGGCCGCTTAAGGTTCGCGTCTAATTGTAAGTCGCGATGAATGCCCATTTTCACAACCATCGCCTTCACTTGCAAGGCTGTTTCCGTTATACCAGGAAGTTTTTTAGCAACTTTAGTATGATACACATCCATTTTATCCAATAATGCCTTGTACATAGTGCGCACGTCATTCTTCATATAAGGCTGTGTAAGATAGGTTTGCAAGCAAGCATACGAACGGCGTTTGGCGATGACTCCCTCGCCAACATTGCCTACTGTGTATATATATATGTGAGGAATTGCCCCCACTAATCTATCGGGCCAATCCTCATTGCTCAAGGCAATTTGCTTTTTTGGCGTAAACTCCATGCTGCCATGTGTGCCAAAATGCACCAACACGTTGGCCTTAAAGGCATGTTGCATCCACAAATAAGACGCGATGAAAGCATGAGATGGAGCCGCATCTGTTCCATGTACGATCTTAAAGGAGTTACCCTGTGTGCTAACAGCGAGTTGAGGCATGAGAACAATATTACCCAACTGTATGCGCGGTATAGCCAATTCGCCTTTGTCTGTCGCTAAGTAATTACCAGGGAATTCTCCATTCTTCTCTACTACTTCCTTATATTTCTCACCAACGATAGAAGCCTTTACCCATTTATCATATTCCTCTTTATTTACCAGCGCAGGATGCCCTGTGTGAATGAAATGAGTGATGGCACCTTTGGCATATGTACCCAAAACCGCGCCTTGCTGTTGAATGAGTTTTTCAAGTTCCTCTGCTGATGACGGAAGGCCTTGCACGTTATACCCCTGCTGCTTCATGGTGGTGAGCAAATTGAACAATGAAGAGCAAACATCCATACCACTTGCTGTTAATGCATTTTGTCCAGGCCCCTTGTAATAATAAATGGCAACACGTTTTTTGCTGTTTGGTATATTTTTCAAGCGAATATAATTGTTTACCGTTTTCACAAAAGTGTTCAATCTGTCGGGTATCGCATCTACATAATCAAGACCGTCTTTTCCCTTATAATGAGCAAAAAGAGCAAACGGACGGATAGCTCCATCGATTTCTGGCATGGTTACACTCTGCGATAAAAATCCCCCCATCATTCCCTGTTTGTCATTGCGCCAATCCTTCTCAGGTTGGTTTACGTTGAGCGGAGCGAACAAGGGAATATTCTTTTGCTGCAAGAAAGCCACCAGATTATCACCAACTCGTCCATGTGCCATATTGATAACGGCACGCAGAGGAATGCTGTCAGCATGTCCCTCTTCTATAAATTTTCGAATGTCGTTAACAGGATAAACATTATTTCCTGTTTGTTCCAATCGTGCAATCAACGAGGTAGGTTCGCCCATCGGACCCATGACCACTATTGCCGGTGCGCCTTCGTGCCACAACCCTTGTCTTTTTAAATAAGCATTGTATTCTTTTACAGAGTTAAACTGCAAATCATCGGCAGCCTTATCCTCTGTTTTCGGACGATGATGCAACAACCCAAGTATATGTTCAACCACGGGTTGCGGCATTGGAGCCTTAAAAATTTTAGCGTCAATGTATTTGCGTACATACAAGGCGAGATTACGATAATTTTGTCGTCCACCATTTCCCAGATACTGCCGCAAGGTGTCAGCACTAACCTGGGCAATGGTTGTAAAATCGTTTTCGGGAGTTGTAATCATCGTACTTAGCATGGGAACCCCCTTTTGGGCAGCCGTCGTAATGAGCTTGCGCTGTTCACCAGTAAGTTTCAACCCCATGGCTTGCACAAACACCATGTCGTACTTGTTGAGCTCGTCAAGATTTTCTACACTTAAATTTTCTATCTTAATCATTCCATTGTCGTTGGCGCGACTAATTTGAGCAAGTTCAATGGCTTGATAATTTACAAATGCGATACGGGTACGTGAGAACCAATGACTCCATCCCCATGTTGCCAAAATAATGACTATTATTGTAATAGCGGCAATGATAATTTTTTTTCTCATCATGTTCTAATATGATTATAACTTTAGCATATCTGCAATATTAATAGAAATCGTAGCGACATAAGTACGACCATTTTGTGGATATTGTAATCCTGAATCAACAGCTTTGTCCTTATAGTTCAGCAAATTGTCAATCATGACACCGATTGTAATGCCATGGGGTAATTGCGAGCGCAAGTTGAGCGAACAGATAGTGCGTGCTTCAAAATCTTCTCGCGTGAAGCTCTCAACGCCTTTACCTGTCTGCTCATCTTTATTACTTTTGTAAGTGTAGGTAGAGAGAGCCGACACCCAGTTGGCGTAGAGTGACAATGTTTCTGTCGTCTTTCCCCATTTCTTTGAATATACGGCACTTAACTTGGCGCTATGTGGACGCAGCCATGACAGGTTATATCCGTTTTTCTTATTATAATCGGTAATATAGGTGTATGCTCCCGCAAGTTGCAGCCCCCAGACAAACTTGTAATTGGCCGTCGCCTCCACCCCAAATGTCCTAACGCTGTCGGCGTTTTCCCACCTCATGTCCATGTTTTTTTCTGGATGAACATACGCATAAGTTATCTTGTTGAGATAATTATTATAATAAGACGACAGGGAAAGGTTCAACCCATTCTTATCATATTCGACAGATGCGGACAATTGGCTTCCCACTTCAGGTTTCAAGTTAGGATTGCCATACATTTGTATAAGTCCACCCATGCTCCATTCTTGATACAACTCTTTTAGGTTTGGAGCACGATACCCTTGCGAATAGCCCGCACGGGCAGTAACAAACGCCCAAGGCCGATACATGACAGATAGTTTGGGTGTAAAGTGCAGCTTATATCTTGTAACCTTGTCGGCACGCACGCCCGCCACGATGTTCAGTTGCCGCCACGGTTTCCAGTCTTCCTGCAAACAGCAAGAAAATTGACTTGTGTGCATTTGTGCGGTGTCTGGCAGGAAATAATGTTTCAAGTCTTCGCGAACATAGTCAACACCTGCGCTTATGGTGTGTTTGCCTAACGTACCCGAATAATACAGTCTTCCCGTCGTGTTGATGTTGCGGTACACATGCTCTTTCAGGTCTACCTTGTCAAACACGTTGGTCTTCTGATAGTCGTCACGTATCACGGTCAGCTCTATGTTCTGATTGCTGGATGGTATGTATGACAGTTTTCCGCTCAATGTCAAATCCGTGTAAACCTGATGCAGTTTTTTGTATTCATTGCTCGGACGCCTGTTGTTATAGTACGAGCCACGAAAATCTGCGCGTAGCTGGTCGTTGAACACATATGACAATTTTTGAGAGACATCCAATATGCTGTATCCGTGAATGGTAGACTGGTAAGCAGGCAGCGTATCACGCTTAACCACCCCGTTAGACAAACGTGTCTCACGCACCTTACCCGTACTGTCGGCGATGGTATACGACTCGCGCTTGCGATACCCGAACGAGGTGAGTGCTGAAAAGTTCTTACGGTTGACACCTGCCGAAACCGAGTACATCTCGCCGTTTCTCCCTGCATATCGGGTGGAAACGCAAGCAGTAACGGGACGGAAACCTTTGCGTGTAATGATGTTGATAACACCCCCGATGGCTCTGCTGTCGTATAAGGTAGCGGCAGCTCCGCGCACTATCTCTATCCGTTCAATGTCGTTTACGTTAAACCTGCTGTAATCTATGTTGTTGGCGCCACCCTCACCACTGATTCTCTCACCGTCGAGCAAAAAGAGTACCGCCTTTCCGCCCAGGCCCTGGTAAGTGATTTCGGTTGCTTGTGACATGTCATTGTACGAGAATTGCAATCCCGGCAACGCCGTTTGCAGCAGTGTGGTAAGGTCTATGGCGTTTATCGTTTCTATTTCGCGCCGTGAGATAACTCGTGTCAGCACAGGCATGTCTTTTAATGGGCGGTCACTACGGGTTCCGGTTACAACCACTTCGTTCAGGTTGGTGCGCGAGGGGAACAGCGTAATGCTGGCGTTTTGACCGGGGCGTGCGATGATATGTTTGGGCTGAAAGCCTACATACGAAGCAGTAATGTCATAATTACGATTTTCGTTGACCGTGATTTCAAACATGCCTTTGCTATTGGTTCCTTGCTTAATGGTAGTGCCAGAAACCGCAATGAGTGCTCCTGGCAGCGGTCTGTTGCATTCATCGGTTACCGTTCCACGAATGGTATAGCGAGAGGATGCAGCGTCAGCTTTGGCAGAGGTCGTGACAAATTGGAGTATTGCGAATAAGTAGAGCAAGAATATTTTGTTCATGAAAACAATGAAAAAAAATAGATGAGCGTTACCTACCTTTGATGGTTTGTTTGTTTCTCACCTTATTTATTATATATTGAGCGATATTGCGGTGAAAGAAGTATAGGTGACAACGCCTTTCCGAGAATGGACATTCGGTTTGATAGGTTGCTGCCTTGATAAAGCAAAAAAGCCACCTCTCATGCCCTTATCAGCAGAATGAAAGGTGGTTATCTTCACAAGGGTTTAATTCTTTTTAACAAACTTGTAGTCGAATGACACTTGTTTCTTCTTTCCTGTCGCATCAGTAATGTCTGTGAACTTGATGGCTGCAAAACTTCCATCCTTAAATTTTACAATAAAGATGCGCCCTTTATTTGCCATTTCATATTGCCCCATCCCCGCACGACGCATATACTTGTGCAGATTAGGATTAGAAAATCCCTTACTGTATCCCATTGTCGGAGGCATCTGCATCATACCTGCCATATCTACCAAAATCCATACAGGCTTGTCTACTGTCCATGTACCACCTTTGGGAAGTTCAGTGATTTGGTCAAGAGAGGTGGTATCCTTACCTGCAATCATCACCTCACCGCCATTGGTCATGGGGTCATACAAGTGGAAAGCGATGTGCCACTTCTTTGGCTCGTTATTTGCACGCTCGGGTATCTCTTTGGTAATCTGATCCATTTCGCCCGTTTGCCGGTTCATCATGCCATACACCCATGCGCGATAATCTGTCTGGGTTTCAGTCTTGCCACTTTCCAAATCAATGTAAACCCACTTGTCGTAGTTGGTCATTTGTTTTTCTTGCAACAAAATATCGGCATGCTTGCAAATCACACTTTGTTCTTCTTTCTCTTTCTTTTGGGATAAATCCTCCGATTTGTCACACGATGTCCATGTAAAGACCATGGCTGTAAGGCCCAAAAACAGGGCGGTAGTCATTTTTTTCATTTTAATAATTGTTTGAATAATGAGTGTTATAAATTTAGTTGCAAAGGTACAAAGATGAAAAAAAATGCAAAATACCTATTTTTATGTATTTCGCTCACTTGTAGATAAGCTGACAAAATGATTTTTTAGAGAAGTAACTAGTTGTAGGTAGAAGAAAAATGAAGAGCTTTAAAATAAGGTGACAACATAAAGGACATAGATTAATTGTTATATAAGTTTCATATTGAACAAGCTAACAACCTGATAAACAAACTAATACCTTAACAGACTTATATTTATACCTACAAATAGGTATGCCTGAGTAACGTCACAATTAGTAGGTATTGCTCATTATATTGATAAGACGTACTTTTGCAATACAAAAGGCGCTATAACTCAAATATGCGTACCGCATTTGGTTTGCGTACTATCATAGAAATTCATTTAAACTTTTACAAAATAACAATTAACATGAAAAAATTTTTACTACCTGCTCTTTTGGCAGTATTGTGTTTAGGCGTTAACGCCGAAAGTAAGAAAGCACCCAATTATTACAGAGCTATTCCAAAAGTTCACACGCACCGTCTTGCGCAATGGAGTACGTTCGGAGGTTCAGAAGTCTTTAAATATAAATATGATGACAATGGGTTTCTGACAGAAGTGGTATCTACCGAAGATGACAATCCAACGGAAGTCATCAAGTTCTCTTATGATGCGAATGGCTATTTGAAAGAAGAAACACGCTATACCGTCAAGCCAGAAGGCGGACAGCGAAAAGACCGACGTGACGTTTACGATCGTGACGACAATGGATTTATCAAGACCTATCATAGATACACGTTAAAACCGGATAAAAAGGGGAACCTTATATTGATGGAAGACTTACGTTCTACATACGAGTACGATGCACAGATGCGCGTGATTAAAACCAATGACGTGCAGTTTGACGAGAAAAATCTGAAACTGGAAGGTTTCGCAGATCGCCATACCACCATTACTTATGATGACAAGGGACGTGAGCAGACCTTTAGTTTTATGATGAGCAACGGCAACAATGTATGGAAAGAAGTGTTTGAATACGATAACAACATTGACGACCGCATGGTAGGTTTGAAATATATTCCAGGAGAAGAAATGACGGAGAGCACACCCATGGAGCTAAAGTATGTGTACGATGACAATGGAGACATCACGAACACAGGAACAGAAGCTTTCTCTTACACATTCAGCTATGGCGATGAAGGCGATGAACAGTACGATGCCGCACATACGTTCATTCCTTTGGTGCAATCAGAAGGAGACCGCCTTTACTTAGGTCCGCGCAACTGTATGTACTTCAACCACCTTCCGCTCAACAAGGCTTTTAAGCATGTTCCCATGAGTGAATCTACGGATGAAACCGAATGTAGTTATGAAGAAAACACGGCAGTAGAGAAGAAAACGGATGGCATCGCAGAAATCACCCATGACCAAGCGAACATTAGCTTTAGCAATGGCTGCCTAATCATTGAGGGGGCGACAAACAATGGCACGGAGCAAGTTTGCGTGTACAGCGTAACAGGACAATTGGTGGCAACCCATGTGGTAAGAGGCAACAAGACTATCAGCCTGAACACGTTGCCCGCTGGCGAATATATAGCCAAAATAGGAAGCAAAGTTGTCAAATTTGCAAAATCTTAATACATCACGACAGTATAAGGCAAGGGAGCTTACGGCAAAGAAACCGTAACACCCTTGCCATACTTTATTTACAGACTTACGCAAGCAACGATCATGTGCTTGCAAAAGAAATCAACAATGAAGAAAACTCTATTATTCGTTTTAATCGCCATTTCCACCTTGGCCAATGCCAATCCCATCGGAAAGCAAGAGGCCATGAAGCTGGCCATGCGGTTCTTGAAGCAAAAACAACCAACGACAAGCACTCGCGCGAAGTCTCAGCGCAACCAGTTGAAAATGGTCATGCAGTGCCCCAACGCTTATTATGTCTTCAACAATGGCAACGGGCAAGGCTTCGTCATCACGTCGGCAGACGACCGGACAGACGCGGTATTGGGATATGCCTATACGGGAAAGTTTGACGTAAACAACATTCCCGTGCAATTGAAAGACTTGCTCAGTTTGTATGAGCACGAGATAAAAACAGCTGTCCGCCTGCGGTTGAAAAACCTAAAAACAGCTTCAGGAACGCGTGCGGGACTAAGCGTGAAACGCTCCATTCACCCGCTCATCGAAACACGCTGGAATCAAGGAGCACCCTATAATGACGCCTGCCCGATGGGGGCTTTTGAACGAACGGTAACAGGATGCGTCGCAACTGCCATGGCACAAGTGATGTATTATCATCAATGCCCGCGGGGAGAAACCCTCGACACGATACCCGGCTACAAGAGCCCGAAGATAGGAAAGGTTCTGGACACGCTGCCCAAAACGACATTCGACTGGAAAAACATGCTGCGGACGTACGACGAGAATGCCAATCGGGAGCAGAAAAACGCCGTAGCTAAATTGATGAAATATTGCGGTGTCTCCACGGAAATGGATTATGCCACCGCCAAGCAAGGCGGGTCGGGAACGGTAGCCGTTGAGTTACCATACGCACTGACGCACTATTTTGGATACAGCAAGGCGGCACGCTATGCCGACCGTAGTGGATATACCTCAAAGACATGGAACAACATGATTTACGAGGAATTGAAAGAAGGTCGACCCGTACTGTATGGTGGCGTGACGCCAACAGGAGGAGGACACGAATTCGTATGCGACGGATACGAGTCGGGCGATTACTTTCACATCAACTGGGGATGGAGCGGCTTGTCTGATGGATATTTCCGCTTGTCTGTTCTCAATCCAGACCAACAAGGAATAGGATCGTTTGAGGGCGGATATTCATTGAGCCAGTGTGCCATTTTAGGCGTTAAGCCGAATGAAGGTGAAGAGCAGTTGGACGCCATGACGGTAATAGACCTGCACTTGCGCGGACTTAGCCAGATGTCGAGAAAAAGAATTGAACAAGGTTTTAAAGGGCTCAGTATGTCTTACGAGCTGTTCAATTACATGCTGTTGCCCTTTGAAGGTCAAATGGGCGTGGGCTTATATAAAGACGGTAAGTTGATGAAGGTGGTGCATGAGAGCGATGTTATCTCGTACGAGCCAATCACCCCTAAAAGGACTTTCTATAAGGCAATCTTGAAAAACTTTGGCGCAGGACTGAAAGGTGACTATCAGTTGTTGCCTATGTGCAAGGAAAAAAAGTCGAACACCTGGCAACTTTGCCCTGGTGCGGAGAAGTCGGTATGCAACTTACATATTACGGAAACCCAGTTGAACGCGTCCATCATCAACCCTCAAACCATCGACTTGAAATTGGTTTCCATTGACATGCCAAAAGTCATCAAGACGGGCAGGACTTATACGGCCATGGCGAAAATAAAGAATGTCGGTCCCGACTTTACCGGCTCGTTAAGTTTTGTTTTCGGCAACAAACGCTCGGTATTGGGTTTATCCATAGCGCCTGGCGCAACGATAGATGTACCTTTGAGCTTTCAACCCGACGTAGCGAAGCCGAAAACGCAATATCACATTAACGTTTGGGACAGCATGCAAGATCGTGACATCGATTTCGTAGGCAAAGGAGAAGTGGACGTCGCAGAAGGAAAGAACGTGCCAGACGCCAAATTAACGGCATCGGTATTCTGCACAAACGGCAGTCGCAAAAAGGCGGATGAACTGTATGGCACCCACATGGAAGGACGGTTTGAGGTTAAAAATACGGCGACAGATGATTACGACCGTGATTTGCTCATCGCAATAGTTGGAGAGAAACAAGACGTACAGATGAAACAGCTAAATGCTATCATTCCCGCAGGAAAGACTATCACGCTACCGTTTGCTTTCGACAACCTGATTCCTGGAACAAGATACATCGTAACATTACTGGGGTACGAAGGTATCTATCTAAAAGGTAAGGCTATATGCAATGGAGCCATTACATGCAAAGCTGCCGTGATGAAGTACCTGGCAGATGGAACGCCAGTGGCTCTTGAACCAGAAGAGAGTATCGACTTGACGGATGCCATAGCGGTAGACATGCGCGACTTAAACGTGAAGAAAGGTACAAAGTTGAGGCCGAGCAACAATCCCAACTGTCTATATTATCTACACGAAGCAAGCATCGTACCCGAGACCTTGAAAGACAAAAATGTCATCTTGGGTGATGAAGCACCGAAGATAACCTTACAAACCAACCAGCCCATAAAGATGTTGCGCAATTTTACCGCAAGAGAAATTACATGCCAGCGTCCTTTGGTTGCCAATGGTAAGGATACAGAAAGCGCATGGACTACCCTCTCTTTGCCTTTTGTCCCCAATGACATGAAGATAAACGGACAACCCGCCGAATTACATGTTTATAATTTCGTTCATGAGCAGGAGAACAAACTTTATTTTAACACGACTCAGCATATAGAGGCTTATTGTCCTTATCTTCTGGAAATAAAACACATTCATGACACAACAGCAGACATGATGCTGACCATTCATGGCAAGGATGTAGAAGTAAATCAGCATGCCAAGAGTGTTCTCGGTTCTGACAATTATAACTTTGTAGGAACGATTAGACAACATCAGCCGGGCTCGGCTTATCTCTATAATGCGGCAACAAATCGCTTTGAACTGTCTCAGGCACCAACCGTTGAGTGTTTCTCTGCTTTTGTGGAGCCTAATCATATCAATAACGAGAACGCCGTGAAGTCGCTGACTGTTGTATTGGATGACGTAGAGTTGGGCATCCCTACCCATACAACGACAAATGCTCACCAGTATGTCATCTATAACCTTCAAGGGGTTAAAGTTGGAGAGGGTAAAGATGACATCGCTCGTTTGCCTAAAGGCGTGTATGTTGTCAATGGAAAGAAGGTGATTAAATGATATAGGTAACTCTATGTAACACATAAGGGTTCGCCCTTCATTATCAAAACCTATTATCCCATGCCTTTTGAATGGGATGGTGATATGCAAACGCTCTGTTAATTTTAACCAATTGTATTAAAATTAGCAGAGCATTTTAAGATTACTACAAGAAGAAAAAAGAAGATTAAGAGTAAGCACTCAACATTAGCCGCCTTTGTTTGATATTCCTTCTCTACTAGCATTTAGAATGATATGGTTACAACCAAAAACGTCACCAAAACAGCGTATGCAAAATTGGGGGTACGCAAATGGAAGGAGAATTAATACTGAATTTTCTTTACAAAGAGCCTCTCATAACTCGCGTAAAAACAACCAACACCAAAGTTGGTCGCAAATACGCGAAATATGAGAGAGGATTGTAACGTACTGTTATTAAGAATGTTATGCGTATGTCGGTTCTTTTCGTTCGCATTTTTGCCCTTTCTTGGCAGCTAACCCATTGAGTTAAGCGTGTTATTTGCATGCTTTAAGGCTACTGAAGTATGTGAATAACACTTCTAATACATGTTTCCAAGCCCGTTAACTCAATGTTTCAGCTTGAAGAGACGTTTATTTTTCGAAAATCAGCCCATTTTTGTTGGGCGTTTGCCTATTGAAATTTTCTATTTTGGAAATTTTCAATGACCGTTTATTGGTAAAATAACAGGACAAAAACCACTTTCACACACCTGTCAACATCCCATTAAAAAGTATAAGGAGTGGCAAGATCATCCCCCGCTAAGGAAATTTTTAGTCGATATTTGTCCGTGTAGGTTATTTGCATTAAACGCTTCGGTTGGGGTACATCATTTGTCGACAAACTTAATGCAACATGTCCCATGGTGCGGCGAAAATTGATTTCAACGCATGGATGTACACACAATTCTTTTGCATCTGCCAACTTCACAATCATCATATCCACGCCAAAGGGACCCACATACTTGCCAGATACTTCCGCAACCAACAAGGAATGCAAGGTACGTTGCAAGAAATTGAGCAAATCAAGGGGTATAAATTGTGAAATCTCTTGACGCTTTGTCTCCTCACTGGCAACGATATTCCCAAAATAAGCGCCATGCACAGTAGAAAAGAGAGAAAGCCCCAAATATTGGATGTCACCTTGTGCGGAGGCTTCAAATTCCATTCCAAAATCTAATACCTTATCATATTGTGGTTCTATCATGATGCCACCCTGTCGATGTATCAGGTTTTTGCACCACCCTTCTACATGGGGTGTGAAATCATGATCAACATATCGCATTCCTCTCCCACTGCTACTCCATGGCGCTTTCAACACAAAACGTTGATGAGGTTGATTGAACAGTGTCTTGAGACTTTGAACTTGTCCTGTAAAATAGGTACTTTTCCCCACAAATCTTGGATGAGAAGCAACCAAGGCAGGAAGGATATGGGTGGCTGCAAACCTACGATTGCTCATTTGTCGAATGGTGTCCAACTGTGCATCGTTGGGCAATACCGCTGTAAAGTTAGGATTGCAGGCTAACAAACGTTTTACCAAACTTTTATTCATTCCCCATGCTTCCACCTTCATAGGTGACAATGTAGATAATTGTTGCAAATCACGATCCGTGACAAATATCACTTCTTGCGCATCATCACCATGATGCCGTACCGTTTCTAAAGCTGCTGGGACATCGTCGACCAATACCATATCTCCATCTTCAGCCCATAGAGCTGGCAGATAACCCAAGTCAGTGCGCAATTCACGGGCTGCATGTGGCGCAGTAAACTGTTCCATATTGACAGCCAAAGCGATGTCATGTTCAGGATTGAAAACATGCAATTTCATTAAACAAATCTCCTTTCGTTTTAAGTACATGCAAAAATAATAAAAAAAGATGATATTTTGCAATATAGACTTTGCAATTATCGAAATTAATATTACCTTTGCAGTGGTAAAAACTTCATAATTAGTTTTTTTACATGGAATCTTTCTTTCGCACACATACGAACCTTGTCGAACATACAAAAGCGCCAGTTCGTCGCACCCTCATGGATGAGATTGACTGGAATGATAGGTTGATTGGAATCAAAGGCTCCAGAGGGGTGGGCAAGACAACCTTTCTATTGCAGTATGCGCAAGAGAACTTTGAAAGCACAGATAGAAGTTGTCTGTACATCAATATGAACAACTTCTACTTTCAAGGATGTGGAATTGACGAATTTGCAGCCAGTTTTGTACAAAACGGAGGAAAGGTTTTGCTGATTGATCAGGTTTTTAAGCAGCCAAATTGGAGTACAGAACTCCGCCGATGCTATGATAATTTTCCTGATTTGAAAATCATCTTTACGGGTTCGAGCGTCATGCGCTTAAAAGAAGAAAACCCCGAACTCAATGGCATTGTTAAGAGTTACAACCTTCGTGGATTCTCTTTCAGGGAGTTCCTAAACTTAAAAACAAATCAACAATTTAGGGCTTATTCGCTTGATGAAATCCTTAAAGACCACGAACGCATTGTTAAGCACATCTTACCAAATGCAAGTCCTAATAAATATTTCAAGGATTATATCCATCATGGTTTTTATCCTTTCTTCTTGGAAAATCAAAATTTCTCGGAAAATCTACTGAAGACCATGAACATGATGACAGAGGTAGACATTCTGCTCATCAAACAAATAGAATTGAAGTATTTGACAAAAATAAAAAAACTGTTCTACCTCTTAGCTACAGAAGGTCAGTGTGCACCTAATATCAGTAATTTGGCGCATGAGATAAAGACAAGCCGTGCCACGGTGATGAATTACATCAAATATCTGGCAGACGCACGATTGATTAACATTATTTATCCCGTGGGACAGGATTTCCCAAAGAAACCCGCGAAGGTAATGATGCATAATACTAATTTACAATATGTTATCTATCCCAACAAAGCAAGTGAACAAGACCTGATGGAGACGTTCTTTGTAAACTGTATGTGGAAAGATCATACCGTTAATCAGAGTTCCAAAGACCATTTCTTCATCGTGGATGACAACAAAAAGTTTAGAATTTGCGATGCCAAGAGCGAACATAAGATAAGGTACAACAATGACACGCTGTACGCTAGATATCATACAGAGGTAGGACAATATAATAAGATACCACTTTGGCTTTTCGGTTTTCTATATTAGCTGAACAAAAAGCATCGAGACAAGTTCAGGGTGATGCAAAAGAATATCAGTATTTTGAATACAAAGATTATATACAAAACATTCATTAATATTTAATAAAATGGCAAAAGAGAAAAAGTTTATCACTTGTGATGGTAATGAAGCCGCAGCACATATTAGTTATATGTTCTCAGAAGTTGCAGCTATTTATCCTATCACTCCATCATCAACGATGGCAGAACACGTGGACACATGGGCTGCCAAGGGTCGTAAAAATATGTTTGGACAACCTGTCCTCGTACAAGAAATGCAATCAGAAGCTGGCGCAGCTGGTGCCATGCACGGCTCATTGCAATCAGGTGCACTGACCACTACCTATACTGCATCGCAGGGTTTACTGTTGATGATTCCTAACATGTACAAGATTGCAGGCGAACAGTTGCCTTGTGTCATCAATGTTTCTGCACGTACAGTCGCTACGCACGCACTGTGTATCTTTGGAGACCATTCTGATGTCATGGCTTGTCGACAGACAGGTTTTGCTATGTTCTGTTCTGGTTCTGTTCAAGAGGTTATGGATTTGTCAGCCGTACCACACTTGGCAACCTTGAAAACAAGCATTCCATTCATCAATTTCTTTGATGGTTTCCGTACTTCTCATGAATATCATAAAATTGAAATGATTGATGAAGAGGCTATCAAAAACATGGTTGATAACGATGACATTAAGCGTTTCCGTGATCGTGCATTAACACCCGAACGCCCTGTAACTCGTGGTACCGCTGAAAACCCAGAAACCTTCTTTACACATCGTGAAGCATGTAACCAGCATTATGAGGATGTTCCAGATGTAGTTGAAGGCTACTTGAAACAAATCTCTGATTTGACTGGTCGTGAATATCATATCTTCTCTTATTATGGTGCAAAGGATGCAGAGAACATCATCATTCTGATGGGATCGGCTTGCGAAGCTACTCGTGAGGTGATTGACCACCAAATGAAGGAAGGTAAGAAAGTGGGAATGGTTTCTGTACACTTGTATCGTCCATTCTCTGTAAAGCACTTGTTAGCTGCTGTTCCTAAGACAGTAAAGCGTATTGCTGTGCTTGACCGCACAAAAGAGCCAGGTGCAGAAGGAGAACCACTGTACTTGGACGTAAAGAGTGCATTCTATGATGTAGAAAACAAGCCACTTATCGTTGGTGGACGCTACGGATTAGGTTCGGCAGACATAACTCCAAGCCACATCATCTCTGTATTTAACAACTTAGAGATGAACGAACCAAAGAATCATTTCACTGTTGGTATCGTAGACGACGTTACATTTACTTCACTTCCTTTGTTAGAAGATAAGCCTTTAGCATCTGAAGGATTGTTTGAAGCAAAATTCTTTGGATTGGGTGCTGACGGAACAGTTGGTGCGAATAAGAACTCGGTGAAGATTATTGGTGATAATACCGACAAGTATTGTCAGGCTTACTTCTCATACGACTCCAAGAAGTCAGGAGGTTTTACCTGCTCGCATTTGCGCTTTGGCGATCATACAATTCACTCCACCTATAAAGTGATTACGCCTAACTTCGTGGCATGTCACGTACAGGCATATTTAAGAATGTATGATGTTTTACGTGGACTTCGTAAGAATGGAACATTCCTTCTGAACACGGTCTTCGAAGGAAAAGAATTAGCTAACTTCATTCCTAACAAGTTGAAACGCTACTTCGCTAAGAACAACATCACCGTTTACTACATCAACGCTACCAAGATTGCACAAGAAATTGGTTTGGGTAATCGTACGAACACCATTCTTCAGAGTGCTTTCTTCCGCATTACAGAAGTCATCCCTGTTGACCTTGCCGTAGAACAGATGAAGAAGTTCATTGTAAAATCTTACGGTAACAAGGGTCAGGATATTGTTGATAAGAACTACGCTGCCGTAGAACGTGGTAACGAGTACAAGCAATTGGAAGTAGACCCAGCATGGGCTCAACTCGAAGACGACCCAGAGGTGAAAGAAGAAGATGTACCCGCATACATCAAAGAGATTGTACGACCTATCAACTCACAAGCAGGTGACTTGCTGAAGGTTTCAGATTTCATCAAGCATGATATGGTAGATGGCACCATGAAAAATGGTTCAGCCGCTTACGAGAAACGAGGCGTTGAAGCTTTCAACCCCGAGTGGACCTCAGAAAACTGTATCCAGTGTAACAAGTGTGCATACGTTTGTCCTCACGCAGCTATCCGTCCTTTCGTTTTAGATGAAGAGGAAGTGAAAGGCTTTGATGATACTACCTTGGCAATGAAGGTTCCGAGACCAATGGCTGGTATGAACTTCCGTATCCAAGTAAGTGTGCTCGACTGTGTTGGTTGTGGCAACTGTGCCGACGTATGTCCTGGAAACAAGCAAGGAAAGGCATTGAAGATGGTTCCATTTACACGTGACGAAAAGATGATAGAAAATTGGAACTACCTCACAAAGAACGTAAAGAGCAAACAACATCTTGTAGATATCAAGAGCAATGTGAAGAATACACAGTTTGCACAGCCGCTCTTCGAATTCTCAGGAGCATGTGCTGGTTGTGGTGAAACGCCTTACGTTAAATTGGTTTCACAACTCTTTGGAGATCGAGAAATGATATCAAATGCAACAGGATGTTCTTCCATTTATTCTGCATCATTACCATCAACACCTTACACTACCAATGCAGAAGGAAAGGGACCAGCTTTTGCAAACTCATTATTCGAAGACTTCTGTGAGTTTGGTATGGGTATGGTATTGGGTAATAAGAAGATGCGAGACAGAGTTATATTGCTCTTAAACCAACTTATTGAAAAGGAAGATACCTCAAACGAACTGAAAGAAGCTGCACAAAAATGGATGGAAGCGAAGGATAATGCTGATGCTTCGAAAGAAGCAGCTGCTCAACTCAAACCTCTTATCCAAGCTTGCGCTGACAAAGGCTGCACTATTGGCAAAGAACTGATGACACTTGAACATTATCTCATCAAACGTTCGCAATGGATTATTGGAGGTGACGGAGCCTCTTACGATATTGGTTTTGGTGGATTAGACCATGTCATCGCTTCTGGTGAAGATGTTAATTTCTTGGTTCTCGACACAGAGGTTTACTCAAATACTGGTGGACAGAGTTCAAAAGCTACACCTTTAGGTGCCATTGCCCAATTCGCAGCACAAGGAAAGCGTATCCGCAAAAAAGATTTAGGTTTGATGGCAACCACCTATGGCTATGTTTACGTGGCACAAATAGCAATGGGAGCTGATCAAGCACAAACGTTAAAGGCAATTCGTGAAGCAGAAGCTTATCCTGGACCATCACTCATCATCGCTTACTCACCATGTATCAATCACGGTTTGAAAGCTAAGGGTGGCATGGGAAAGAGTCAAGCCGAAGAAGCTCGTGCCGTTGCTTGCGGTTACTGGCATCTGTGGAGATACAATCCATTACTTGCTAACGAAGGAAAGAATCCATTCCAACTCGACTCCAAAGAGCCAGACTGGAGTAAATTCCATGATTTCTTATTAGGTGAAGTTCGTTATCTGTCTGTTAAGAAAGCCTATCCCGATGAAGCAGAAGAACTATTCCAAGCTGCGGAAGACATGGCAAAGTTGCGCTACAACAGCTATGTAAGAAAAGCACAAGAGGACTGGAGTTTTTCTAATGAAAAGGTAGATGAAACAGAGAACAACAATCCTAATACAGCTGAAACAAAAGAAGAAGTAGTTGCAAGCAAGCCCAAAGAAGATTCTAAGGCTGAGCATGTAGATGCCAAATCTTAAACATCTGTATAGACTATGTGTATGAGTAAGATAGCTTAACGCAATCTCGTTACACAAACACACTTTATATTTATCACAGCAGGGTTGTCCTTGCTGTGATTTTTTTATAAATAGTTCGGCTCTATTTCATGATTGTACTGCTGTATAGAGTGTTTTATTCTTAAAATCTTTCATTTGAACATATTGTTATATTCATCAATTTTCGTATCTTTGTCCATGATAATCAGTTAGACCATTTACAGATTCTAATAACCATACCATAAATTACATCACTCACTATTAAAAGAAGTAATGATCACTTTCTCAACAGAAAATATTTTTCTCTTAGGCTCTTTCTTAGTATTAGTCAGCATACTTATCAGTAAAACAGGCTATCGCTTCGGCATTCCAACATTGCTGTTATTCTTGTTTACAGGGATGTTTTTTGGCAGTGAAGGGTTGGGTATGGAATTTGATAGCCCACACGACACACAATTCATTGGTATGGTGGCATTGAGTATCATCCTGTTTTCTGGCGGTATGGACACCAAGTTTAAGGAAGTTAAGCCTATCATTGGAATGGGTGTCATCCTATCTACTTTGGGTGTAGTGATGACAACAGTCTTGACAGGCGGGTTTATATTTGCATTATCGCAGTGGGCAGGCATGGATATTCAATTGTCATTGATTGTATCGATGCTGTTGGCTGCAACCATGTCTTCGACAGATTCGGCTTCTGTGTTTAATCTTTTGCGAACACAAGGAATTGGCTTGAAACACAAATTGCGACCAACGTTGGAATTAGAGAGTGGTAGCAACGACCCCATGGCTTATATGCTGACGATAGCACTCATCAACGTAGCCCTCTCGGGTGATGATTTTTCTTTTTTAGACTTATCACTAAACATTGGCTAACAGTTTTTATTAGGAGGAGCACTAGGCTACGGTCTTGGTCGCTTGACAGTTTGGTTGATTAATCGTATCAATCTCCCAAACGCAGCACTCTATCCTGTACTTCTTCTAAGTATGGTGTTTATCACCTTTACACTGACCGACTTGTTAAACGGCAATGGATATTTAGCAGTGTATATTGCAGGACTTGTAGTGGGCAACTGCCGTCTGTCTTATCGACGAGAGATGTCTACGTTCTTAGATGGACTTACTTGGTTGCTCCAAATCATCCTATTCCTCACCCTTGGACTGCTGGTTAATCCTTCAGAGTTGATTGACGTAAGCCTCTTCTCCCTCGCTATCGCAGTGTTTATGATGCTTGTTGCGCGCCCTGTAAGTGTATTTTTATGCTTACTACCCTATCGCAAAATTCCATTGAAAGCCAAAACTTTCCTATCATGGGTTGGTCTTCGAGGTGCCGTCCCCATTATTTTTGCCACATATCCCATCATTAACGGTGTCGAAGGAGCAGACCTCTTGTTTAATATTGTCTTCTTTATCACCCTGCTATCACTTACAGTGCAAGGTACTACCATCTCATTAGTGGCGAAAAAACTCCAGCTCGACATGCCAGAAGAAAAGAGCGGTAATGAATTTGGAGTTGAGATTCCAGAGGAATTAGGCTCAAAACTAAAAGAGGTAACTTTAGAAGAGAGTATGCTTGAAAATGGAAACTTATTATCTGAGATGAACATTCCTAAAGGAACGCTTGTTATGATGGTGAAACGTGGAAAAACTATCTTGGTTCCCAATGGTCAATTACCTTTAGAGAAAGGTGACATCTTGTTATGCCTCTCCAGTGCCAACAAGCATCCTGAGTAGATGATTCAAAGCGAAGATTAGCACAACATTCAATAATGCTAAAAGAGTTGTAACTCATCTGGGAGTTACAACTCTTTTAATATTTGTGACTAAGTTTGTCTTCCTTTACTTTACTTTGTCAACGATAGCCTTGAATGCTTCAGGGTTATTAACAGCGAGATCTGCAAGCACCTTACGGTTAATTTCAATGCCTGCCTTGTTCAAAGCACCCATTAAAACAGAGTAACTCATTCCTTCAAGGCGAGCTGCAGCATTAATACGCTGTATCCATAAAGAACGGAAGTTGCGCTTTTTATTACGACGATCACGATATGCGTAGGTAAGACCCTTTTCCCAAGTGTTCTTAGCTACTGTCCACACATTCTTTCTTGCACCGAAATAACCTTTAGTCTGCTTAAGGATTCGGGTTCTCTTTGCTTTTGATGCAACATGATTTACTGATCTTGGCATAGTTTTTCTTTCCTTTAAATAATTTGACTAAAAGTGAATTAACGCAAGTTGAGCAAGTCACGTACTTGCTTCAAGTTTGACTTGTCTACAAGAGTGTAGCCTACTAAGTTTCTCTTTTGCTTCTTAGTCTTCTTTGTCAAGATATGACTATGATAAGCATGATTACGCTTAATCTTTCCTGTTCCAGTGAAACTAAAGCGCTTCTTTGCACCGGAATTTGTTTTTTGTTTTGGCATTTTTTTACTTTTTAAATTGTTATTTATTTACTACTGTGGCAACGTATATACCAGGACGTTACGCACAATCCAGCTTTATTCTTCTTCCTTAAGTTTCTTGAGTGCCTCAGAACCATTTTTAGCGTTATCAAAAAGTCCGCCATTAGACTTTTCCTCTTTTGATGATCCGTCTATTGGAACTTTCTTCTTCGCCTCTTTTGCTTCTTTCAGAGCTTGCTCACGATCACGCTTTTGTTGACTCTTCTTCTCCACGCCTACTTGCTTTGGTGAGAGATAAATAAACATTCGTTTACCTTCTAACTTTGGCATTTGTTCTACTTTACCAAAGTCTTCCAAGTCGTTAGCAAACCGTAACAACAACACTTCGCCTTGTTCCTTAAACAAGATAGACCTTCCACGGAAGAAAACGTATGCCCTCACTCTGTTACCTTCATTCAAGAACTCGCGTGCATGCTTGAGTTTGAACTGGTAATCATGTTCATCAGTTTGAGGTCCAAAACGTATTTCCTTGATATCTACCTTTACCTGCTTCTGCTTCATTTCTTTAGCACGCTTCTTCTGTTGGTAAAGGAACTTACTATAGTCGATGAGACGACAAACTGGTGGCTGCGCATTTGGAGAGATTTCTACAAGATCAACATCCTGCTGACGAGCTAAATCCAAGGCTTGACGGGTTGGCATTACCTGCGATCCGTCATCACCAACAACACGCACTTCCCTAACGCGAATCTGTTCATTCACGCGGTACTGTTTACTTAATTTGTCATTTTTCATTCAACTATATTAATGGTTCTAAGTGTGAAACGGCTGCAAAGTTACTGATTTTATTACAATGAGCCAAATCTTTATTCATATTTTTTAGCACAATAAGCATCATCGCACGAAAGTGTAGAGACGATTAACAAATACAAAATCACGACTTTTGAATACAGACAACCTTTCAGTTTCGTATAAAGTACGATTTTAGTAATTCGCAAACAAATTTTTCTGTTCTGTTATTTGCATTAGCGTAAGTTCTATCTGTGAACCTCGAAGCTTGAATAATCTTGCTGTTTGAGCAATTCTTCCAACGTAAAAGTTCTGTGCTGTCGCATAAATTGATCAATCATATTCACTTGAGAAGTTTGATAAATTCGCCTTCCAAGTAATTTATTGGTTGTCCACATCATTTTTGCCATGTGTAGTTCTTTCACGAAATCTGAATGCTGATGCTCTTTATTTAACGGATATTTACTTAACAGATAGAACACCAAGCAATCTGGAACGATAAATTCACGCTTCATAGATTCACGCTGTCGCTCCGTATAGAATTGTCGATAAATAGGATAATCTGCCCCTAAATACTTATCCAAAGAAATACCTATCGCATCATTTCCAATCACTATACTTTGATCTAACGCCCCAATTTGTGAATAAATAACAGGAACTTTGAGGTTGGGCAATAGCCTCTGGAGTTTTCTAAAGGCATTACTTAAATCTTTATTGATATCGTCCATACTTACAAACTCCGATTCGGCATCGGCAATGATGACCTGCAATAGCGAATCTTGATAGAAGTTTAAAAACTTGGCATTGATTCCCGTCTCGTTTACTTCTCCAATATTCAGTACATCTTCTATGAGAGTACGAGTTTCCATAGGATAGGTAGTATTCATTTGTTGCAATGCCGAATAATCTCCTGTGGTGAGATAACGGCTTTCAAGTCGATCATAGCGCTGAACTTCTACCAGCAACTTGCGATCGTCTTCATTGTTTGGCTTGAGTTTTAATTGACAGGCACTCAGCAAAAGAACAAATAATATGAATATGTGATGTACTTTTATCAAATCTCCAACCTATTCTTGATTATACTTAGCAAAAGTACATAAAAATAATAAAAGTTGCAAATTTTAAGATAAAAAGTATAAATTTTAAGCAAATTTATTTTAAGATAGCACCGAAATCCTCTTATTTTTTGTTGTCAACCCACTTTAATGATGTTTCCAATTGAAATCTTCAAGGCACGATTTCGCTTAATCAAATAGACCTTATTTAGTGAGTTCAGAAAAGTGGTGGCGACCCTTTCCGTAATATTGCCACAAGACAGAATATGGCGACAAGAGTTGACGATTGGAAACACTTCTATGTTGCTGTAGGTATTGTCGGTCGCTATCAAAATCTTTTTTCCACTTACGAAAGGCTTTACGTGCTTTGAATACGGCTTTGAAATCACCCCAATGCCCATCAAGAATCAGCATTTTGAAAGCAGCAACATAGTCAAGCCACCACCTGACACGCATCACATGCTGCAATTCGTCTGTCTCCAAATTCTTATAAAGCATGGTGAGATTGTTCCTAAAGTTCAAATAAGTTTTCATTGGATTGTTCTTTGGCAAGGTTCCTCCACCCACATGATACACCTTACTCTCAGGAACACAATATATTTCTCGTCCCATGGCGCGCAATCTCCAGCAGAGATCAATCTCTTCGTTGTGCGCAAAGAAGCGACCATCCAAGCCGCCTACCTTCCAATAATCAGTGGCTCTAATCATCAAACAAGCGCCAGTAGCCCACAGAATAGGGCAAACTTCATCATATTGTCCCTCGTCTTTCTCAACCACATCAAACACCCTACCCCTGCAAAACGGATATCCATACTTATCGATAAATCCTCCACAAGCTCCTGCATACTCAAAATAGTCACGCTGTCTTATCGACAACAACTTGGGTTGGCACGCAGCCGCCTCAGGATGTGCGTCCATCCATGTGATCAATGGAGAGAGCCAACCAGAAGAAACTTCGATGTCTGAGTTTAATAATATATAATAGGTGGCATTGATTTGTCGTAGAGCTTGATTATATCCCTCGGCAAATCCCCAGTTTTTATCCAAGAGTATGCGTTTCACTGAAGGAAACTTTTCCTTTAACAATGCAACAGAACCATCGGTAGACGCATTATCTGCCACAAATACCTCTACTGACTCCTGTAGATGTTGCAAGAGAGTGGGAAGATATTTGACCAACATTTTCTCGCCATTCCAATTTAAGATAACGACAGCTACTTTCATAAAACTACTTTTAATGCTGATTGTTGATGATTGAAGTCGCCCAACTTAACGGTAATCAATTGGTTATCGTATTTGTCTTTAGCTAAAGACGCAGGGAGTTCTACACGAATATAGTTCTTCGTAAAACCATGCATGGTTCTTCCTCTTACCGCTTTTTCAAACAAGACTTCAGCCTCATGACCGATATACTTTTGATAAAAAGCTTTTGTTTTTTCATCAGAAAGCTGAAGTAGACGCTTAGAGCGTACTTTCTTTTCTCTGTCCGTAACGACATAAGGTATCGATAGTGCTCTTGTCCCTGGGCGTTCTGAGTAAGGAAAGACGTGCAACTGGGTTACATCCAACTGTTTCAAAAACTGATAACAAGCCTCAAAATATTCAGGTTTTTCTCCACGTGAACCCACCATCACATCTACTCCAATGAAAGCATCGGGTATTTTTTCCTTGATATACTGTATTTTATGTGCAAACAATGCAGTATCATAATGGCGATGCATGAGTTGAAGAACCTCATCAGAACCACTTTGCAAGGGGATGTGAAAATGCGGCATAAACGCTCTGGAATGTGCGCAATAATCTATCAACTCATCGTCAATGAGGTCTGGTTCAAGGCTGGAAATGCGAAAACGCTTGATGCCTTGCACCTGATCCAATGCTTTAACCAAGTCCAAAAATGTCTCGTTGGTGCTCTCGCCAAATTCACCTATATTTACACCAGTCAACACTATTTCCTTCCCTCCTTCGGCTGCAGCCTGTTCAGCCTGCTTCACTAAAAAGTCAATAGAGGGATTACGCGAGAAACCACGCGCAAAAGGAATGGTGCAATAGGTACAGAAATAGTTGCAGCCATCTTGTACTTTCAGAAAATAGCGAGTTCTATTTCCTCTCGAACACGAAGGTTGAAAAGTCTTGATATCCTTTGTCTTAACAGATTGATATGTATGAAGAGATGGACGATGATTCAGACTCGTTGCAGCCAACTCACTCTTTTGAAGCCAAGCATCATTGAGATACTGCACCAAATTCGCTTTTTCGTTGGAACCCAACACCAAGTCAACCCCTTCAATTTGGCTCACCGTTTGTGATTCTAATTGTGCATAACAGCCTGTCACAATCACAAATGCGCCAGGATTCTCACGCACCATGCGCCGAATAGCTTGTCTACACTTATGATCTGCCACCTCAGTGACAGAGCAAGTATTGATAAGACAAATATCAGCTGGTTCACCTCGCTGCACCGTTCGTACCCCCATCCCTTGCAAGAGTTCTGCAAAAGTAGAGGTTTCTGAAAAGTTGAGCTTGCAACCCAGTGTATAGTAGGACGCCGTTTTACCTTGAAAAGCACTTGTATCTATCATACCCATAAAATCAGACTGCAAATTTAAGAAAAAAACTCATATAATATAGCTGTGAACACCACTAATCCTAAAGTGGACAAAAAGGAAGCATGGATGAAGGCTCTGATTGACACGCTTTAACTGAAAACAGCCAACGTTTTCTCATTCCACATATCTTGTGCAGGATAGTCCATAGCATTCAACTGACTATCTACTTGAACCAAGGTCATTGAAGCGTCTGTCCCACATTGCTTTAGGATACCTCTATAGGAAACGAAACAGCCAACCGCTCCCACCTATGAAAGACTTTGCGGTTGGCTGCATATAGATTGAATGGGGATATGATCAAAGTTCTGAATGATGGATATGTGTTCACAAACAATTTTTCCCGAACTTATAACTCTGATGTTCAGTCTTGTCACATCAACAAACCTTTTCTCCTAATCTTGCTGTTTCTTTGAGTTGACATCGCCATAACGTGGCAAATGGAACTCGTATGACTTATCGAACACCTGACTCACCCTATTTATTTCGAGCAAAGTAGTACCTCCATTCTTTCCAAAGCTGCCACTCAAATAAGCGATCTTATCTTCAGACTGAATGTAACCTTTTTGTCGGAGCATGCGGATAGCTGCTGTAAAGATATATTCCGAGTTGGTGTGTTCCTTTTGGTAGATGGGCAGAATACCATAACTGAGGTTGAGCAAGCGCTGTGTCCTCTCTCTGTAACAGATAGCCAAGATAGGTGTAGGACCTCGGAAAGCAGCCAAATTTCGAGCTGTCAAACCAGTTTCACTGTCGGTGATGATGCCTTTCACACCCAACTGTCGTGTTGATTCTATGGCTGAATGTGCCAAGAATTCACGTTGGGTGATATTGTCTTTCTGAATAGGATTAACATCACTGTCCCATGTTCTATCTGCTTCTGCTTGTTCTGCAATGCGAGCCATGGTTTGCACGGCTTCCAAAGGATATTTCCCTGACGCCGTTTCACCACTCAGCATAAGAGCATCGGTTTGCGAAAAGATAGCATTAGCAATATCTGTGACTTCTGCTCGTGTGGGTCGTGGATTATGAATCATGGTATGCAGCATCTGTGTAGCTACGATAACGGGCTTTTTTTTCATCACACACTTACGTATGATTTGCCGCTGAATACCAGGAATTTCCTCAATAGGAACTTCGATTCCCAAGTCTCCTCGAGCAATCATCACACCATAAGAGGCTTCTATAATCTCGTCAATGTTATCTACTCCTTCTTGATTCTCGATTTTTGAGATAATCTTGATGTCACTATTGTGCTCATCTAAAATAGCTTGTACCGCTTTGACATCCTCTGCATTGCGCACAAAAGAATGGGCAATGAAATCGATATCTTGCTCGATAGCAAACAAAATATTATGCTTATCCTTTTCTGTAAGTGCAGGCAAATCAATGTGTTCGCCAGGAATATTCACACTTTTGTGAGCTCCTAACACTCCATCATTCTGCACTTGAGCTATCAACATGGGACCAGCATTCTCGATTACCTTCATGCAGAGCGCACCGTCATCAAACAAGATGTCATCACCCACCCTGACATCTTTCGTAATATCCGCATAACTCAAATTGATGGCGTCATGAGTTGTGTCAATGTCTGGGCGTCCAAAGATTTTCACTATTTCGCCCGTTTTGTATGTCAGGGGTTGTTCTACATTGGTCGTTCTCACCTCTGGTCCCTTGGTGTCTATTAAAATACCGATATGAGAGGATACTGCTCGCACATTTTTAATAATGCGAGTCATACCTTCAGGTGTAGCGTGTGCAGTATTCATTCGCACAACGTTCATCCCTGCAAAAAACAGTTTGCGCAAGAAGTCTTCATCGCAGCGCAAATCACTGATAGAGCAGACTATTTTTGTTTGTTTCATTATTCTTTTGAGTTAAATGGTGGTCGTTTACAAAGATTATACCAGATGTCGCAACATCATTAGCTATTATCCATATTTTTTTTGAACTAAAATTAAACAAAACCAGCTACAGAAAAGTAAACTGGATTTGTTAACTGGTTGCTTATGTATGCAAAATTACGAAAGAAATCTTATATGTCCAAATGATTTTCTGGCTTATCTGCGATACAAAATCGTTTTTTAGGATACAGCTCTCTCATGCACTACCTAAGGTAGCGCTCACAGATTTTCAAACCCCTCTATCCATTCCTCCTTCCACTTTCGTTCGGTTGGGATATTTTCCTCTATCCAAGGATTGGAAACAGCCAATCCTAACAGTCGAATAGGTCGTATGGAAAAGTCAACGCTTTTCAACAGTTGCTTAGCCAACGGCAGTATCTGATTCTTTGTTGTCAGTGCTTCCGAAGCCGTTACACTTCGAGTAATCTGTTCAAAGTCATAAAACTTGATTTTCAAAGTCAAAGTTTTTCCTTCAAACTTGGCTTCCTCTATTCTTTCCACAAGCTCCAACACTGTGTGATATAGTTCAATTAAAACAGCAGATTGGTTTGAAATATCTTTCAAAAAGGTGCGTTCGCAACCAACCGACTTGCGCAACCATTCCGAGACCACTGGTCTATCGTCGCAACCTCTGGCATACTGATAATAAACATGACCTAACTTACCAAACACCTCTACTAAATGTTTTTCTGACACTTGTCTAAGTTGTGAACCAACAAAAATGCCCATCTTGTGCATTTGTGCTGCCGTTTTAGGGCCTACACCCCAAAAATCTTCAATGCGTAACTGCCCTATAAATTCGTATGCTTCATCTGCCGAAATCTCAAAAAGCCCATCTGGCTTTTGATATTCCGAGGCAATCTTTGCTAAAAACTTATTAAATGAAACGCCAGCAGAGGCTGTTAAGTGCGTGCGTTCGAGTATCTTTGCTTTTATCTGTATGGCTATTTCTTTGGCATCTTCTATTTGAAATTTATTCTCTGTCACATCAAGAAAAGCCTCATCAATGGATATAGGTTCTACCGCATCGGTATATTCGTGAAAGATTTGTCGCACCTCTTTTGAAACTTCATGATAACGCTCACCGTGATGAGGAATGATTAACAATGTAGGACATAAGCGTTTGGCTTTGGCAATTGACATCGCCGAATGGACGCCATATTGGCGCGCTTCATAGCTGGCAGTGCTGACAACGCCACGGGGTCCATCATACCCAATCGCAATAGGCTTACCTTGCAGTTCAGGATGATCGCGCTGTTCAACGGCTGCATAGAAGGCGTCCATGTCTACATGAATAATTTTCCTCATGATGCAAAGCTACTCATTTTTGCCAAATAACGCAAACCGAGTTGGTTCTTATCCACTGCCTTTTTATTTAATAAAGGTGGATGCTGATACAAAACCATCTTTGTGCTTTCGTTTCGACAACAAACCTACTGAATGGAACGAATCGCATTGTAAACCTCATGCGCTTCATTAGCATCATTTTTTGTAACTATAATGGCATTCCAAATTTGGGCATTTTTGATAAAAGTATTTCTTACTTTTGTTCTGTTATTTTACCAAAAAACGGTCATCTAAAATCTTCAAAATAGAAAAATTTAATAGGCAAACGCCCTACAAAAATGGGCTGATTTTACCAAAATAGACGGATTTTTTAGTCGGAACATTGACTTTACGGGCTTGGAAACATGTATTAGGGTCGTTATTCACATGCTTCAACGACATTAAAGCATGCAAATAGCAGGCTTATCTCAATGCTTCAGTCGCCAAGAAAAGGTAAAAATGGGAATAAAAAGAGACAGTTTGTTCATAACATATTTAATAACAAGCGATTATGAACCTCGCACATAACTCGCGTATTTGCGACCAACTTTAGTGTTGGTTGTTTACACGCGAGTTATGAGAGGCACTTTGTAAAGAAAATTCAGCATTTATTTGTTGATGCCAACGGCTCTTTGAAATCAAATAAAGATTGAGCTGCATTGAGGTCTCTTCCTCCTCTTATAAACATCTGAATACAAGAGTGCTTATGTGCTGATTATAGGCACTTTTGGCAAAAATAACTTAATATATTTTCGTATAAGGCAAAAAACCACTATATTTGCAGTTCAAAAAGAAAACTAAAGTAATAACAAGCAACAAAATAACACGTTGGTAAAATGACAAAAGCAGATATTATTAATGAAATTGCCGCTTCTACAGGATTGCAAAAGAAAGAGGTTGCTGTGGTTGTAGAAAGCTTTATGAGCAAAGTGAAGGAAAGCCTTCTTGAAAAAAAGGAAAATGTTTATTTAAGAGGTTTTGGTAGTTTTATTATTAAACACAGAGCAGCCAAAACAGCAAGGAATATACAAAAGAACACAACGATAACGATTGACGCTCACAACTTGCCAAGCTTTAAGCCTTCAAAGAGTTTTGTGAATGCGATGAAAGAGTCTAACTAAGACTTTAGATAGACTAAATCATTGGTTTCATCTCCAGTATTTTACGTTATCGCCCATATTCATTTAATGGACAAATATTATAGTAATATAAAAAGAACAATTTAAACATTTAACATTATGCCAAACGGTAAGAAAAAGAAGGGCCACAAAATGGCAACGCATAAGCGTAAAAAAAGACTAAGAAAGAATAGACATAAGAGCAAATAATCCTGCTAAAACGTCTAAACTGACAGTGGGGCGTGTCAAAGAGTCCTAGCGTGGATTTTGATTGACCCGCCCTTTTTAATGTAACTAAGTAAAGTAAAGAAGAGAAATGACCAGCGAAGTTGTTATAGATGTCCAAGAGAAAGACATATCGACTGCCTTGTTAGAGGACAAGCGACTGGTAGAATATCAGAACGAACCTCGATCAGCTTCTTTCTCTGTGGGTAATGTTTACATCGCAAAGGTAAAGAAATTAATGCCAGGCTTAAATGCCTGCTTTGTAGATGTAGGTTACGAACGTGACGCTTTTCTTCACTATCTTGACTTAGGAAGCCAATTTAATTCTTACACCAAGTACTTAAAACAAGTACAGAGTGACCGAAAAAAACTCTATCCATTCGATAAAGCCTCGCACCTTCCTGACTTAAAGAAGGACGGCAGTGTACAGTCTACACTCACTGTAGGTCAAGAAGTTTTAGTACAAATAGTGAAAGAGCCTATTTCTACTAAAGGACCTCGACTTACGGGAGAGCTATCGTTTGCTGGACGTTTCTTGGTACTTATCCCCTTTGGAGACAAGGTATCAGTATCGTCGAAAATAAAAAAAGGCGAAGAACGTGCCAGACTGAAACAACTCGTTCAAACAATACGCCCCAAAAACTGCGGTGTCATTGTTAGAACTGTTGCAGAAGGTCAAAGGATTGCTGCGTTAGAGGGTGAAATGAAAGTCTTGACAAAGCGTTGGCAAAATGCAATTGTCAAAGTTCAAAAAACACAGAACAGACCTCAATTAGTGTATGAAGAGGCTGTTCGAGCTATCGCTCTTTTAAGAGATATTTTTAGTCCTGATTTCGAGAACATCTATGTAAACAATGACGAAGCTTACCGACAAGTCAGTGATTATGTCTCACTCATAGCACCCAATAAGGCTGGAATTGTCAAGAAATATACGGGAAGTGTTCCTATTTTTGATAATTTCAACATCACAAAACAAATTAAGTCAAGCTTTGGAAAGACTATCAACTACAAGCATGGCGCTTATCTCATCATTGAACATACAGAAGCCTTGCACGTTGTAGATGTAAATAGTGGAAACCGGACACGCAACGAAAATGGACAAGAAGCCAACGCTTTGGAAGTGAACTTAGGCGCTGCCGACGAACTGGCACGACAGTTACGTCTGCGCGACATGGGTGGTATCATCGTTGTTGACTTTATTGATATGCACCTTGCAGAGGACAGACAATTGCTCTATGAGCGGATGTGTAAGAACATGCAGAATGACCGCGCACGACATAACATACTCCCTTTAAGCAAATTTGGGTTGATGCAAATCACTCGACAGCGTGTGCGACCGGTCATGGATGTGAGTGTTGACGAGACGTGTCCAACCTGTAACGGTACTGGTAAAATTCGTTCAAGCATACTCTTCACCGATCGGCTTGAGGATAAAATTGACAAACTGGTTAACAAGATAGGAATTAAGCGATTCTATCTACACGTCCATCCATACGTGGCTGCTTACATCAATCAAGGAATTATCTCCTTGAAACGAAAATGGCAGATAAAATATGGACTGGGTGTGAACATTGTTCCTTCACAGAAACTCGCTTTTTTGCAATATGAATTTTATGACGCAAAAAAGGAGTTCATTGATATGAAGGAAGAAATTGAAACAAAATAAAATGATTATCTGTAGAATTTAGAACATTTCAGAATGTCTAAATTCTACTTTTTTTATACGGTCTGTTTTCAACTAAAACAAGTCTTCTTTCCTCTTCTGTTCACTTCAGCAGATTTCACCGAATGACTTTCCTACCCTGCTTGTTGGTCATCGATCTTCTTCGGTGGTGCTAACATTGCCAAAGAAGTACCCAACATATTATATTTTTCGTCTTCTGTGTGCAACAAAGAACGGACTCCAAATTTAATAGGGAGCGGATTTTCAAAGCTGACAACTTGTTTCTTTGAGCAGCCCCTCAAGCAAATCAAAAACAAGGAATAAGTAAAAGGGAAAATAACTACTTCTTCATCATTGAGATGTTTTGCAGTTTTATTTCAGTTTCTTCTTCAACTTAAGTGCTGGAATCTTCACCTTATCGCCAGCTTTCAGTTCCGCTTTATCGTTCACTGCTTCCATATAGCACTCCATTCCAGGACCAAGATAAGCTCTACTGATTGAGCTTAACGTCTGTCCGGGGCGAACCGTGACTGTTTGAGCAATACCGATGATGGCGTAAGCACCCGTTCTAATGCGAGGATCTGCATCATATTTTGCAGCATATTGGCAATCTTTCGTTTGTGTCTCTTGTGTTTTTTCAGCAGAAGTGGCTCGGTTTGCTGAACGAGTTGTAACTTGTTGCTGTCCTAAAGATGAAGTTTCCTTGCTCACAGGAGCAGCATCCTCGTGCTGCTGTGCTGCAGAAACGTCGTTACTTCCGTCCGTTTGATTCGTTTGTTCTTTTGTATTATTATCCTGCTGGTCGGCATTTTCATCCATTTGCGGTGTTTCTTTTACCGCACTCTCATTTGTTTTCTTTGCAGAAATTAGTTCTGCCATGAGATGTTCGATGCGATGATCACGAAGTGAGAATTGTTGAGCGACATACAAACCACTACCAATCATCAACAACAACAGGCAGCAAACCGCTCCAATCAATAATTTTTGATTGCGCTGAGTACGATGCAAAGTTTTGCGTAGATATTGCGTATCTTCACTAATCTCATCAATTTCATCGGATACAGCCTCTGTCGTTTCAACCTTTGCCGTATCGGTTTTAGCGAATGTAGACATCTCCTCACTCTGTTTATCAGCAGTGTTTTGAAGGTTCTCACTTGCTTCTTCCTTCTTTTCTTCGGTCATAGGAGCTACGATAACCGAACTTTCAGGCTGTTGCGAAGGCTCAACCAATGGCTCTACCTGCTTTTCTTCGGGTTCGTTTGCCATCTCTTTAGAAGGTGCATCAACGTTATCTGTCACTACTTCTTGCTGTGCAAGCTGTTCCTCTGGTTGCTGTTCTTCTTCTTTTGGAGGCTGTGTAGGCGAAGTCTCTTCTTGTTCTTCCGTATTTTCTTCAGCTTGATATCGTTCGTCTATTTCGGAGAAATCAGCATCATCGCTAATGGTGACCGTCTCAAATTGTTCAAATGGAGCGTTCACTCTATCTCTCAACGCAACTTCAGGTGTAAAAGATATTTTATCTCTTCCTTCTATCAAGATTCGCTCTCCTGTATTCACATCCACACTTTCACGCGGACTCACTGCTGTTACCTTGAAAGTTCCAAGACCTTTAATCTTTACTTGCTTGCCCGATTTCAGTCCTGTTGTGAGTACATCTATAAATAAAGGTATGAAAAAATCTGCCTCTCGCTTTGTCAGTTCTGCTTTCTCAACCAATACAGCTGCCAAATCTGTTAATTTAATCATGAGTTGCCTCCTTTCTTCAGTTGTTCTTTCACTAAAGGTGTGGGGCGGAAGTTGAGAACCAATTTGGGCGGTACCATCATTCGTTTACCTGTCGATGGGTTGACAAGGATACGCTCCAATCGCTTTTTTATCTCAAAGGTACCGAAAGAAGGGATAGATACGGCTTCTCCTTCATCAAAGTTTGAAGCCATCGCTTCTACCAAGATATTGACTAAATTTTGCGTTTTTTCTTGTGTATATCCACAACGCTGCGCAAGTTCTGCGATAAACTCTTTGTTATTCATGGATTGTATGATATTTCATTCAACAACTTCTCCGTACAAATCAAACTCCTCTGCATCCGTGATATTCACTTGGTAAAATGCTCCAATTTCCAAGTTCTTCCCCGTCGAATGTATTAAGACTTCAGGGTCAACATCAGGAGAACAATATTCTGTACGTCCAATATAGTAATCGTTTTCTTTTCTGTCAATGATTACTTTCATTGTCTTTCCTATCTTTTCTGCCTCAATCTCTGCACTAATTTCTTGTTGCACAGCCATGAGTAGATCCAGTCTGTGTTGCTTCATTGCCAACGACACGTCATCTTGATAATGCAAAGCACCATAGGTACCCTCTTCTTCCGAATACATAAAGGCACCCATTCTTTCAAATCGTGCCCACCGAACAAAGTCAAGCAATTCTTGGAATTCTTCTTCCGTCTCACCAGGAAATCCAACCATGAGCGTTGTTCGTAAATGAATACCTGGAACCTTTGCTCGAATGGTCTTGATGAGATTGAGCGTTTCCTGCTTACTCACATGGCGATGCATACGAGATAACACGCCATCTGAAATATGCTGTAAAGCAATATCAAGATAGTTACAAACTTTTTTGTTTTCTCTGATTACGTCTAAAAGCTCTAACGGGAATTGGTTTGGATAAGCATAATGAAGCCGAATCCATTGCACTCCTTCTATCTCTGCAATCGCAGAAATCAGGTCCGCAATATGTTGCTTGCCATCGATATCTCTACCATAATAAGTCAATTCTTGGGCAATGACCTGAAATTCTTTCACCCCTTGTGCCACCATGTCCTTGACTTCCGCTAAAATATCCGACTTCAATCTGCTCTTATGTTTACCTGTCATGAGTGGTATGGCACAATAAGCACACTGACGATCGCAGCCTTCTGAAATCTTTAAATACGCATAATGGCGGGGTGTTGTCAGATGTCTCAAGCCATGACAGGAGGATATTTCAGCTTTTCCCAAATCAGACAAGAGTTGCTTATAATTGAATTTTCCATAAAATTTATCCACTTCAGGGATTTCATTCTCCAGTTCATCTTTGTATCGCTGGCTCAAACAACCCATCACAAAAAGCTTCTTTAGTCTACCCTCTTTCTTAGCTTCGACAAAACTTAAAATGGTATTGATACTCTCTTCTTTTGCCGATTCTATGAAACCACAAGTATTAATAACCGCAATTTCACCATCAGGAGACTCACTGTCATGGGTACAACGATAGCCGTTGTCTTCAAACAATCTCATTAACTTCTCACTGTCAACAAGATTCTTTGAGCAACCCATGGTAATAATATCAATTTGATTTTTCTTCAAAACAACCAACTACTTTTTTTATTTTTATCCAAAAAGGCTATCAACAAATTCCTTTCGCTGAAAGAGTTGCAAATCTTCCATTTGCTCTCCTAATCCAATGTACTTCACAGGCACTTTCAATTGGTCGCTGATGCCAATCACTACGCCGCCTTTAGCCGTACCATCAAGTTTGGTAATCGCCAAAGACGTAATTTGAGTTACCGCAGAAAACTGTTTTGCTTGTTCAAATGCATTCTGACCAGTGCTACCATCAAGAACCAACAACACTTCATCTGGAGCTTGAGGCAGTACCTTTTTCATTACCTCTTTGATTTTCTTCAGCTCGTTCATCAGTCCCACTTTATTGTGTAAGCGTCCTGCTGTATCAATCAAAACTACGTCTGCATGATTAGCTTTAGCACTCTGCAACGTGTCAAAAGCGACCGAAGCAGGGTCAGAACCCATTTGTTGTTTAATGACAGGTACTCCTACTCGCTCACCCCATATCACGATTTGGTCTACCGCAGCGGCACGGTAAGTGTCTGCAGCTCCCAAATATACTTTCTTTCCAGCCTGCTTAAACTGATAAGCAAGCTTTCCTATTGTTGTAGTTTTTCCTACACCATTGACGCCAACAACAAGGATAACATAAGGTTGATGATCTGTTGGCAAACTCCAACTCTCATTATCTTCGGAATGATTCTCTGCTAACAAAGTGGCAATTTCTTCACGTAGAATGGCATTAAGTTCAGAGGTAGAGACGTATTTATCACGTTCTACCCGTTCTTCTATACGTTGGATAATTTTTAAAGTCGTATCAACACCGACATCAGAGGTAATAAGCACCTCTTCAAGGTTATCCAACACTTCATCGTCTACCTTAGATTTCCCTATAACGGCTCGCGAAAGTTTGCTTATCACACTTTGCTTTGTCTTCTCTAAACCTTGGTCTAAGGTTTCTTTCTTTTTCTTGTTGAAGAGACCAAAAATTCCCATAATACTATCTTTTCCTAATAATTGAATATCCCGAAAGAGAGATAACTGTCAATAATTGAATAACTTAATTGGCATGTATGAAGTTCTTCTATAAGACGAAACACTCACGCATGAAATACTTTATCCTTGTTAAATCAACTGTATATATACGTTACAAAGATAGCACATTTTTTCGATATTTTCTCAATCTACAAGCAATTTTCAATAGCCTTCAGCATAATTATTAAAATCATCCACCATTCATAGCGCTCTATCTCTATGAATGAAGCTCACAATTTCTAAGAGTTGACTACAGCTCCAAAATTACTCAACATTTTTAGTTTGTATGTTCAAAATCACTTGTCAATGTTTTTCAATGCAACAAAAGGGAAAAACACTGTACTTCAACAGGACAAGCAGTACACAAGGGATTATTGAAAAGATAATTGTTGCAATCGCTGACGCAATTCAGCAGCTTGAGATTTTCGTATGGCTAAGGAGATGTGACAAGTATTATCGAATGTTTGAGAAACAATTCGAGGCTCCAACTCTTTCACTACTCGCATAACTTCATTTAACAGCGGATAGGTAAAAGAGTAATCAATAATATCTTCTACATATCTCGTTTCTATTTGTGCATTTTCTATAGCTGCCGCAGCAGCTGTTCTATAAGCGACAATAAGTCCACTGGTTCCCAATTTGGTACCACCAAAATATCTCACAACAACAATTAAGATGTCAGTCAATTCATGAGCGTTAATTTGTCCCAAGATAGGTTTTCCTGCGGTGCTGGAAGGTTCACCATCGTCATTCGCACGGAAAACACTTCTGTCCGCTCCCAGCATGTACGCATAACAGCAGTGGCGAGCGTCATAATATTTCTTCTTGTAAGCTTGCAACAATTCCTTCACTTCATTTTCAGTCGTGACATGGTGCGCAAAGGCGAGGAATTTACTCCGTTTCTCGGAGTAAAATCCCTCGCCCATTTGATGAGTTATGGTTCTATATTGATCTGTCATCAAGATAGTTTATGAATCACTAAGCCACTACGCAGTTTAGGTTCAAACCATGTTGCTTTCGGTGGCATAATTTTTCCTGAGTCTGCAATATCCATAATCTGCTGCATAGAAACAGGATAAAGAGCCAATGCCATCTTCATTTCTCCACTGTCTACTCGACGCTCAAGCTCTTCCAAGCCACGCAAGCCACCAACGAAATCAATACGCTTGTCTGAACGTAAATCCTTGATTCCGAGTAATTCATCAAGTATCAATCGAGAAGAAATATCTACGTCCAATACCCCAATTGGATCGTTGTCGTCGTATGTTCCTGGTTTTGCTTTCAAGCTATACCACTTTCCGTCCAGATACAAAGAGAATTCATGCAACTGCTGCGGCTTGTAACTCTTCGTACCTTCCTCAACAACATCAAAGTTTTTCTCCAAAGCTTTTAAGAACTCTTCTGATGTCATTCCGTTCAAATCCTTCACCACTCTATTATAATCTAAAATGGTTAACTGAGATGCAGGGAAGCAAACAGCCATGAAATAGTTATATTCTTCATGACCTGTATGATTAGGATTGGCTTTCGATTTTTCAACACCAACCAATGCAGCAGCTGCAGAACGGTGGTGACCGTCAGCTATATACAAGGCTGGCATCTTCTTAAATTCAGCTGTAATTGTTTCAATATCCTTCCCATCGGAGATTACCCAGAATTGATGTCTGAAACCGTCAATAGGAGCAATGAAGTCGTATTCAGGATTTTCAGAGGCATAACGCTCTATCAAAGCTGTAAGCGTTTGATTGTCGGGATAAGCAAAGAAAACTGGTTCTATGTTGGCATCGCATACCCGTACGTGCTTCATTCTGTCTTCTTCTTTATCTCTTCGGGTCAGTTCATGCTTCTTAATAACTCCATTAAGATAGTCTTGACAATAAGCGCCTACTACCAATCCATACTGTGTCTTACCATTCATGGTTTGGGCATAGATATAGTAGTTTTCGTGCTCATCTTGCTTGAGCCAGCCTTTATCTTGGAACTTCTTAAAGTTCTTAGCTGCTTGCTCATAGACACGTGGGTCATATTCAGAAGTTCCTGGCTCGAAATCGATTTCTGGTTTTATAATGTGATACAGACTCTTTTCATTATCTCCAGCTTCTTCTCTCGCCTCTTCAGAATCCAAGACATCGTATGGACGTGACTCAACCTCTTCGACTAAATCTTTTGGAGGTCGAACGCCTTTGAATGGTTTAATTGTTGCCATAGTGTTTACTTGTTAACTTGAAATTTCGTGCAACCGTCTTTGAAATAAGCATTGATTTGCTGTGCGGCAGCAATTCCTGCATTAGCGTTAGCTTCTGCTGTCTGTGCGCCCATCTTCTTAGGAGTAGTGAAGTAACGACCTTCGAACTTTGCGAATTCTGCATCAGCATCTGGCTTGATGTCTGTCACAAATTTAAGATCTTCACGTTCACCCATTAAACGCAACAATTCTGGTTCGTTGATAACTTCCTTGCGAGCAGTATTTACCAAAATGCCACCCTTCTTCATCAAATTAACAACATCGTAACCAACACTTTGTTTTGTATGTTCATTAGCGGGAAGATGTACACTAACAATATCACACTTCTTGAAAAGCTCTTCTTTGGTAGCTACAAACTGTACGCCATCTTCTTTTTTAGGATTCTCTGCATGCGAACGGCTGAAGCCATATACCTCCATACCAAAACCATTAGCGATGCGAGCTACATGACGACCAATGTTACCGAAAGCCAAGATACCTAATTTTCTACCTTTCAGTTCACAACCTGATTTTCCTGAGAAGCAGCTACGACACATATAAATCAACAAGCCAAATACCAATTCAGCAACTGCATTAGAGTTCTGACCAGGAGTATTTTCTACCACAATACCTTTTTCTTTGGCATAAGCGGTGTCAATAGAATCGTAACCAGCACCTGCACGAACAACAACTTTAAGTTTTGGAGCAGCATCAAGGATTTCTTTCGTTATTTTATCAGAACGAACAATCATCGCCTCTGCATCTTTAACAGCATCTTTGAGTTCATCGGTAGAAGTGTATTTTTCTAACAGTTTAACGCAATGATTCTGACTCTCCAACTCTTTTTTAATAGCCTCAACTGCCTTTGCATTAAAAGGTTTTTCTGTAGCAATAAGTACTTTCATTTGTTTAGAATATTGAATGGGTTAATTAAGTACGTAACCACAATAGGAAGTGATTACGCATGAATTGATGAACAAACAGGCTAAAATAAGGTTGTATCAAGCAAACTGGATAATTACGCTCACCTAATTTTCTTATTTTAGCCTATTTGTAAATCATGATTAGTTTGTAGTTTGTAATGGATTAATGTTTGTCTTCGAATTCTTTCATGCAAGCAATCAGTGCTTTCACACCATCAACACTCATAGCGTTGTAGCAACTTGCACGGAAACCTCCAACAGAACGGTGTCCCTTGATACCAACCATACCACGTTCAGTAGCGAACTCGAAGAATGGTTTTTCAAGATCTTGGTATTCTTCGTTCATGACAAAGCAGATATTCATCAATGAGCGATCTTCTTTAGCAACAGTTCCCTTGAACAGTTTGTTTCTGTCAATCTCAGCATATAACAAGTCTGCTCTTTCGTGAGCCAACTTATCCATTGCTTCTACACCGCCGTTCTTCTTAATCCAACGCAATGTTTCGAGAGCTGAATAGATAGGAACAACAGGAGGAGTGTTGAACATAGAACCCTTCTCGATGTGTGTGCGATAATCCAACATCGTTGGTATTTCACGTCCGGTCTTACCTAACATGTCTTCCTTAACGATAACGAATGTAACACCAGCCATAGCCAAGTTCTTCTGTGCTCCACCGTAGATACATGCGTATTTAGAAACATCAATAGGACGACTAAATATATCTGATGACATATCTGCAATAAGTGGCACCTTTACATCCAAGTCTTTACGTATCTCTGTACCGTAGATGGTATTGTTGGAAGTAATGTGAAAATAATCACAATCCTCAGGTACGCTCCATCCTTTAGGAAGATAAGAATAGTTCTTGTCTGCAGAAGAAGCTACTTCTACTACTTCTCCGAAGAATTTTGCTTCTTTCAAAGCTTTCTTAGCCCATGTACCTGTATTCAGGTAAGCAGCTTTCTTTACAAAGAAGTTGTTAGGAATCATGTGGAACTGCAATGATGCACCACCACCTAAGAAGATAACTGCATAACCTTCTGGTATCTGCAACAACTCTTTAATCAAAGCTACAGCCTCGTCAACAACTGGCTGAAAGTCTTTTGAACGGTGACTAATCTCCATCAGAGAAAGTCCGATACCATTAAAGTCAAGAATTTGTTTCGCTGTGTTTTCAATTACTTCACGAGGAAGGATTGATGGACCTGCATTAAAATTGTATTTTTCCATTGTTTTAAAGTTAAAATTAAACAAGTATTAGTAATTGGTTGCTAATTTACAACAATAGTTTGAAAGACAAAAATAAAAACTGTATTATTTTGCACTTTCCGCGTTTTTTCTATTCTGCAGCCTCAAAAATCGTTTTCAAACCCTTAATTTTTTGTCCTTTTGCCCTTTTTAGAACTTCTTGCAACTTATTTCTTTGGACTGCCACATATACGTAATAATTATTCACATCAATACGTCCTATCTCATCAGGAGCAAGTTGACATTTCTTACACAAGAACCCAACAACGTCCATTTTGCTTATCTTATCTTTCTTCCCTTTACCTATATATATAGTTGCCATTTTGGGTAATGCGGGCTGACTGTCCGTAACAGGGATGCTATATTCTTGAGTATGACTGATAGTGTATGCAGGTATCACCTCTGTGGGGCCAATGAGCAGGAACGCCCTACCCTCTTTTTCCCAACGAGCTGTCCTCCCCGTTCTGTGTACATAGTTTTCTTCTTGGTCTGGCAATTGATAGTGAACGATGTTGTCTACATCTGGAATATCCAATCCACGCGAAGCCAAATCCGTACTCACCAAGATATTCACCGACCCATTAGAAAATTTATAGATCGAACTTTCACGTTCTTGCTGATCTAAACCACCATGAAAAACAGTAGAGTAAAAATGTTGAAATGTCAAAAAATCATGGATGCGTTCGGCACTTTCCCGATAATTCGTGAACACTATCGTACTCTGATTTCCAAACGACAACAACAGTTGTTTGAGTGTTTGCAGCTTATCCTTGTCCGGACTACGAACCGAAAAGACTCGAACCTGATGAGAGACGGTTGCTGATGTGAGATAATCCAATCGGTCGACATTATTCATGTTGACGAAATGAGGAATTTCTACGGCATCTGTTGCCGAAAGAAGGATGCGCTGTTTGACGGCAGTAAGCTTCTCAAGTATCTTGCTCATCTCCTCTTGGAATCCCATCTCTAAACACTTATCAAATTCATCAATAACGACATATTGAATCGTTTCAATACTGATGTTTCGTTTGTCTAAGTGGTCATTCAACCTTCCAGGCGTAGCAAAAACGATTTGTGGTTGTACTTGTCGCAACTGTCGGTGTTCATCCATGGCGGGACGTCCACCATAACACGCAAATCCTTTCATTGCTTTGGTGAGCAGTTGCAAGACTTCTGCTGATTGAATGGCAAGCTCTCTATTGGGAACTATCACTACGGCTTGCACCTCTTTTGAACTTACATCCAACTTTTGAAGAATCGGCAACAAATAAGCCAAAGTCTTTCCCGACCCAGTTGGAGATAGAAGGATAACATCACGTCCGCTTTGTGCAATGCTGTCAGAAGCTTTCAACTGCATGGCACTCAGTTGTTCTATCCCTAATTTGGCTAAATCGACGGTGACATTCATGACTTATTTTTGTTTTTGATTGATAATACGATCGATTTCTTCAAACTCCTTACCCATGTTCAAATTCAGATAGATGGTATACAGCGGCGTACCCCATTTATCTTTCATCTCGGGAGCCAAAGCCCTATAACGCTCTAAATAGGGCAAAGCCTTATGATAATAGCCAAGAATTTGCTTTCTATTTTTCTTTGATAATTTCGTATCATTGTCTAAGAGAACAGCTTGATTGAAATAAGCAAGACCTGCATTGAGATAGGGTTCTGGCATGCTGTCATTCTTTGCGATGAGGTCATCACAGATTTGAATACACGCATCGTATCTACCGGTATTCAAAAGTACGGTACTCTTGGCAAATTGATATAACTGATTGGTACTGTCCACCGCTAACGCTCGGTCAATGACGTCCAAGGCATTATCAAATTGTTTCGTCATTACATAATAATCAACCAATCGAGGGAAGAAAAATGGAAAGCTGGGATGAGTGGTAAATCCCTCGTCCAAAACCTTTAGATACATGGTTGTATCTTTTTTCTCTTCATAGATATTGGCAAGATATTGCAGCATGTAGGGATAATGCACCGAATCCTTCAATGCGAGATGCGAATGTTTCAAAGTTGCATCATAGTTCCTTAATTGGTAAGCACTAAATGCAGCCCAATAAGAAGCTTCAGGCATTCGCCTATCTTTCTCTACATACTGGTATTTTTCAAACAATGGCTCATAAGCACTCTGAATGTAAGTATTGTACATTTGATAGGCTTCAGCATATTTCTTTTTATTAAGGAAGAAAGCCCCACCATTAAAGAGATTCGGTCTGATTTGATGCAGATATTGTGCATGTTCGCTACGATAGGCTGGAGCTACTTTCCCCCTTTTATTAGGTAGTGCATCAATGGAATCAAATGCCTGTAAATCTTCAAACATATTTCTTGCCAAAGAAAACAACCGTGTGGTATCGTATTTTTGCTTCAAATACAACTTCTCATTTCCTTGCTCATATTGCTTTCTAACCGCTTCAAAAAGAGTTAACCATATTTTTTTATTGCTTCTGTTGGTTGAGTCATTGAGCAAGCTGCGCATGGATTTTTCGGCTTTATCCAAATTGTTTCCACGTTTCACCCATTGTCTTGCTTGTAAAATCTCTTTTCTCTGTCCTTGGGCAGTCACAACAAAGCTTACTATAAAGAAAATATATAAAAGTCTTTTCATCATCTACTACGTAAAACTATATTCAATTACTGGAACAATGTCCAAAAATAATGATAGGTATAAAATATGTCTTAAAAACTAATCCCCCATTTGTTATGCAAATATACGCAATTTTCCATATATCAAAGAGATTATTCCGACAAAACTTGCATTATTATCTTCACCTTATTTATATATATAGACAAACCTGTACCTCTCTTTTTAACAATAAGTATGGCTTGACTCTAAAAAACTATGAACTACAGCTCTTTCATTGATGAATGATAGTTTCACTACGATGCACACCCCCGAAGTCGTGTTTGTAATCTCGATGATACGACGTATTAAATAAAAATAAATGCTGAATTTTCTTTACAAAGTGCCTCTCATAACTCGCATGTAAACCACCAACAACAAAGTTGGTCGCAAATACGCGAGTTATGAGCAATGTTCATAATCGCTTGTTATTGAACATATTACAAGTAAAGTCTCTCCTTTTACTTTCTTTTTCCCCTTTTTTCTTCGACTAACCCATTGAGATAAGCTAACAATTTGCATGCTTTAATGAGGTTGAAGCATGTGAATAACGCCGCTAATGTATGTTTCCAAGCCCGTTAAATCAATATTCCAACTTAAAACGACAGCTTTTTTGGTAAAATCAGCCCATTTTTGTATATGGATTGCCTATTGATTTTTTCTATTTTGAAGATTTTAGATGGTCGTTTTTTGGTAAAATAA
>NZ_JRPQ01000054.1 GCF_000762405.1 Hoylesella timonensis S9-PR14 | reverse complement strand
TAGGACATCTGATTATTTTTCGTATCTTTGTTGCATTATTTCACTCTTAAGCATGTCTTTTTATGAAAAAACTCTCNAAANCTTCTCTGAAAGACTGGCGTCAACAACTTNCAGCNCTTGTGTTACGCTTTCCNACTTCTATCTTTTTCTGTATCATTACTTGCGCTTCATGGATTTTCCTCAATCATAAGTTTCAGGAAGNAACAGACATCAATNCNATNANAGTCTTCCTCATGCTCTACCCTGTNACNGCTTTACTTTTGTCGNTACAACTCCATTTATGGACNGAAGAGTGGCAACAACAAAAAAGAGCGTGGCAAGTTCATCTTGGCATACAAGTGGNTTGGCTCGGCATNTGCGCACTGTTGGCAAACTCTTATACGAATACCATTGAGCAAAGTATTGCTATTGTGGTGCTTGCTACTGTGATGGGTGTTGGTTGGTTTACCCTACCCTATTACCAGCAACGCAACGATAGACCCGCTATCAATTTTCTGCTGAACCTCATAGGAGGTTGTAGTTTGGCTTTCGTCATATCGCTTGGCGTGCTAATAGGACTCTCTTTGTTGCTAAACTCGCTCACCTCACTGTTTTTGTTAGATATCAAATACACCCTCTATTTGGACTTGTCTGCCGTGTGCTTCACGCTCATCGCACCTTTATTACTCATGGCTTCACTACCACAAGGAGCCAACAAGTTTAGTGAGAGTAATTGGCTACAGAATCGTTTTGGCAATGGGGTGATTCATTATCTCTTGATACCGCTACACATGGCATACACCATTACCCTGTATGCATATACCGCCAAAATTATCATTACATGGGAGTTGCCCAATGGTTGGGTGTCTTGGTTAGTGTCAGTGTTAATGCTTCTCACTGTCACCATCGTCTTTTTGCTTTATCCTATACATCATGAAAAAGAGGTCAAGAGGTTCGATCAATTCATTGTTCGCTATCTGCCTGTCATTGTTTTGCCCCTCCTCGTATTAATGTCTGTGGGTATTTACAGGCGTTTTAGCGATTACGGTGTCACTATTTATCGGCTATATCTTTTGATATTCAATGTTTGGTGCTATGCCGTGTGCTTGGGACTAATGGTCTGTCGCAGTAGAAGAGTGATTTGGATCATCAACTCCTTTTTAATTGTGTGGGCTTTGATTTCTATCTTTCCCTATAATATTGCCAGCTATACCCGAAACAAATTGACAAGCGAAGTAAAGCATCTGGCAGCCCAACAGCCAGACATCAAATTGCCCATGAATAGTGTCACCTATGACAAACTTTTGCAAGGGCTAAACTATATAGATGCGAAAAAGACGGACGGGAAGCTATCCTATCTCCGTACAACTTATGGAATGAAGTGTACGGAAGAGCTATTACAACCAAAGGTTGAAACCTTTGGCTACGAGTTTGACAAGAAAGTGAAAAACAACAAAGGGAAACCTGTTTCAGTGCAAAGCATGGTGAGCTATGAATGTAATTTTGAAAAGAGCGATGTGCTTGTATCCATTCCCGCAGGATATCGCCATGTTGCAAATATTGCAGCCTATGACGAGGATAACGTCCAAGGATATTTACAAGGAGATTCAATGCGCATTGTGCTTAAAGATAATATTGACGGTCAGATGATTAACGACGAGTATCTTGTCAGTTTGTCAGACCTCGAAGCCATGGCGAATACGGAGAAAACTCACGACATCAAGCTTAAAGGCAAGAAGACACAGCTAACCATCACTTACTTTTTATTGAGATACAGGGAAGAGGTGGAAAGGCTGCACATCGTAGGGTATGTGTTTGTTCCATAAACGGTTGTTGAATGAATGGACAACAGCATGAAAAAGTCCGAAAAGCAACCGTGCTTTTCGGACCTTTTTTAATTCAATTGTTTTATCTTTTCAACGCTTGGAATCATTTACGATCTTGAGCTGTCGCACCAGTTTTACGTTGACGAATCTCCAAACCAATGCCCAACAAAATACAGATGACTAACAAGGCAAAGGCAATGTATGCCACCGTCTCTGTTCGATCGACCGATTTGGGGAAGAAACTCAACACCACTTGATGTTTACCGGGCTTCACTTGTATGGCGCGAAGAATATAATTGACACGCCCCACAGGCACCTCTTTCCCATCGACCGTTGCTGTCCATTCAGGATAATAGTTCTCCGAGAATACTAATACCCCACCCTTTGCCGACTCAACCTCGTAAGTGAGTTGGTTTGGCTCATAGTTCTTCATGGTTACTTGTGCATGATGGTCTTGCTCACAGCTACTTCCCAACACATCTCTAAACTTCTTGTCAGCAACCGCTTCCGCACGAAGATTGAGCTTGCCCACCATTTCTAATTCCTCATTGGCATTATTGACATAAGTCACCTTATCGACAAACCATGCGTTACCAAAGGCGTATGGATTTTTTAACGGAACGGTCTGACCGCCTTGTAATGGCATGATGAAGAATTTGGTATTCAGCATATTCAAGACAGGCGAGATGCTATCCCCGTTCAATTTGGTCATATCGCCTTGCGCTTCGACAATACTTTTCATTAGTTTCTCCATCTCTGGGGCGATATACGTCTCTATCATTTCTTGGTAGCGGCGCAACTTTGCTGGATGATACCCTCCAATACTCTTGTGGAAATAACTGGTCTCGTTTTCGTTAAAGGTACTCGTTGCGAGGTTTAACACACGGTAATCGAGTTCTTTCGTCTGCAAAATTTGCTGGTCGGTAGGTGTCATTTCAATAGGATTGTCGCGCACACTCTTCTCTACAAACATGCCATCGTTGAGGTAACGCTTGTTGACTTGCCACATATCTACAAGGCACAGCACAATCACCAGTCCTACGAAAGCAGACTTTTTAAGTTTGTTGGCACGGTAAAGCAGCAGCAAGAAAGTGCCAATCACAATGATAAAGAACGACCGCCAGCAATCATCAGTAAAGATAGCTTGCCGCATTTCGCGAAGATTGGCGATTAATTGTCCTTGATATTCCGCAGGAATGCTCTTCATTGCTTCCAACTCTTGTGCGGAAACAAAATTAGAAAAGAACACACTGGGCATGAGGGCAAACAACAAACAAAAACCTGCAGTGAGCCCAAAGCTGATATATACATATTTAATCTGCTTATTCAATATCGATGGCGTGTCCAAGATTTTCTTCAAACCCAACATCGCCAACAATGGAATGGTAAACTCTGCGATCACCAAGATGGATGCCACCGTGCGAAACTTAGCATACATTGGCATGTAATCGATAAAGAAATTGGTCAATGGCATGAAGTTCTTTCCCCACGAGAGCAAGACGGAAAGGACGGTAGCTGCCAATAAAGCCCACTTCATAGGACCTTTAACGATGAACAATGCCAAGATGAAGAGCATCAACACGAATGCACCAACATACACAGGTCCACTGGTTCCGGGTTGCTCTCCCCAATACTGACCCATTTGTTGATAGATTTGAATAAAATTAGGATCAGCTTTTTTCATAGCCGTCTCGTTCTGAGACAGAGGTACAGAAGCTCCTCCTTTGGCATTCGGAATAAGCAGCGTCCACGTTTCACCAATACCGTAACTCCATTGAGTTATGTAATCACGCTCCAAACCACTATTGGTTTGGTTGGCTGTATTCGCTTTTACCAGTTCGCTCTTGCCACGCATGGATTCCTTGCTGTATTCCCACGTGTGGTACAAGTTGCTCAAGTTCATACAAATGCCGAGACAGGCAGCAGCAGCACACACTGCTGTCGCTTTGCCAAAATGTAGCAGTTGCTTATTCTTAATGGCTTGAACAAGATAAGCTATCACCATGAACAGCACCACAAACAGATAATAATACGTCATCTGCACGTGGTTGGCTTTCACCTCAAACGCCGTAAACAAGGCGGTGAGAATGAAGCCCCACAGGTATTTGCCTCGATATGCAAGCACCAAACCCGCTATCATTGGGGGCAAATATGCCAATGCCATGACCTTCCATATATGACCCGCAGCGATGATAATGAAGAAGTAACTGGAAAAAGCCCATATAATTGATCCCAATACAGCCAACTCCTGACGGAAATCGAATGCACGCAGAAGGATGTAAAAGCCTAACAAATAGGCAAAGACATACCACACATTTTCGGGAAGCCACAAATGGTATGCATCCATTACCTTACTCAACGCATCAGTACTCTTATACGAAGGAGCTGTTTGATAGGTGGGCATACCACCGAAAACCGAATTGGTCCAACGGGTTCGTTCGCCTGTTCGCTCAAAATATGTTTGCTGTTCGTGTCCCATGCCACGTCCAGCAGACGCATCATGTTGGAACAAAATGCGACCGTCCAAACTCGCTGGAACAAAATAAGCAAATGAGATAAGGACAAAAAGCACAACAGCGGCTACATCTAAGCCATATTTCTTCCAAACTTCCATGATAGTTTTGTTATGATTATATTTTGCCACAAAGATAACAAAAGTTTAGGGCTTAACACGGATTATATTTCCTTTTTTGCTATCTTTGCAAGAAAACGAGAACGATTGGATATGAAGATAGGCGTAATTGTGGCAATGGATAAGGAATTTGTACAATTGAAATCCTTATTGGAAAATAGCCAAATGGAACAAGACAACCATTTGAGTTTTGTCAAAGGACGAATCAAACAAAATGAAATTGTATTGATGCAATGTGGCATAGGCAAGGTGAACGCTGCCATTGGAGCCGTAGAAATGATTCATCGCTATCAGCCACAACTCATCGTATCATCGGGCTGTGCGGGAGCTGCTGATACAGCATTGAACCCCAAAGATGTGGTTGTAAGCACCGAGTGTTGCTATCATGATGCGTATTGTGGCAAGGAATGCGCCAAAGGACAAATCATGGGAATGCCCGCAAGCTATGTGTCTCCGCCAGAATTAGTCAACAAAGCGTTGTCTCTATCCTATCACAAAAATATCAAAAGCGGACTCATTGTAAGCGGAGATTGGTTTGTGGACAGTCGGGAAAAAATGCAACACATCCTTCAATCTTTTCCCAAAGCGGCAGCCGTAGATATGGAAAGCGGTGCGATTGCGCAAACCTGCCACCTGTATCACATTCCTTTTATCTCATTTCGTATCATTAGTGATGTCCCACTGAAAGATACCGAAGCGTCACAATACTACAATTTTTGGGAACAAATAGCACACGACTCGTTTGAAGTAACGAAAGACTTTTTGCAAAAGATTTAAGCAAAACCCCGACTGCTTCTTGCCACAAACGAGAGAAAACGCATCACCCAAAAACTAAAAAACTCACAAACTAAAAAACTTAAAGATGAACAAAATACCTTCATTCACCATTGACCACAACAAATTGTTGCGAGGAATTTATGTAAGTAGACAAGACCTCATTGGCTCGGAAGTCATTACCACCTTCGACATACGCATGAAAGAGCCTAACCGTGAGCCCGTTTTGCACATTGGTGCCTTGCACACTATCGAGCATTTGGCTGCTACTTACTTGCGCAACGATGCACAGTGGAAAGACAAAATCATTTATTGGGGACCTATGGGATGCCTCACTGGCAACTATTTGATTGTGCATGGCGACTTGAAAAGTCGTGATATTGTCGATTTGATGATACACACCTTTGAGTTTGTTACTAACTTTGAAGGTGAAATTCCGGGCGCACAAGCCCAAGATTGTGGCAACTATTTGCTACACGATCTGCCCATGGCACGCTACGAATCGCATAAATTCCTAACCGAAGTGTTGGAGAAAATAGAAGAGAAAAACTTGATTTACCCGAAATAAATGGTGCGACGTGTTTGTCCAAATACACCCTTGAAAGCTAACAACAGTATCCCTTAACGACCGATAAGCATGCAAAAATTCTTCTTTATTCTTTTGTTTGTTTGCATTGGCACAAGTCTTTCTGTGAATGCGCAGCGCAAGATTGTAGTGTACGATGCCGAGACCAAAGTACCCATGCGCAAGGTATGGGTTTGGGCAGACACGCAAAAATGCGACTCAACGAACTATCTTGGACAAACAACGATTCCCCAACAGTTTGACACGCTCACTATCATCAAGCCCAAATATTTACCTCTTCGCATCCCTGCCCGAATGGTAGGCGACTCTATTTCGATGATAAAAGACGAAAAGATGATAGGCGAAGTAGTTGTTTATGGAAAGGATATGCAGACACAACTCAACAAGACGATTCAAGGATGGATGAAAGCGGATGCCAATGAACGAGCCATGTTAGCCCCCTCGTCTGTCGGTTCATTCGATTTCTTTTCTATGTTTGACTTCAAAGCTAAGAAGTATCGAAAGCAAAGGCAACGCATGCTCAACTCGTTCAAACAAATGGACAAGCTGGACGAAGACCCGATTATCCAAATCTATAAGGAAACACAAAAAGAGCAACAGCAAAAGAAGAAATAACTCGGAAAGCGTCAGAACCAAAACAACTCAATGGGAAACAAAATTGTCTCCATTGAGTTGTGAACTTTCAACGCATTGATCACCTATTTCAGCATCTCATTTTTCACGCTGTGAGAGCTATCAACGTGTTATTAAAGCATGGATAGCAAGATGACGAATTTTTAGTTATTCATCAAGTTTGTTCAAGGCATAGACGTAGGCACCTAATGCAATCGATTCGCTCGCCCCATTTTTCGATACGATGACCCCGATACGCTTCATCGGGTCGTAATCAACCTGAACGCTACTACCAGGTACATTAATCTTCACAGCGCCACCCCTTGTAAAGTCTGCAAACTGTTGCTCATCCTCCAAGTTGTACACTTTCATTTGCATGTGTCCTACCTCCTCGCCATTCATCATTTTAAGTCTGCTGTTCATCTCGCCTACCAAAGCTGGCAAGATATGGGCTGACGCCTTCGATACACCTCCACCAATGACAACCAATCCATCGACAATGGTATCAGCCATAGCAATGGCATCGCCTGCCATCTCACCAAACTCTGCGAAGCTCTTCTTAGCAGCATCCACATTGCCGTCTATCTTTCCAGCGATAATATCATTGATGTCCTTGGGTTCAAGGTCACGCACATCGCCAGAAAGCTCACGATATACACGTTTGATAGCACGAATGGCGACGCTATCCTCCACAATATATGCTGGATATTTCTTGTTACGAAAACACCAAATATCACCTCCCAATCCATTGTCTCCAACCAACAATTCACCATTGATGACCACACCAGCACCGAAACCCGTGCCGAACGTGAGACCTAAGAGATTGTTAAACCGCTTTGGACTGCCCGCTTCTTCCAGTCGATTGTTGACCAAAGGCAATGCTCCTGCCATGGCTTCGCCATAGGCGAACAAGCTGCCATCGTTGTTGATAAAAACAGGCATACCAAAACGTATTTGTAAATAGGGACCCAAAGCCACGCCTCCACGGAAGGAAGGAAAATTGGGCAAATCGCCTATAATGCCGTTCTCATAGTCGGCAGGACCAGGGAAAGCAAAGCTGATAGCCGATGCATCCATAGGAATAAGGTGTTGTATTTTCTCAAACCCTTTGACCAACTGACCCAAACAGGCATTCAAATCGTTTGCCATTGATGGCAATGCAAAAGGTACTATCATCTGCTCACCGCCCTGCATCGCCGAAAAAACAAAGTTTGTTCCACCAGCATCGAGGGTCATAATAATACGTTTGTCGTCTTTGTAATTCATTTGTTTAGATTTATTATTCAAGTTGATATGATTCGTGACTTCTCTTCATCGCCTCATCATAGGTCGAAAATGTAGCCAACGGTAAAGGAAAATAACTTGTTCTTAAAAGTACTGTAATCATCTTTATTGATTTTCAGCAAGCCGAAGTTATACCTTGCGTCCAACAGCACATTCCCATATTCGTACGAAATACCCACAGGAACGGAAACATCTATGCGCTTCATGTTGTTCGTCATATCGTATTTGCTCTTGTAGTCATATAGCAAATTCCCCTCTTCATCCTTTTCATAATGCGTTTTACCTTCCTTGTCCGTGTAGAAATGCGATTGAGACGAAAAGCCTTTGGCAGACAGCAGATAACCTATTTGTAGACCTGCATTGACAGAAAGACCACTTACAACATAAGTATGGAGCATCACTGGCAACTGCAAATAGTGGAATTTCCATTGAAATCCGTTAGATGCATGATGAACATTTTTATCATCTATGCTCTCGAGCTCTGGAAAATCCATGCCCTGTCTACTATAAAATAAGCCAGCAGAAACAGCAACTCGCTCTGTTAGCTGATTTTGAACGTCTAAACCAATGATGAGTCCTTCAAGGTATTTGGATTTCAAAACAGATGAGCTTTCAAAACCTTTCACTGGGTCATCCATCTCAAATACATCAAAACCACTGATGTTTGCAAAGTTCACTCCAATCTTTGGAATCAGTGACCACGTGCCAACAGTGCCTTGAGCCCAGCCGAACAAAACACTTAATAACAAGACAAACGTTACTAAAAACTTTTTCATAAATAAACGGTTTATAGGAAAACGAAAATTACACCTATTTTATTATAATAATGGGAGCAAAATATTCCTACACAATCTGCGCATATTGAAGTGGTGCTGCCATTAAATCACTTTTGAAACCAATGAGGAAAAAGCTGGAGCTAATTCAGAATAACGATGACTCATCATAAAAAATGAGAGAGTGCACCATAAATACGACTATGATGCACCCTCCCCTTTTATATTAAATGAGTATATGCTGGACTTGCGTTTGTAGTCCAGCATACGAAATCTAACTAAAAGAATAGATATCTATTGTCCTCAATATTAGCTTTCAATATCAACTCATTCATAAAGTTGCCAGCGTATTGTAAAGCTTTCTGACGTGTCTTCTGCTCTTCTGTCTTAGCATCAAACTTGCCTGGACGCATCGTGCGACCTGTTACTTCGAATACATAAACACCTGCATTACCTTTTACTGGTCTCGAAGAGAATTTACCTTTAGCAGTTGCAGCCACAGCTCCACTCAAAGCAGGTTCGCTTGCTCCAACGCTCATCACAAAGACAGGAGCTGCGAAAGTAATTTGATTAACGGCATCAACCTTTGCGCCTTTGGCTTGTGCGGCAGCAATGTTCTTCACATCTTTAGCCTTTGCCATGAGCTGTTCAGCCTTCTTGTCACGAAGTACTTCAGCTTTCAAAAACTCTTTTACCTGAGGATCGTCATAAGAACGATAGCCCTTTGGATGAATCTTATCCAATACTACCAATAATAACTGGTCGTTATTACCACACTCGTACATTGGGGAAATTTCACCTTCTTTTGCATCAAAGAGCCATTTCATTGCCTCACGAGTCGCATTAATTCCCACAAGCGTGTGTGTTGAAGTAGTAATATCCTTCGCATCCTGTACCGTGTACCCACTTGACTTTGCATTCTTTTGGATTGACTCTGGGGTTTGATTAGCACTTACGAAGGAGCTAAATTTGTTATAAGCCTTAGAATAGGTGTCCTTTGAGAAATCAATCGATTTCTTTATCACAGCTGCCGTGTACTTATTAATCATCGCTCTGCGATCTACGACTTGAACAATGAGGTTGCCTTGTCCTATCTTAACATTCTTTAATTCATTGACACCTGAATTATTCAACGTACCAATATAAGTCTTGGTATCTGCATCCAAAGAAGGAGCATTCTGATATTGTGCAGTTGTCATCCATACCTTTTCACCACTCTGACCATATTTTTTGGCAATCGTCTCAAAAGCAGCGCCAGCATTCAATGCTGTGTAAATGGAATCAGCTCGTTTCTGAGCCTCTGCTGGAGTTTTACCAATTACCTGGATTTGTCGATATTGAACAGAATCAGGCAGCAACTGCTTAGATATAAGTTTAACAACATTCATCGAATTGTCCATCTTTGTTTCAAAAGGACCATAAGTCTGTCCAACTGCCATAGAGTCTAACTTATCAGCAATATCATTAGGATAGGCTGTCTTAGCAACAGGGATTCCAAGATAATTCACCAAAGAAGTGCTCTTGCGAACAACGTTTGCAGGTTCTGAAGCTGCTGCTAAATCTGTTGTATATTTCTTGAAAGTCTGCTGCAATTCGGCACGGTCTGCTGGAGAAGGCTCAACACGAACAGTCACGTATTTGATATCGCGGCTTTCAACATTTTGCTTAAAGCGCTCTTTCAGTTCGTCATATTTAGCCTTTAGGTCAGCATCTTGAACCTTTATCTTACTGTCATCAATGGTGGAATAAGCAAAAGTAGCGAGCTGAATCGAACTTTCTTCGTTTTCCTCTTTATAAGAAAGTTTGGCTTCTACTGGATTCGACAAGATACATCCTGCCAATAAACTCTGATATTTCTGTGCTAAAATTTGCTGGCGCAGTGTACGTTCGATAAAAGTCCAGTATTTATAAAGAGTTTGGTACTGTGCTGCCATTTGTGGATTGGCAGTTTGTTGCGTTTTATAATCAGCAATAAACTTCTTCAACGAATTAACATCAAACCTTCCCGTTTGTCGATTAACGAATGGAGTTTGCATCAACATGGGGTTGGTTCCTTCAGCTAAAATGTTTTGAAGTTCAGCGTCTGTCACTGTCAATCCAATCTTCTTGGCTTCATCTTCCACAACTTTTGTCTGAATATAGGTCTGCCAAACCATATCCTTAACTTGATTCATCTGCATCTCATTGAGATTATCAACACCTTGTTGCATTTTTATCACTTCGGTGTATTCATCCATGAGTTTTTGGAAGTCTTGGACATTGACTTTCTCTCCCAACACTTTACCTACTTGCTGACGCTGATCATTACGAGAAGCTTCACATGATCGGAATCCCTCTTCTGCAATAAAAGCAAAAAGGCCTAATCCAATGATGCTTATCAGAATCATACCTCTCTTACGAATTTTTCCTAATGCTGCCATTTTTTATTTTAATATTTATTTTATTTTTATATTCTTTCAATGAGCCTTCAAACGCTTACCACACCTATCGCATCGTACTTCGTTCCGGTGCTTATGCCTTCAAATGCGTACAAAAATACTAAATTCTTAGCAAACGACTGAATATTTTATTGAAATTTTAAGTTTCAAACGGTCACAACAGCTCAATTAGATATAATATTCAGCTGTACTAACTCGATTTTAGACGATGTGCTCTTCAGTATCTTGAATTTATATTTACCTATTTCGATGATTTCATTCAGTTTTGGAAAGCTGCGATATTCATTCAAAATCAGGCCTCCTATCGTCATATAGTCATCACTTTCTGGCAAATCTAATTCAAACATTTCATTCACCTTATCAATCTCTAAGCGGGCTGATAATAGGAACTCTTTATCGCCTGTTTGCTTCGCTACATATTTAAGACTGTCATGTTCGTCTTCTATCTCTCCAAATATTTCTTCTACAATATCTTCCAAAGAAACCAATCCACTCGTTCCACCAAACTCATCAACAACAATCGCCAAGCTTTTTTTCTGCGTTAACAGTATGCGCATGAGCTTCTGCGCTGGCATCGTCTCTGGCACAAAAGGCATCGTCCGAATACCCTCTTGCCATGTGGAAGAGTGCTTGAACATTTCAGAACTATGGATATATCCTTGTATATGATCAATATCCTCCTGATAAACGATGATTTTCGAGTTGCCACTATCCATGAATTTTTGGCGTAATTCGTCTAAAGAACATTGATTCATGTCGACGGCATTGATTTCTGTTCGTGGAATCATACAATCCCTAACTTTGGTATCAGGGAAATCAAGTGCATTGTGAAAAATCTTGATTTCATTTTCTATGTCATCTTCACTTTGCGCATTTTCAATACTTGATTGAACCAAATAATCTAAATCAACCTTAGAAAATCCTGCAGCAACTGCATCCTTAGGGATACTAACTCCCAACAAACCAAGAATGATGCGTGCCAAAAAAGTGGCAAATCGACTTATCGGCCACAAGATAACATAAAACAAATAAGCAGGGAAAGCAAATAATTTCAGTAGTCGATTGGGATTACTATTGAACAGTGTCTTTGGTACAAACTCACCTGTAAACAAGATAATGAGCGTGGACAATATTGTATCCGCTGGCACTGTAAAGGCAGGATTCATTCCTACAAATATCGTATTGTCTAAAAGCCGCGCTATCAAAATACCATAAATCACCAGCACAATGTTGTTCCCAACCAGCATCGTACTAACAAAAGCATTTGGGTTGCTATAAAATAAGGTAAGGAAGCGTTGCGAAAATCCATTCTTTTCCTTATCCATCTGCACCAACATGCGGTTGCTTGAAACGAAAGCAATCTCCATACCCGAAAAAAAGGCGGAGAGAACCATCGTTATCAGAATAAAAATAATCAAAGAGATATCTACTTGTTCATTCATTGTTATCAATACTAAGGTGTCGTGGGCAACTTCGGTCGTGGTGATGCTTGTGGGCGCAAGAAGACGTTCGTGCTGTCTGTGGGTGTAGACGTAGTATCTGTCTCTCCTGTGAAATCTGATTTTTCAAAGGAGCCACGACTATTTGTAACGATGTATTTCGTCATCCGCTCATCACTTTTGAAGTATGAACCCTGAAGTGTGCGCTCTGGCGTAACCAGTTTGGAGAAGCGATGTGAGTACATCTCATGTGCTCGACGATCCAAAAACAGCTCCTCACTCGAGAACTTCAGTCCATCTTTAGTCAATATTCTGACCCTTCCTCTCAATTCCCAAAGTTGGGCATCTATATTATAATATGCGGTATCGCATTGGATAAAAGACTGCACATGAAAGCTTTCATCAAACTGTTCCAAGAATGCACCTTTCCGAAACACGAACTTTTGCGGTGTCGTGTTTTGATAAACCTCCCACCGCTCGGTTACAATTCGATATTTAATAACACCCGAATCGGATATCAATTGATTTACTCCGTAGGTAGTCATCGTTGGCACAGAGTCACGATCGTATATGGCAGGAGCAATGTGTTCGGTTTGTTTTTCACAAGAAACAAAGCCCAAGATTTGCATCAGTACGACGACAAAAACGATTGACTTACTCTTCATACACCCTTTTCCTGACCTCTTGGGAGGGTTATTGCACCTTCCATTTAGCAAACCAACGCTCATTGAACGTCAAGCCGATGTTGATTCGGAACGTATTTTCTTTGATAAAGTCTTTTGCATCCTGCCTTACCCATTGTGCAGAGATATTCAACATAGAACGATTGTTCCAACTGTTGACAATCGGAATACCGAAACCTGCACTCACACTAATCTCACTGGGACCATCTTGTCCGTTGATTTTCAGGTAAGGTGTGGCATAGGAAGCACCTATTCGATAATGCATCCGTTGAAAGAAATGGCGACTGTTGGCATCTTGACAAAACTCACCGCCGAAGGTAAATTTATGCCTATCTTTGAACATGCCTTGTGTGAGTACATATTGCGGATTACCGTTCGCCATCGTATAGTTTGGATAAGATGTTTTTGACCACTGCTGTAACAAGTAATCCGCTCCTATCTTTAACTGATTGCGGTGGTTCCAGCCCAATCCTCCTCCAATGGCAGAAGGTAACTCTAAACCATTGTTCACTGTAAATAGAGTTGTGTCTCTAATGCCTGTCTGTGGATTTTGAGAAATAATGCTTAACGACGGATCGGCATTCAGACGATGTCCCAAAGAGTAAATTGCGCCCAAGGTCACCTGATCTTGTCTCGACAACCGTGCCGTATATTGCAATCCTATATCTAATTTATAATTGTGTACAGAGGCTGAATAATATTTTGAAACCGTATTGATAGACATATCGCTATAGCTGTTCACGATTGAGCGGTCATATTTTCCCCAAAGGTAAGAGACATTAACCCCCAATGAAAAGCCCTTGAACGGTTCCCAACCTGCCCCTAAGTACACCTGATGCAATCCTCCTTTACCAAGATAAGAGTTGGTAGTGGTTGTCTTGGTATAATTTTCATCAATATGAATGGTTGCGGTGTTGGAGTAGTTGTATCCGATATTAGTAAATGGTACTAAACCAAAACTCAACCCTAAATGCTTTGCCAGTCTTAAGCCAGCTACCACATATTCTAAATCTGCATTCTTTGCGTTCAGTTTGCGATTACCTTCCTCAAAATGAGTAAGCTGCCCAGAAAGTCCAGCATCAAAGATAAAGGTAAGTGAATCGAGGGCAGAATAAGAAGCAGGATTGATAAAATTCACCTGATCATTTTCCCGAAAGCCATAACCCAAGCCATTCATCCCCCTATTAAAACCACTGGTCTGATCGGACAATACGCCAAATCCATACTGGCTGTAAGGAGAGTTTGTACCACTCTGTGCAAAAGCAGATATAGAAATAGACGCCCATAAAAAGGCACCAAATATCTTTTTCATTCTATTTTTATTTCAGATTTGGATGCAAAAATATCGAAAATTTTCGAATTAAACACACTTTAAGTGGGAAATAACACTTAAATTTGCATCGTGAAACGTTTTACTACACATTTAAGGATTGTCTTTATAGCGATTTTGCTGTTGATGACAACGACGCCCACTTTTGCTCAAGCTGATAGCACAATGCTCAAAAGCATGGACTCTGTACGTATCAGTTTGCTCACCTGTGGACCTGGCAACCAAGTCTATTCCTACTATGGACACACCGCCATACGTTACCACGACTTGGCGCGTCAACAGGACATCGCTATCAATTACGGTATCTTCTCCTTTCAAAAAAGTTATTTCATCCTTCGATTCGTGTTTGGACTGACCGATTATGAAATGGGGATAGAAGATTTTGCAACTTTCATATCTACCTATTCTCATCGGGGCAGTTGGGTAAAGGAACAGGTCTTGAACCTGACTCGCGAAGAAAAATGGGCTATCACTCAAGCCATTGACGTCAACTACCGACCAGAAAACAGAGTGTACCGCTACAATTATTTCTACGACAACTGTACCACTCGTGCAAGAGACATGCTCATCAATCATATCAATGGACATGTTCTCTATCCAGCGAGTCAGTCGAAAAAAATATCCTATCGGGAAATGATTCACCAGTGGAACCAGTCGCATCGCTGGGCGCGTTTTGGCAATGACTTATTGCTGGGCGTACATGCCGATGCAGCTACAACCAACGAACAACAACAATTTTTGCCAGATAGTCTACGAGCAGATTTTGCCGAAGCCATTGTCATCGACCATCAAGGACATCGTCGCAGTTTGGTAGACAGCACATGCTATCTCGTTCCACCAGTAGAAAAACATGAATCGAGAGCTCCTATCACTCCGCTGCATTGCGCTGTTTTATGGTGCATTGCAACATTGATTATTTGCTTTGCCGAATGGAAATTCAGACGCATCTTATGGCAGTACGACCTTATCGTCATGCTCCTTTCTGGGATAGCTGGTGTTATACTTTTGGCAATGGTTTTCTCTCAACATCCCACTGTGCAACTTAATTTTCAGATACTCCTACTCTGTCCTCTCCACCTTTTCTTTCTTTACCCTTCCATTAAGGCGTTGAGAAATGGACACTTGCACGATTATACCAAATTTTGGAGCATTCTCTTGTGTGCTTTCCTTCTGCTTTCGTTTTTCCAACATTATGCGGAAGGCATGACACTTGTGGCATTATCTTTGCTATGTAGATATTGTTGGCTATATATATACACCCATAAAATCAAGAATAGATGAACAAATGTCTCTCCGCAATCATCATGGCTACCCTTACGGGAGCAACGACACAAGCTCAAACCTTGCAAGTTGCGCCTCGTTTGGTTGTCAACATTACGATTGACCAGTTACGCAATGATTACATTGAGCATTATTCACCGCTATACTCGCCAAATGGGTTTAAGAAACTATTAAGTAAAGGCTGCGTTTACGAAGCCGCCAACTATCCCTTTGAGTCCGTAGATCGAGCTTCGGCTATCGCTACCGTCGTCACTGGGACTACACCCACTTATCATAATATCATCAGCACAAGATGGTTAGACAGGAAAACCTTACGCCCCGTTTTTTGTGTTGACGATGCTAAATACACGACTTCCCCTCAAAGATTATCCACCTCAACCATTAGTGACGAACTGAAGGTGTCAAGCAACGGTGGTTCTATTGTTTATGGCATAGCCTCCCAAAGAGACGCTGCTGTCTTATCGGCTGGCCATGCCGCTGATGGTGCTTTTTGGATAGATGAAAAAACAGGTAGCTGGACCACTTCCAATTATTATGGGTCGAAAGCCCAAAAGTGGATTCAGGCTTATCGCAATACTACAACAAAACCGAGTAAGGAACAGGCGGATCAGAATAATGCCGTTTGTGATGCAGCGATTGCTTGTCTGAACCATCACGCCATGGGAAAGGACGCCCAGACCGACTATCTCTCGATTACACTTTCTGCCAAGGGAACACAAACTGAAAAGTGGCGCACCGATTTTGAAAGCCTCTATCGAGGATTAGATCATACACTTGCCACCCTGATTGAACAGATAGAAAAGTCCGTTGGAAATCAGCAAGTGCTCTTTGTGCTAACCAGTACGGGCTATACAGATGACCAAAAAGTAGATTATGCAAAATACCGCATCCCCACAGGCACTTTTTACATCAACCGTACAGCCAATTTGCTAAACATGTACCTTGGAGCCATTTATGGGCAAAGTCGGTACGTTGAAACTTGTTTTAATAATCAAATTTATCTCAACCGAAAGTTTATCGAAGACAAACTGCTTTCGTTTGAGGACATTTTGTCACGCTCCAAGGATTTTCTGACACAAATCGCAGGAATTAGGAAAGTGTCTGAAAGTCCGTATAATCCAGCCGTGAGTGGCGACTTAATCATTGAGGTTGCGCCAGGTTGGCAGTTGCTGAACGAAGATAATCAAGATAATTATATTGCACGTGCATCCTTTGTACCCTTTCCTATTATTTTGTATGGAATGGGTATCAAGCCTCAACGTGTTACCACACCCGTCTCGGTAGACCGCATTGCGCCTACTATCGCAAAGTCTATCCAAATCAGAGCACCCAACGCTTGCAAGGTGTCCCCACTTCAATAAACATTCGTATAAAGTACTCATCATCAGCAGTTTCCGCTTCATCTGCATAGGGTTCTTTTGATAGCTATTTACCCCCTTAAAATTAACTCAATGTTCCAAGCCTCTTAACTCATGGAGATAAGGCGGTTAACTCATGGAGATAAGGCGATTAACCCATGGAGATAAGCAGCTTAAGTCAATGAGATAACAAACCCATGCCAAAGAAGAAAGAAAAGAAGAAATAGCAAGATAGAAAGTCATTGACATAAAGAGACTTACTCAAACATCTGAGGACACCTCCAAATAAATAAAAGAGAAATAGCAAATTAACAAATATTATTCGTAATTTTGCATCACCTTATTATATAGAAAATAAAAACAAATAAATAGATACAATGAATATCAATAAATTTCTAAAATCATTGTTTGGCGACAAATCGAGCCGAGATATGCGACTGATTCAACCTTTGGTAGAAACAGTGAAAAAGGTTTATCCCGACATACAAAAGCTGAGCAATGACGAGCTACGTGCCAAAACCAAAGAAATACAAAAGTATGTACAGGATGCCGCACAAGCGCAAAAGGACAAAATTGCGCAACTGAAAGCCAACATCGAAGAGACACCTATCGATGAACGTGAACCCATCTTCGAAGAAATAGATAAATTGGAAAAAGAGGCCCTCGAAATATACGAAAAGGCACTGAATGATGTCATGCCTACCGCTTTTTCTATTGTAAAAGATACCGCTCGAAGATTTGCAGAAAACGAAGAAGTTGTGGTTACTGCCACCGACTTTGACCGAGAGTTAGCTGCCGACCCTTCCAAGGATTTTGTAACCATTGATGGTGACAAAGCGATTTATCACAATCACTGGACAGCTGGTGGAAATGACTTGAAGTGGGAAATGGTACACTACGATGTACAGCTCTTTGGTGGTATTGCCCTTCATCAAGGAAAGATAGCAGAGATGGCTACAGGTGAAGGAAAGACCTTAGTCGCTACCCTACCCGTTTTCTTAAACGCTTTGACTGGAAACGGTGTTCACGTAGTAACGGTGAATGACTATCTGGCAAAACGTGACTCGGAGTGGATGGGACCGCTATACGAGTTTAATGGATTGAGCGTAGACTGCATTGATAAGCATCGCCCGAACTCACCAGAGCGTAGGAAAGCATACATGGCAGATATCACGTTTGGTACCAATAATGAATTTGGTTTTGACTATTTGCGTGATAACATGGCAATTTCTCCTGCCGACTTGGTACAGCGTGCCCATAACTATGCCATTGTGGATGAGGTAGACTCGGTATTGATTGACGATGCACGTACTCCTTTGATTATTAGTGGACCTATCCCAAAAGGCGATGACCAGATGTTTGAAGAATATCAACCACTGGTAGAACGACTGGTTGATGTACAGCGAAAATTAGCTACTCAGTTCTTAGCTGAGGCAAAACAACTCATTACAGAGGGACAAGCAAACAAAGATCAGAAGAAGACAGAAGAGGGCTTTCTTGCTCTATATCGGTCTTATAAATCTCTCCCAAAGAACAAACCGCTCATTAAATATCTTTCGGAAGAAGGTATCAAGGCAGGAATGCTCAAGACAGAAGAGTACTACATGCAGAACAACAACCGTGAGATGCCTAAGGCTGTAGAGCCACTCTTCTTCGTTGTTGACGAGAAACTGAACAGCTGTGACTTGACAGACAAGGGTACAGAATGGCTCTCTAAACAGGTGAATGACAATCAACTGTTTGTACTGCCAGACATTACGGCTCAACTTTCGGCATTAGAGAACGAAACAAATCTTTCTGATCAGGAGCGTATTGATAAGAAAGATGAACTGTTGACCCACTATGGTGTACAAAGTGAACGTGTTCATACCTTGCAGCAGTTGCTGAAGGCATATACCATGTTCAACAAAGACGATGAATACGTTGTGATGGATGGCGAAGTAAAAATCGTCGACGAACAGACAGGACGTATCATGGAAGGCCGCCGTTGGAGCGATGGATTGCATCAAGCTGTTGAGGCAAAGGAGCATGTAAAGGTGGAAGCTGCCACACAGACCTTTGCAACCATTACGCTGCAAAACTACTTCCGTATGTACCATAAGTTGGCAGGTATGACAGGTACTGCATCTACCGAGGCAGGAGAGTTCTGGGACATCTACAAATTGGATGTGGTAGAGATACCTACCAACCGTCCTATCCAGCGCAATGATATGGACGACCGTGTGTACAAAACCGCTCGTGAGAAATATGCTGCCGTCATTGACGAAATAGAACAGATGCGAAATAGTGGACGCCCTTGCTTGGTAGGTACTACGTCTGTAGAAATTTCGGAGCTGCTCAGCAAGATGCTCAACATGCGAAAAATTCCTCACAACGTGCTGAATGCGAAACTACACCAAAAAGAAGCCGACATTGTAGCACAGGCTGGTCAGTCCATCAACGGCTTAGGGGCTGTAACAATTGCTACCAACATGGCTGGTCGTGGTACGGACATCAAGCTCTCTCCTGAAGTAAAAGAAGCAGGAGGACTTGCGATTATTGGTACAGAGCGGCACGAGAGTCGGCGTGTAGACCGTCAGTTACGCGGTCGTGCTGGACGTCAAGGTGACCCTGGTAGTTCGGTATTCTATGTGAGCTTGGAAGACAAACTCATGCGTCTGTTTGGTTCAGAGCGTATTTCATCAGTCATGGACAGACTTGGATTCAAGGAAGGCGAACGCATTGAGAGTCCAATGATTTCCAAGAGTATTGAGCGAGCACAAAAAAAGGTAGAAGAAAACAACTTCGGTATTCGTAAACATTTGCTCGAATACGATGACGTGATGAACAAACAACGTACGGTCATCTATGAAAAGCGTCGCCACGCCTTGATGGGAGAACGTATCGGAATGGATATTACCAATATTATTTGGGACCGTTGTCTCAACATTGTTGGCTCGAACGACTATCAAGAAGCCAAGGAATTGTTCTTGAAGGTGTTGGCAATGGAAGTTCCCTTTACGGAAGAAGAGTTTACGGCAGGTGATAAAAACGCTTTGGCTGAACGGGCTTTCCAAGATGCCATGGCGGTTTTCAAACGCAAGTCAGACCGCATTCAGGCTGTAGCTTGGCCCGTCATCAAGCAAGTGCAAGAAGAACAAGGCGAACGCTTTGAGCGCATTGCAGTGCCACTGACCGATGGCAAGCGAATGTATCAAATCTCTTGTAACTTGAAAGAAGCCTACGATACAGAAGCAAAGGACGTTGTGAAGCAGTTCGAGAAATCGACCTTGTTGCACATCATTGATGAAAACTGGAAAGAGAATCTGCGACAATTAGACGACTTGCGGCACAGTGTGCAAAATGCTTCGTATGAGCAAAAAGACCCTCTGCTTATCTTCAAATTAGAGAGTGCGAAACTTTGGGACAGCATGATTGACGAGATGAATAACCAAACAACCAGCATCCTGATGCGTGCGCAAATTCCTGAAATGCAACACGAAGAAGTGCAAGAGGCTGCTCCAGAACTAAGAAGTCAACGCTACAACGAGCAGAAAGAAGATCTCACCGATCCAAATCAAGCAGCTGCAGCGAGACAAGACACGAGAGAAGGCGCACAACAAGTGAACCGTACGCCGTATATCAAGGATAAGATGCCAAGACCAAACGACCCATGTCCATGCGGTAGTGGTAAGAAATTCAAGAATTGTCACGGCAGAAACCTCCGTTAGTGACAAGCAGTAGAACGAAGATTGCTGACGATGAACAAGATTGGATAACTCTTGCCCGTCAGCAATCTTTCTATATGACGACACGCTTTCTACGGTTACGAACCCTCACGTGCAAACATCTACGCATTTCATGACATGACGTCAAATGAAGAAAAATCAACCTTATGAAGATACAACTTACTGGTCTTAAAAAGATATTTGGTGAAAAAACAGCTGTCGATATCCCCTCTTTGGAGATAGACAAAGGTGAAGTGATAGGCTTGGTAGGCAACAATGGAGCTGGTAAAACAACCTTGTTCAGACTGTTATTAGATTTACAAAAGGCTGACGAGGGGCAGGTTTTATTGGGATTTGATGAGAAAGAGACAAAGCAAACAGTCTCTACAGAACCATTAATGCCTTCACAAGATTCAACTAACTTGACTTGGATATCACCTTCTGAAACAGAAACATGGAAAGCATTGACAGGTGCTTATATTGATAGTGGATTCTTAATTGACTTTTTAACACCTGAAGAATATTTTGAGTTCATCGCTAAAGTAAACCATCTTCCAACAGAGCAATTACAAAGTTTTCTCAACTCAATGACGCAACTCATGGATGGTGAAATACTTGGACAAAAGAAATTGATTCGTGATTTCTCTGCTGGAAATCAACAAAAAATAGGGATTATTGCAGCAATGATTGCACATCCACAACTACTTATCTTAGATGAACCATTCAATTTCCTTGACCCATCCAGTCAGAACTTGCTCAAGAAAATCATTTTGGATTACCACAAGCAGACAAATGCCACGATTTTGGTGAGCAGTCACAACCTACAACATACCATAGAGATATCAACAAGAGTTATTTTGCTTGAGAAAGGAAAGATTATCAAAGACTTGCCTAACGAAAATCAGAAAGCAGACGCAGACTTAGAAGCTTATTTCAATAGAGAAATGAGCAACGAATAGGCACAACAAAGCATATTCAATAGATTTTGGATTGACGGTAACTCTTGGATAAATAAAACAAGAATCCAATACCACAGCCTATCAGCAGATAGATAGCCAAGACCTGTATGGCTGTGAGATGAATGTTTTCAACACTGGCACCAGTCCACGATGCGATGGCAGAGAGTTGTCGGTTGAGACACTGTGCTGTCCATGCCATGACTTGGGCAACAATATTTTGTGCCGACGTCCAAAAAGACAACATGAACACCAAGCAGGCTGTATATAAAATAAAAGTGGTGAGAGGAACGGCTATCAAATTGGTGAATAGGAAATAACAAGAAAAACGTCCGAAATAATAAGCCACCAACGGAGCTGTACCTATTTGTGCTGCAACAGAAACTGTCATCATTCCCCATAACAATCGGATAAAGGAAAAGCATTGAAGCCAATGCAAGGGGAGCAAATGATAAATGGGATGGTATAAAATTAGAATAGCTAACACTGCCATAAATGATAATTGAAAACTGACATCCCACAACAACATGGGTTGAATCATCAACATCACTATGGCTGCAAAAGATAGCGCATTCAATGACATGCGGTGACGGTTCAGCAAAGATACTAATGAATAAAGCGTCAACATAAGTCCTGACCGTAGAAGACTTGAAGACATACCTGTTAAGAAGATGTAAGCCCAAATCGTGAGAATGGCTATAACAACGTTCAGAAGATGACGTCTCCCAAAGACGACACTTAATAACCCGAACAGAATACTAAGGTGCAAACCCGAGAGTGCCAACAAGTGAGAAGTACCCGTAATGGAGTAAAGTTCCTTGGTAGACTTGGACAAGGAGGACTTATCTCCTAAGGTCATGGCAGCAATGACAGCATAGTCTTGGTCGTGAAGACCTTGCCGTTCAAGAATTTGCAACAAACGAGAACGGACTTGTTGGGCAAACAAACGTAGACGTTCAACACGCGGCAAGTCATGAAAGTCTACAGCACAAGTTTGCCAATCGGTGAAATAAATAAAGGTTTGAGCTCGATATCCATGCAGAAACATCCATTGTGGATAATCAAAATGTGATTCAGATTTTAGATTTTCAAAACGATGAAACACAGCACGAAATACAATACCACTCCCAATACCAAGTTGCTGATAACGTCGTTGGAGCGTATCTTTGAGAATAGAGGCTTTCACTTTCTTTCCTGACAACAAGCCTTTCGTAAGCAACACATCACATTGTACCACCTTCCCTTTAGATATCAACGGACTCATAATGACTCCTTGAGCAACCTGCTCACCAGCGGGCAGAGATGAAGCCGACCGACAATCCTGAAGTGTATAAAGAGACATCCCCCAGAAAATAAATGCCCCAAAGATACAGACGCCTTGCCAACGGGCATGACTTCTGCATAGCAAGGCAACTAATAACGCAACTGTCGTTATCCCCAACCATAGCCACCATGGAGCAAAGGTTCCAAAGTTAAAGGTATGGGCAATCACCAAACCGATGATGAAAGCCAATACTATTTTTAATAACGGATGCAACTGAAGCCAATCAGCACTTTTCATTCATAATCATCAATGACGTTATTCGTAAACTGCATCATAGGCAGTGCCACCTTAAACAATTCAGCCATCGGAAGAAGCCAATCGTTCCCTGCAAAGAAGTCATCATCTACACGGTGCCAACAAGCATAATCTTTCATACGAAGGTACTGTATAAATTCGTAATCAGAGGGGAAACCTTTGGGACAAGTCTTCAAGCATGAGATTCCAAATCCTTTCTGAGACGCCTGTCCATCGTTCCAAACACCTTCGTTGGCATAACCGAAATAATTGACAAACTTTCCATTCTCAACGCACTCACGCCAAGTGTCAATATGACCCATGATTTCATTTCGGCAAGAAGTCAATATGGGAGTGGGCAACCAATAAGCCCCAGCGGACAACAAGCAATGACCAGGCTGTAGATGAATGTAATAACCAGCATGCAAGGACTTTCTGCCCTTGGCACTGATATAGGCACCAAAATGTCGTTTGTAGGGAGATTTGTCGGGCGAGAAACGAGTGTCACGATTAAATCGAAAACAAACATCCTTTGCCGTGACATGCGCTACCGTAGGGTCAAACTCCGCAATAGTAGCAATCGCCTTAGTCACTCCTTCCTCAAATTCTTGACGACACCACAAGTATTCTTTTTTGTGGGATTGAAACCAATCTCGGTTGTTATTGGCAGCAATATCCTCCAAAAAGTGCAAAATTCTTTTAATATCCATGGGTTATCCTAATTTAGAAAAATTCATGAGTTTGGGACAAATAGCTTCAAATGGGCACTTCTCGCACTTAGGTCGCAAACTTTGGCAAATATAGCGTCCATGAAGAAGAAGCCAATGATGTGCGCTTGACACATCCGTCTCAGGGATATATTTCATCAATTCCAACTCCACCTTTAAGGGAGTGTTCGATTTTTGAGAAACCAATCCTAATCGATGACTCACTCGATACACATGGGTATCCACCGCTATTTTAGCCTTTCCATACCAAACGGCTTGAACCACATTGGCTGTTTTGCGACCTACGCCTGGCAACTTCACCAAATCTGTCGTATTATCTGGCACTTCTCCATCAAAATCTCGCACCAACATTTGAGCCATCTCCACCAAATGTTTAGATTTCGAGTTTGGGTAACTCACGCTACGCACATACGTGAGAATGTCTTCTGCTGTGGCTTGTGCCATTGAAGGAGCATCTGGATAACGTACAAACAAAGCAGGCGTTACCTGATTGATGCGCTTATCAGTACACTGGGCGCTTAACAAGGTGGCTACCAATAGTTGAAATGCAGAACCGAACTCTAATTCTGTGGTGACCTCTGGCGATATTTCCTTAAAATAATCGAGGATGTATTTGTATCTTTCTTTTCGTGTCATCACACAAATTTAATAAATGATTCTGACATTAGCAAAGAATCTGAACGGTTTTAAGCATTGAATAAATAGGAGTAGGAAAAAGGGAGCTACCCAAAAAGAATGTGACTAAATTCATCGTCTACGAGAATTTAGTCACATTCAGACTTAAAATTAGTCAACAGATTTAATATACATCTCCTTCCTTAACTTCTTCTTTCGTAATTTTGTCTTTATCCATGGCATACCATACATAAACGATGTAAGCCAAGACAAATGGAATGAAGAGCGAAACAATTGACATCGTTGTGAGCGTAAATTCACTACTGCAACTGTTAGCAATGGTCAGAGAACTCTGTAAATCAACATTAGAAGGATAGTAGGCTGTGTTGTTCCATCCTGCGATGAGCAACAAAACGAGTACCACTAACACAACGCCAATACCTGCTGGCCAAATACCCTTGATGTAGTTATTGCACATAACGGTTCTGACGATACCAAAAAGTAACAGCACAACACCCACCAACAGCACAACTGCCAGATACCACATGTCCAACAAATTATATAGATACTTCATTGACTCCATAGAGATTACTCCTGTTGCAGGGTCGTAAGCGAAGCCATCTTTCAACAATGTTCTAATCAAGAATGGAAGGAACAAGAGTAAGAAAGCAGCGGTATTGTAAAGCAGTTGTTTGCGACTACGTGCGCGTAAAGTTTCATCTGCCACATTATTTATAATATAGAGGGTACCCAAAATACGTGCTAAGAAGAAAACTGCCAAACCTAATACGACATTCCAAATATCCAACAATGCATCCAAACCATGACTATAATTTGCCCAATGGCTAATCACAGGAGCAACACTATTGGTAATATTCATTTTGTCGACAACGAAATTAGATCCATTGAAGAAGGTAGCCACAGCACCTCCTAACAATACAGGACCTAAAATACCATTGATTACTAAACACCATTGAAAAGTCTTTACGCCTAAGAAATTACCCAACTTGTTTTGAAATTCATAGCTGATTGCTTGAACAACAAAAGAAAAGAGGATTATCATCCACAACCAATAAGCACCTCCAAAGCTGGTACTATAGAACAAAGGAAATGAGGCGAAGAAAGCACCACCAAACGTTACCAAGGTAGTAAAGGTAATTTCCCATTTGCGTCCAGTACTATTTATCACCATTCTACGCTCGTGTTCAGTCTTTCCAAGGTTGAAAACCAAAGAGTTAGCACCTTGAACAAACATCAAGAAAACCAGTAAGGCTCCTAACAAAGAAACAAGAAACCACCAGTAATGCTGTAAAAAACTATATGTAATCATTGTTATACCTTTCTAATTATAATTCAACATGGTTTGATATCTCACTGTTCTCTGGCCCTTTTTTAATAGCCTTGCAAAGAATACTTATCTCGACTGCCAACATCGTTGTAAACAGTATCAAGAAGATAAAGAATGTGACAATAACAGAACTTGGTTTAATGTCAGAAATAGCTACCCATGTTGGAAGCATATCTTGAATGGTCCAAGGTTGACGTCCAAACTCTGCAACAAGCCAACCCGACTGTGATGCGATGTAAGAACAAGGCAATAAAACGATGCCCGAAATCAACAGCCAACGGTGTTTGACAATGTCTTTCTTGTACACAATGAACAAAGAACAAATAAAGAAGAGAATGAGCAACATTCCTATGCCCACCATTAAGCGGAAAGCCCAGAAGTTTACAGGAATGAAAGGTACCACCTGATGCGGTGACTTCACATATCCATAACCGAAATAAGGCATATTGTCTTTCAAAGCTTGCTTCGTGGATTCATCTTTTTTACCATTGCGGTAATCCTGTAAAGCTGCGATAGCCATACGACCACGCTGCATCTTCTCCTCAACAGAGAGAACTTGCGTGCCATCAGGTTTGGTATATCCGTTCAAAATATCGTTGATACCTGGAACATAACCATCAAAATCTAATGTTGCTAAGAATGACAAACCTTTAGGAAGATCCAGCTTCATAGGTGGTTGTTGTTGGTTGGTATAGTCAGGTTGCTTAAAAGGATTTACAGCAGAAAAAACTGTTAAGCCTTGACTCGTTCCTCCATTATAAAGAGCTTCCATGGCTGCCAACTTCATCGGTTGAACCTTACCTACCTGAATAGCAGAACTGTGTCCAGTAATCAACGCTAACAATGTTGCCACTAAACCAACAATGCTACCAATCTTCATACTTGCTATTGCCAATTTGTGGTCTCTCTTCTTGAGCAAATACCAACTACTAACAGCTACAGTGAACACACCACCAATAATCCAAGATGAAGTAACTGTATGACAGAACTTATCTACTGCGAACGGAGATAGAGCAACTTCCATGAAAGAATTCATCTCGAAACGCATTGTGTCTGGATTGAACTCCTGTCCTACTGGCAACTGCATCCATGCATTGGCTACCAAAATCCACCAAGCTGATATCGTTGCTCCCAGACCTGTTAACCAAGTAGATGCCAAGTGGAAGCCAGGTGAAACTTTCTTCCAACCAAAGAACATCACAGCAACGAAGGTAGCCTCCATGAAAAAGGCAATGATACCCTCAACAGCTAATGGCGCACCGAAGATATCGCCAACAAACCAAGAGTAGTTACTCCAGTTGGTACCAAACTCAAACTCCAAGATAAGCCCGGTAGCCACGCCCATAGCGAAGTTGATACCAAACAGTTTCTGCCAAAAACGTGCAGCATCCTTCCAGAAAGGATCACGTGTACGGTAATAACAAGTCTCCATAATGCCCATGACAACGGCAAGACCCAATGTCAGTGGAACAAAAAGCCAATGATAAATGGCTGTTAAAGCAAATTGGGCACGTGACCAATCAATCGTCTGTGCCGAAATCTCTAATAACAGATTGTGCATAATGTTAAATATTTAATGAATTGTTCGTTTTATCATCTCGCTCGAAACAAAATCTGCCTCTCCTCCATCTTTGGCATTTTGATGAATGAAGTTTGGGAAGAAAAAGAATTTTAATACCGCAAACATAATGAAGAGTTTGATAATAATGACAGCCCACAGGGTTTTACCCAGTGTCATGTTTTTGAAACCATCATAGTATAAATCAAAAGCTCTATAGAGGAAGCTCTTTTTATTCATAGTAAGTTGTTTATGCGGTGTAAAGATAGCAAAATTTATTTAATGTTGTACTTTTTCCGAAAAAATAATTAAAAATCTTGCTTTTTTTTCATGTATTGAGCCCTGCTCCCTTATTTATATAAGGTGATAGATGGGGAAAAACTGTTTTTTTTATATTCAACAACACCTCTCATGAAAGAAACAGCTTACATTGTTTGCGCTCATTGTCGATCTCTTTTCCTATTTTATTTGTCCTAAAAAATGACAATAAAATGGGCGTTGAAAAATGATGAAATAGAAAAAAACGATAGGCAAAGCCAATGCTATGATGGCAAAATAGAACCATGAAAAAGGCTCGTTTGTGCTAAAGCATGGAGATAAGCCGGTTGTTCACATGGGTTAAGCATGCTGTTCACATGACTTAATGCGGTTATTGCATGTTGATAACAGCAAAAAAAGCCGTTATTTCATGCAAAAATGCAAGTAAAAAGGTTGAATATAGGCGACTATTATTTGTATTATATTGATAATCAATACAATGCGAAACTTCGCCAAAACTTCGATATTTGCAAGCAAAGAGCAGGTTGCTTCAAAATATGGCAGCTATGAAGGGGTACTTGTAAAATTTTTTCTTATTTATTTGAGTCATTATATTGTTCACAAAACGCCTTTTCGCTGCACGGATTCAGCAACCTCACACGTTGGGATAGTCGGGGTACGCATCTCTCCTACTTTGGATGTTTTCATATCCACATCAATACACTCCACCCAGTGCAGCATCATTGCGCATTCGCTTTCATCGTCTATCCTACAAGAAGAAAATAAAAAATGATTTCTTCCTGAAAAATCTATCGTTAACGTTTGGAGTGTTACGTTGTTTGTGTATCTTTGCATAAGTTTAATTTATTTATAATAATTATCTTATATGAAAAAAGTTATTTTAAGTGCATGCGTTATGTTTATAGCAATTGCAGCGTACGGGCAGCGTGACAAAGGTACGGTTACCTTACAACCTAAAGTTGGTTTGAACATAGCTACGCTTACAAATGATGGTGATGCCGACTCAAGATTTGCGCCAGTTGTTGGTGCCGAATTAGAAGTACAGGCTACGGACATGATTAGTTTCTCGGGTGGATTACTTTACTCTATGCAGGGAGCTAAGGGAAAAATAGGCGATGTAGATGGAACAGTAAAGTTAGATTATATTAATGTTCCCATTCTTGCTAACGTCTATGTGGCTAATGGATTTGCTGTGAAGTTAGGTATTCAACCTGGCTTTTTGATCAACAATAAAGTCAAAGTTTCACAGAATGGTGTCAACGCAGAGGTTGATTTGGAGAAAGCTTTTAAAGCTGCGGGAATTGATGCCAAACTGAATAAGGTTGATGTCTCTTTTCCCGTGGGTGTTTCCTATGAGTTCAGCAATATAAATATTGATGCACGATACAATTTGGGATTAACCAAGATTATTGACGAAGACAGCAGTAAGAATAGCGTTTTCCAGATTACAGTTGGTTACAAATTTGCACTGTAATGCGATATGAGCATGTCAAAATATGCTCCTATAATTCCGTATCTAACTATTAAGTTAGGGTAAAGATGCACCTCCTTTTATATGGAGATGCATTTTTTTCATGCTATTTTCGCAAGCCCGTGTCTCACATAGGATAAGAGTTCAGTACATTGACAATCGTATTCACTTCTGCATCGGTGAGTGTTTGGTTGAGTGGAATGCTCAATTCTTGTGCGTGAATGCGTTCAGTCATCGGGTATGTACGGTGGTTCCACTCCTTGTAAGCACCTTGCTGATGAGGCGGAATAGGATAATGAATGACGGTCTGGATGCCATGTTGCAACAAATATTGCTGTAACTTGTCTCTTTGTGGAGTTAGAATGGGGAAGATGTGCCACACGTTATCCTCGCCACATCCCTGTGGGAGCGTGAGTAGAGGATGGTGTATGTTGGACAAATAGTGCTGTGCAATGGCGCTACGACGTGCATTATCTGCATCAAGATATTTTAATTTCACGCTCAGCACAGCCGCCTGTATTTCGTCCATTCTGCTATTCTGTCCTTTGTAGGGAAACACATATTTCTGCGACGAACCATAATTAGCCAAAGTCCTTATCGTGTTTGCCAGTTCGCTATCATTGGTCGTTACGGCTCCAGCATCACCCAAAGCTCCCAAGTTCTTGCCAGGATAAAAACTGTGTGCAGCCGCATCACCCAAAGACCCTGTGCGTTGGCTGCCATTGTAGCGGCATCCGTGTGCCTGTGCATTGTCTTCTATGAGTTGAAGATGATATTTTTGGCAGAGCTTACCTATCTTTTCTGTGTATGCACAACGTCCATAGAGGTGCACCAGCATGATGCCACGAGTGCGCTCGGTAATGGCTTCTTCTATCTTTGTGTCATTGATCTGAAACGTATCCATGCGTGGTTCTATCAGCACTGGCACCAATTGGTTGGCTGTTATGGCGAGGATAGTAGCTATATAAGTATTGGCAGGCACGATAATTTCATCGCCAGCCTGCATCATTCCCAGTTCGATATAGGCTTTGAGAATGAGGGTGAGCGCGTCCAGTCCGTTGGCACAACTCACACAATGCCGGGTGCCAATGTATTCGGCATATTGTTTTTCAAACGTTTGTACCGCCTGACCTTGCAGATACCAACCACTTTCAATGACCTTATTGACAGCCTGTTGTATCTCTGTCAGGTGTTCATTGGTTACTCGTTGTAAAGATAAATAGGGTATCATACCTCCCATTGATAAGTGTCATAACATATAGCACGACCGCCAAATCCCTCTTTTTGATGGATGAGTGAGGTGTTGAGCAGGTGTCCATCTTGCAGCGTAGACGTGCCAAAATCAAAATATTGTTGTTCGTCCCACGGTTGATGGAGTAAAAAATGGAACAGCCCATCGATGACACGCAGTTGCTTTCCTTCGGGCGATGCCGAGATATATTGCGTATGCACCACGTTGGGCGTAAGATAAAGAACGGTTCCTCCTAATACCATGTTATCTTTGCATGCCACATACAACTGGATGTGATGGGGGAAACGTTGGTGCAACAGTTCTATTTCCTGCAAGCTATGAACGGGTTTCGCACCGTATTTATTCATTAAATTGTCATCCAACACTTGCCAAAAAGCGGCAAAATCTGTACTCTGCTTTATCTCTATGCCATTTTTAGCACATCGGTTAATGCCGTATTTTCGGTCTCTACTCCACTTCAGTGGATGTGCCAAATCAATGGCGGAAGAAATATTGCGTGCCACTAATTGGGCGTTGCAGACTTTGAAGAGCGCGTACAAATCCTCTTCGGCAGGTGTCAGGTGATAGATAGAAGGTGTGGGACGGTACACCACTCGCTTGATGTGCTGTGTGCGAAGATATGTGTTAAGTTCCTCGAAAAGGCACAACGTGTCGGAAGCTGTAACCCGATAGTCCATGATAAGACCACCGTATGTCAATCCTAAGTGTGTGTATAAGGTGTCGTTTGCAATGTGGGCAGGCAACAGCGCATACAACCTACCCTCCTTGTAAAAGAGCAGTGAAGCGTCCGCAAACCTATCTTGATGATAGTCCATATAGGCTCTGTCAAGCAGAAAGGTGGCATTTTTTGCCTCCCTCACATAGCTGTTCCAACGCTCCTTGTCTGTTGGTGCATATCGTTTTATCTCAAACATCAGGTTTGTTCTTGATATATTCCACAAACGAGTGATAATCGCGAATATAATCTTCTTCGTCGAAAGGCTCAGATGCCAATACCAAACATACTGCTCCCGACGAGAAGTCATCTAACGTCCGCCATGTATCAGTATCGACAAACAGACCTTGATAAGGGTGGTTCAGCAGTATAGAAGTCTTTTCTTTACCGTTGTCGAGCGTTACATGGAAGCTGCCACTCAATGCAATTAAGAACTCTTTGCACCGTTTGTGGGCATGTCCGCCACGACTTTCGCCTGCTGGCACGTCGTACACCCAGTACACCCGCTTCACATCAAAGGGTACATCCTTGCAACCTTCGGCAACGGTTAGGTTTCCTCTGGGGTCTATTATCTTGACTAACTCAATGATTTTCGCTTCCAATTGCTCGTGTTTCTTATCGGTTACCGTACATTTGTTCGTAGTATTTTTGGTAGTCACCAGAGGTTACCTCGTTGATCCAATCCTGATGTTGTAGGTTCCACTTGATGGTTTTCACGATTCCATCAGCAAACATGGTTTCAGGATTCCATCCCAAATCGTTCTTTATCTTTGTAGGATCAATGGCATAACGCTGGTCGTGTCCCAATCTGTCAGCAACAAAAGTAATCAAGTTGTCGTTGATCCAATCAATCTTAATGTTGCCTTGTTCATCCACTTCTTGCTTCTTCAGCACCTTTCGCAGGTCTTTATCTTGCTGCATCATGTCGTGAATGGTCTTGATAGTGAGCTTCACAATGTCGATGTTCTTCATCTCGTTATGCCCACCTACATTGTACACTTCGCCTTCTTTACCCTCTCTCACCACCATGTCAATGGCTTTGCAGTGGTCTTCTACATAGAGCCAGTCGCGCACATTGTCGCCTTTGCCGTACACAGGAAGTTGTTTACCTTCAAGGATATTTTTGATAATGAGCGGTATCAACTTCTCTGGAAAGTGATAAGGACCGTAGTTATTAGAGCATCGCGTGATGCTCACGGGCATACGGTAGGTGTCGCGATAAGCCATGACAATCATGTCGGCACTGGTCTTTGACGCGCTATAAGGACTGTGCGGACACAGCGGAGTTTGTTCTGTAAAGTATCCTTCTGCGCCCAATGAGCCGTAAACCTCGTCGGTAGAAACCTGATGATAGCGTTTGCCAGCTTTCCAAGTGGGATAACCTTGTGCATCTTTGCCCGTGACCCAAGCCCTTCTGGCAGCGTCCATGAGGTTTTGAGTGCCAAGTATATTCACCGAAAGAAACAATTGTGGGTCCTCGATACTGCGGTCCACATGGCTCTCGGCGGCAAAGTTTACGACAAAGTCTATATCATGTTCAGCAAACAACTTGTCTGCCAAAGCCCTGTCTCTGATGTCGCCTTTCACGAAGAAGCAACGCTTGTTGTCAATGTCATTCTTGATAGTACCCAGATTGCCTGCGTAGGTCAGCGCATCCAGTATAATCACCTTGATGTCTTCGTTCTTGTACTTTTTGTCAAGAAGATACTTGATGAAGTTGGCTCCGATGAAGCCTGCGGCTCCTGTCACTAAGTATGTTTTCATATTTCTTGTTGTTTTTTATGATCTTTGTCTTTAACTACTTTATCGTAAGTTTCCAAATATTCCTGATTCTTTTCCTTTCGCTTTTTCTGTTCTCTATAGTCGGAATAGATATTGAGCAACATCATCGTCATTCCGAACAAGGCACTCCCAATCATCAAATTTTGCCAATGATATTCACCACCCCAATTGAACAGGAGTTGTGTACCATAATACACGCCTGTCAGTACGATAAATTGGAATAAATAGGTATATGCTTTTTTCATCTGTGTGTTATGGATGATGGTTCTTATCACTTAATGTAATAACTTCACAATCGGTGAATTTATTGCCTTCTATGGTCAATCTTATCAGCGTTCTTTCACGGTGCCAGCCTTGTAAGCCTGCCGCACCGGGATTGATGTGCAGCAAGTTGAGTGTTTTGTCGTATTGGACTTTCAGGATATGCGAGTGTCCACAAACGAACAATTGAGGTGGCGAAGCAAAAAGCAAACTGCGTATTTGTGGGGCGTAATTGCCGGGATAGCCACCGATGTGCGTCAGCAACACATCTACATCTTCGCACTTGAAACGCAGTTTGTCACGGTACATTCGTCGCAAGTCACCACCGTCACAGTTGCCACAAACAGCCCTTAACGGCTTGATGGCAGCCAATTTTTGTGCCACTTCCAATGAGCCAATGTCGCCTGCGTGCCATATCTCATCACATTCGGCAAAGTATTTCTCGTACTTGTCGTCCCAATAGGCATGCGTGTCACTGATAATACCAATTCTTTTCATTTACGCCTTACCTTTCTTCTGAGTTATATCCAAACCGCATGCGGATGTAGTCTCCTATAAATTTTGCTGTTTTCTCCAGTCCCATGTAGCTTGAGTTGATGCAGAGGTCGTAGCTACAACTGTGTCCCCACTTCTTTCCTGTGTAGTAATTGTAATAAGAAGCACGTTCACTTTCTTTGTCAATAATCAACTTCTTGGCAGCCTTTTCATCACAGCCTAATCGCTGACAAACCAATTTGATGCGGTCTTTCATGTTGGCAGTGATAAAGATGTTTATCACGTTTGGATAAGTTCGCAGCACATAATCGGCGGCTCGTCCTACAAAAACGCAGCTACCTTCATCGGCAGCCTTAGTGATGGCTTCGCTTTGAAACTGAAACAAGCCATCTTGTGAGAATTTATTGTTGTAAAAATTATTGTCACTAATGAGAGGAGCGTGCATGCTGAACAAGGTTTGAATGAATCCTCGTTGCTCATCATTCTGCTCAAAAAACTTCTCACTGAACCCACTTTCTTTAGCAGCCAAATTGAGTATCTCTTTGTCATAAAACTGACATTCAAACTCATCGGCAAGCAGTTTGGCGATAATGTGTCCACCACTGCCCACTTGGCGCCCAATATTAATAATCAGTTTGTCCTTGTTTTCCATTGGTAGATTCTTTATGTTGTATTTTGAATTTCTTCATATAAATCGTCATCATTATCACCGCAACAATCACCGCCACAAGGTCTGATGCAGGTAAAGCGGCCCATACGCCATCTATTCCAAACATGGGAGGTAGGATAGCCAACAGAGGTAATAAGAAAAGTAGCTGTCTGGATAAAGACAGGAAAATGCTAATTTTTACTTTTCCGATACATTGAAAGAAGTTGGTAATCACCATCTGTGCCCCGACAACAGGGAACATCAGCAGGTCAATACGTGTTCCCTTGATAGTCATTTCAATGAGTATCGGGTCGTTTGTAAAGAGACGCACGCAATAGTAAGGTATAAACATGGCGATAGCCCAACCAACGGTCATGATAACCGTGGCAGCTATAATGGATAACTCTAAAACCCTCATCACCCGATCCAACTGCATGGCACCGTAATTGTAGCCAGCAATAGGCTGCATTCCTTGATTGATACCCATGACGAACATGATGAAAACCACGCCGATACTATTGGCAATGCCATAAGCTCCTACTGCCATGTCACCTCCATAGCGCACAAACTGATTGTTCATGAAGATAACAATGATACAAGCACAAGCGTTCATTAGGAAAGGAGAGATGCCAATGCCGATGATATTTTTCACCAAATCTGATTTGAGGCGATAGATACCTCTTTTTAGATGCAACAACTCATTGGGGTTGCTAAACAACTTGAGTTGCCAAACCAATGCGATGGCTTGTGAAATAATCGTGGCAAAAGCTGCTCCTCGAATACCCCAGCCCCACCATAGAATGAAGATTGCGTCCAAAATAGCGTTCATGACCACCGTAAACATGGTGGCGTACATGGCTTGATTGGGCTTGCTGGCAGCACGCAGCACATTGTTCATGCCAAAATACATATGAGATATGATGTTACCAATCAAGATAACTTCCATATAGTCTCGTGCATAAGGCAAGGTATTTTCACTGGCTCCGAAAAACAGGATAATGGGATCTAAAAAGAGTAAACAGATAATTCCGAAAGCAAGTCCTATAATAATATTTAATGTAACAGAGTTTCCCAATACATTCTCGGCAATATCGTAGTCCTTCTGTCCCAACTTCACAGAAATAGCAGTAGATGATCCTACACCGATAGCAGCACCAAAAGCAGCTGACAAGTTCATGAACGGGAAGGTAATAGCTAATCCTGAAATAGCCATGGGACCTACTACCTGTCCAATAAAGATACGGTCAACCATGTTGTACAAGGAGGATGCCGTCATGGCAATCACGGCTGGCATGGCGTATTGCATCAGTAATGCCCCTACAGGTTTAGTACCTAATTCTAATGTTGCTGCTTTATTATCCATGAACATCTCCTTATTATCTTTGCAAAAGTACGAAAATATTCTATACTTTAGACATTAATATGAAGATAAAACTAACCACCTGTTGTCCTTTCATTTCAAAGCCGTAGCAGTTAGGGCGATAGATATCATGTAAAAATTGATGTATGTTTATCTGAATAAAGAGAGTCGGTATTAAAAAATGGAAGTAAGAAACGTTCCGTCAGAAAGTTTCCTACTTCCAAGGTGTCATAAAGAGTTGTTTCATTATTATTTGAAACAGCTTTTATTATTTGGTTTCTACCAAGATAGGTCTGATACAGTTACCATTATTAGTATCGTCACCATTTTGATTAATGTAGAATCCATCGCGGTCGAACGACACTTCAAAAGCATAATTATCAGTTTTATTGTACAGTTGACTGGTCCAATAATAACCGCCATATCCAGCATTTTTTATCTTGTCTTCAAAACGATACCCTGCTAATGGCAAAAAGAGGTTTTTCTCTACTTCTGCTTTCGAGAACTCTTTAGCTATGGTATTTGTTTCGCCAAAATCTCCAGCCGCTTCTGTAATCAGACAGCCATAAAGTTGCTTGCCGTTATCTAATGTAATGTAACCTAACTGCCAATCGCAGCCATCTTTTAAGTAATTCCAGTCGGCTTTAGATGGCATGCGCCATTTGCCTTTCGTAGCCCAAAATGCCAAATCACCATATTTTGCTTCGTCGAAGTTCTTGGTCTCATCTTTACAATCAATATCTTTATACATTTTTCCAGAGATGTTGTAGATGTCCCAGGTTCCCTTACCAAAGGCTTTTACAACGTCTGTTCCCTGGGTTATGGCTGCATTACCTAATACTCCCCATCTGAAATGATCTACTTGCGTATCACTGAGGTTACATTTGGTATTTCCTTCGCCAGCTCTTCCATAGACAGCATTGAAGTACTCCCATTGGTTGGCAGCAATTCTCCACTTTCCATTATCATAAACAAGATTCCCCATTGCCCATTTTTTACCGCCCATGGTAATAAAGCGTGGTTCATCTTGTGGCTCTTCCTCCTTGCCTTTTATCTCTTCAAACACGACATCTTTGATTTCGCTTGTTGCAATAGTAAGTACTTCACCGTTTACTTTGTTTACCTTCATGTTGTATTCTTGAGCGTTGATACTTATCGCAATAGCTGATAAAACAAACGAGAGAATGATTTTTCTTTTCATATTTCTTGTGAATGATGGTTTATAATGTTTTCTATAAAAGTTATTTATTGACAATTTTAATTACATTTTTATTTGAATGGAAAATGTAAACGCCATGTGGCATGGTTGAGACATCAATATCCACACAACCTTGCGAATCGGCTTTGTAGTGTGCTACTTCTACTCCGTTGAGGGTGAAAACTCTTACGACAGATGATGATGCAAGCCCTTGATACATCACATGTCCATTGAGAACAATTGGTTTCTGCGCAACAGTTCGTTCTTCTTCAATGTTTGCCGTTATTTTTTGTTTTGAGAAATAATAGCGTACGACTTGATTGGTGACCATTTCTTTTGTTTCATTGGAATTGTCAGTAATCACCAAATTTCCATCCTTAAAAGAAATGACAGGTTGTTTGTCCATACCAAAGGTAACAAAACTTTTGTCCTTAAACTCAATGGTCAAATATTCTGTTGCCATTGTTCGGAAAGGCATAATCATGAACAAAACGCATGACAATACGAGCTTGTAATTAATTTTCATTTTATACGTTGTTTATTTTATTATAATTGTTTATCTAATAAGTATTTGTCATATCCTCCGGCACACAAAGGTAATAATCTGCTAATCCCTTGTATGTATCATCTAAAAATGTAATATCTTCTTGTCGTACAGTACGTAGTGTAATTATTATTTTCTTGGGGGCATATTTCCTTAGGTAGGTGATAATGCCATTGTTGCCATCAGAGTGGATGTTTCCATTTATATGCAACATCTTAGGCTTGGAGGTTTGTGCGATATGCCATGCCATTGTTGCATCTTTGAGTGCTTGCGCTTCAGAAAGGTGGTTGTTATCCTTATTCGATTTTCCACCACCCAACATTCTCATCATGGCAAATCCTTGTTCGGCTTGTGGGTTTGGTTCGTAGGGAATGGGTAATGGAGGGAAATACTGCTTAGCTTCTTTAGAAAGTGAATCAATGAATGCTAATCCGTGTTCTTTTACCATTGCCGCATATCTTCTTGGCACATTTGTTGCCACAGTTGGTATCTTGTTTTCACGAGCGAAGTTGACAATTGGTGCATAGTCTGTAACGTAATTGGGCCATATACGCGCCTCTTCTTCGAATCTGTCAGAGAAAATAAGTCCTTGCAGATATTCATTAAGAGTGAGTTGATTGTCGGCTTCGAACATCTCCATGCCTAATGCCAAATTTTTTCCATGTACCAAATAGAGTGATTGCAGAATGCGTAACTCTAACCAGTGAGTAATGGCACAATTATGTATCTCGCCTAAAAATACGACGTCTGCCTTTGATAGTTGTTGCACCATTTGTTGATAATCGATAGCTTTGCCATTGTTGTCGTATAATCGATACGCATCATAGGTTTTCTGTTGCGCATTTACGAACATGGAGCCTGCTGCTACTATAACAAGTAGAAGGGATAGAAATTTATTTTTTTGTTTCATCTGTCTTTATTAGTACTATTCGTTTGTTTAATTTGATATAATGTTTAAACTTTTGTTGTATTTCCTGTGCTGTGATTTGTTGTAAGATAGATTCGTAATGATTGAAGTCAGCAATGCTCTCATCATTCTTAATCAATGATGTGAGTGCATTCTTCCACTCTACGGGTGTGTCGTTGGATAGAGCTTGTTGCTTAGCTACTAAAAACGAGCGCTTCATTTTTTCAAGATTAGCTGTACTTACAGCAGTGTCTTGAAATTGTGTGACGATGTTGCATAGAGTTTGCTCAACCTTTTCCAGATTGTTCTTATCTGCATCAATGGTAAGTTGTAAATATGCTCGCTGTTGTGGGTAGCCATCGTAAAATAGGTCGACGTAAGGCGAATATACGATGTGAAGCTTTTCTCGTAGGATATCGATAACACGCTCTTGCAACAAGTCACGCATTAGTTTCATGCAGAGAGACGTTCTCAACTCAGGATGATAGTTGAAGGGAAGTACCATATAGAGTGTTCCCTTTTGATGACTTTCATTGTCTATAAATACTTTTCGCACCTCATTGTGTGGTAAGCTTATAGGTCGATTGTCCAAAGGCATGGCATCTTGTTGAAGCATTTCAGAAAAGATAGTGACAGCTTGCGGTATGATTTTTGTCAAATCAAATCCCCCTGTGAGGATGATTGTAGTATTGCACAAATCACCAAATGTACGCTTGTAGTAGGTTGCCAACGTATCTAAATTAAGCTGTTGCCAATCTGCTTTGTTCATTAAAAAGGTTTTATCTCTTCCGTTTCCAACCAATGAATCAATGCAAATATCTATGAGTCGGTTGGTATCACGTTTCATCATGCGCTGCAACAAGGTCTCTTTTCCATTATTTGCTATTTCTGATTGTTTCAGATATTCAAATAGTGGATAATCTAAACCTGGATGCATTATTTTTTCTCTGATCAAACGAAATAATGAAGAACTATTGCAAACTGGTCCAGAAGCTAATAATTGATGCCAATATTGGTCTACTCCCAAAGCCATTGAGAGTGATTTTTGCATCATGATATCAGACAGCGTATCGTTTGGCAATCCTTGTATACCACCCAAATCTACATAAGCAATAGCGTCGTAGTAGCGTTTTTGCTGTAGAGTTGTAAGGTCTGCCATTCCGCCACGTCCTATCCATGCAATGTAAATGGTAGAGTCGGCGGTATTGGTAGGTTTGAGCAATAAGCGTATTCCATTGGAAAGTTTTATATCGGTTACCTCCAAATTTTTATGGTAGTTTTGGTTTATTATTGCTCCTTTTGCAATCTTGTACGTTTTCAGATCCCATTCAGGGCGTTGTATGGAAGTACTTGGAGAACTTGGATGAAGTGGATGGAATGTGTATCTTTCCATGTTTTGCCGTTGTCCTTGTTGCCATGCTTGTATGATTGCTTGCTTGGACAATGAGTTGTCACTATGACTATTGTAAGCTATTAGGCTTGATTTTCGCATTTGTTTCAACAGGAAGCTTAAACGCTTTACGATATCTTTGCTCGTAGTTTTACTTAATAGCACTTTCAGTTGATTGGCTTCTTGATTCGAGTAAATTCGTCTTTCCCCAAAAATAACATAATCGATTAGATCATCGCAAATCTCAGTAGCAGTTTTGTCTTCTTTTTCAACAATCATTTTTTCTTGTTGCTTTTTGATGAGATGTTGAAGTTCTATGGAGCAGATACCTTGCTTGACAATACGTCTACATTCTGCGGAGGCAGCTCTTATGGATTGTAGCAATATGCTGTTATGTGTTGATGAAAATGAGAATGTAAAGTGATTTTTATTTGCTAAATACCACGAGTCATAGACTTCGCACCTTGTTCCGCTTTCCTTTAATCTGTTGTTAAGTAAAGAACACACAATTGCCATGCGTTTACGTTCAAGCATGTTGTGCAGGTTGGTGGTAAAAGGCATGACATGTGGAATTATCCAATCAATTTTTTGAGTGGTTTGTAAACTATCGGTTAACACCATGTAATTGGTGCCTTTGCTGTAAGTTAAAGGATAGGTGGGAGGTGGAGTTTGCTTGTTAGTGTTTGGAAGATGTCCCAATGTTGTTGATATCAAATGCTTAGCCTCATTAACGTCTACATCTCCAACGATGATAATAGTTGCATTATGAGGCTTGTACCATTTGTTGTAATATTGTAGTAATGCTTTAGGCGTTACAGCTTTAATTTCTTGTTCTGATCCTAAAGGCATACGCTTAGGATATCTTCCTGTTCCTATTTTTAGCGTATAAAAATCATCAGGCAGAGTATAACTGCGGAGTTCTTCTATAATGGTGCCTTTCTCATTTTCAACATGAGATGTTGATATATCAATAGCACCAAGCCAATCGCTTGCCGAATGAAGTGCTAATTGCAGTATTTCCGAACGTTGTTGGGCACTGGTGATTGGTAGAGATAAGGAATAAATGGTACGGTCGAATCCTGTAAACGCATTGATATCTCGCCCATATTTCATTCCTTGCGCCTCGAAAGCCTGTATCATAGTGCGATTGGGAAAATGTTTAGTTCCCTCAAACGCTAAATGTTCCAAAAAATGTGCGCATCCTCTTTGTTCTTCATCTTCAACCAACGAACCAATTCGCATAATCATCCGCATTTCTATTTTATGCGATTGGTTTGTAGTAGGTACAAGGATGTAACGTAAGCCATTGGAAAGTTTCCCCTCAACAGCATTGGGGGAAAGGGGAGGGAACGTTGTGCTCCCCGCCCTTGATATAGAAATAGAAATAACAAGTAGAAGTGATAATAAGCTTATTCTACAAGTTGTTAGTTTTATGTGCATATACCTTTAGGGTATGATGTTGTGAAATTCTTATTCTTAATAGTTATCACCGCTTCTTAAAAGAGGAGGAGATGATTTTGTTTTTTAACCAATATCAAAAGGTATATTCTACATTTATTTGTGTGTAGCCATTCGCCTCATCAAAGTCCCATGGAAATGTAAAAGACATCTTCCCTCCCTTGAAGTCAAGAACAGAGGTAGGCTTGATGTAGTCAGACGGATCGTTCTTATATGAATCCTTGTCTATGGTGCTATATCCGAGCCATCTATTTGGGGAAATACTTCCACCTGCATCAATTACATCTTGGTTGATCAATATCGTTTGCTCATGGTCTTCATAAGGCAATTTGATAGTAACGGAGACATTCCCTTGCTTTACAATGTTCTGTAAACGCTCCCATGCAGAGAACTTGTATGAAAAAGGCACCACAGTTATTTCGTCTCCATATACATCCTTTCCCGTTCCTAAGAAATTGATTTTTCCATCTTTAATATTGAGTTCAATATTGTCAAGAGCTGTGGTGAAGGTGTCTTCCTTAGGATCAAACTTTACTGCTTTCACAACAGCCAAACCATTAGGTTGTTGTTGGAAAGATTCTGTATCTTCAACCGTCTTCTTTTTAAGTACCATGTAGAAGAAGTCGTTAAGTCCCATTGCATTGGATATCATCTTTAGAACGGGTTTGTCGGCAGTGGCCTTTTCGCTGAGTGTAATAATGGTGTAGCCGTTGAATGTTTCTTTCTCTTTACCTCCAAAGTATTGTTCTTTGTCACTGGCATTATAACTAACACTTGCTTTTACCTTTATTTTACCAAGGATGCTTGTGAGATCGACTCCAAACTTTTCTTTATAACCCTTGATTAAAGATTGTTGTGCTTCTGTTAAGACTGGAATATCACTATCTTGTTGAACATTAATAGTCACAGGCTTTAATAATTTTACGTTATCATTGTTTATGTGACCCACATTGATGGTAATAGAACGAACTCCTTTAACTAAATGTTTGTTGTTGGATTTGATAGTAAAGGTTTTAAGCTTTTCACCTTTCTTGAAAACAAGATTTTGCGTAGAAAGTTCTACAATGTTGTCATCGTTTCCTGTGACCATCAAATTGGCAGTAACGTCTTCCTCTGGTGTAAAGGACAAACTTGCCTTAATCGTGATAGTTGTATTATCATCTTCTGCAATCTCATGAACTCCTTGTAGTTCAAGATTTAGATGATTTGTCATTTGCTCATCCTTTTCCTCTGTACAAGAGGGTATAAGCAAAAGTGCCAAAAGGGCTGCTAATGTAAATTTAATGGTTTTCATTGTGTAATTGTTATAAAAAATTGAGTTATTTTTAAGAGATATTTGCCAGTTCCGTGTTATGCCTTTTAGTGTGATGTCATGTTAGACACCTTTACCTACTTTTCATTTGTCATTTGTATAATACCAGCCTTTGTTTTGGTTGATTTCGGCAAGATTAAAGCGGTATTCTGCTTTTGGTATAGGGAAAGTCCACCGATAGTCGTCTTCAGATATATAAGCGGAATGTCCCTCGCCCCATAGAGTTAAACGAGCAAGCGGTTTGTTATGTGTACGTTTTAAGTCAAAGTAATTAGTGCCTTCTCCAGCAAACTCTTCGTATTTGTCGTAAAGGATAGAATCGATTAAATTTTTGCCATTCAAATTTTCTGTGAGCATGTTCTTTCCAGTTAATTTTCGATAACTGTTTATCGTTGCAATAGCTTTGTGATTATTTCCTATTTGTGCATAAGCTTCAGCCACCATGAAGATAAGACCTGCCCGCCGCATCTTGTTAAGGTAGGAAACAACCATGTTATCTTTTTGTAATTTGTTATATTTACCCAAGAGCATGACCTGTTTGTTGTACATCTTCTTGGGTATAATCGCCATGTCATAACGTCTGTCTGATTTGTCAATTGCAAAGTTTGGGTTGATGGCAAATAAATCTCCTTTGTTTCTGTCGTATTCCAAATTAGTGAAAACAGGACTATCCATATAAAAAGCAAAAATACGTTCTGTTGAATTTTTGTCAGTCCATAAAGAATGGTATTCTTTTTCATAGGAGTCCGACCCTAATTTAGGCATGGTAGAAAGCAGCGGGACAGCATACTCGAGAACTTTATCCCATTGTCCCATATAAAGGTAGAGATCAGCTAATAAGTAGTGAGCTGCATCGTTCGACATCCACATCTGATTTTTGTTGTTAAAGGGATGTTTGGCTGTTTGTAGTAATAAATTCTCGATATAACTCGTACATTCTTTGATAGAACTACGTTGTTTGTTTTCTATTCCGAGTGTCGACTTTAGTATGATTCCCATGTCGTCTGGGTTCCTGTCGTAAGCTGGGGCATATATCTTGAGTAATTGCAAATAGCACCAAGCTTTTAGTAGTTTGCTTTCCGAGGAAATATTGATGATTTCCTGCCTGTCATCTTCTTTTTCTATCTGCACTTGTGGCAGTCGTTCATCTAAAGCATCACAGATAGCAATAACATTATAATATCCAAGCCAAAGATTCGTGGAAAGTTGTGTGATTTCTTTAGGACGCCACGCATACAGGTTTATTAATTCTACATTGCTGTGAGAGAGTGACGTAGGGCAAAAGTCATTGCCCAAGATTGAAAACTCCAATTCGTAATGAGGGTATGCCCTATATGCTGAAGTTAAGAGTGAACGTGCATTTTGAACATTGGTAATCGCATCGGGGTCTGAAAACATATCCATTGGCGGAATGTTGAGCGAACACGATGTAAATATCATCGCAGAAATGATATAATGAAACAATAATATATTTTTGCGTGTTATCTTAAACATAATTTCAAAATGTTAGGTTCATATTAAATGTGAACACAGGTTGAAGTGTTCCAGAAAGTTTTCCGCTTTCCGGATCCGACTCCTTAAAGGATGTCCATGTATAGAGATTTGAACCTTGAAATCCCACTGAGGCGAATTGTAAAAAAGGTAGATGCTTTTCTAACCATTTCCCTGCAATGCGGTATCTCAATGACACCATGGATAATTTTAACATATTGCTTGAACCAACTGTGCGAGAGGTTGCATACAAAGCCATGTTTTCTTCAGCCACACTGTTTGCGTAATAGGGTGTGGGATAAATTTTGTGCTCATCTCCTTGCGTAAACCACATGTGTTCAGTAAGTCCAGCAATAGCATTCTTGTTTGCATTGTCTTTATTACGTACGTACTTGTAATCAAATTGACGAATACCCGAAAGCGTGTAGTAAAAGCCAACATTCATTTCAAATTCTTTGTATTGAAAATCAACATTCAATCCTCCGTTGTATGGTGGCGTGAGATGACCTAAGGATTGGAAATCAGACTTCGTAAGAAATTCGCTTGCTTGTTTTTCCTTGTTATCAGGAGTCTTGAATACTGGATAACCAGTAAGAGGATTGATGCCTAATGAATGAAGCCCATACAGCATGTCGTACGATTTACCTACCTCGTAAGTTGGCAATATATCATCTTCGTTCGTATATAGTCGGTTGCCGTCATATAGATCAATAACTTTATTGCGATTATAGCAAAAGTTGGCACGCAAATTTAACCTGCTGTCATAATTATCAATAATCCTAACGTTAAAGCCCAACTCTATGCCGTTGTTTTGTAATATTCCAACGTTGCGTTTCATCAATTGAAATCCCGTGCTTGTTGCAATAGGTACATCTAACAGGGCTTCTTCTGTTATGCGATTATACCAATTCGCATCAAATGTAATGCGGTGAAATAGTTCAAGGGTTAGACCAGCATCCATTGATTTATTTTGCTCTGCTTTCAAGTCTTTATTATAAAGCATAAGTAGTTCCAATGGCCTTACTTCATCATAGCCTTTGTTGGAAAATGAGAATGTGCCAATAGTCTGTGATACGGAAACACCATTAAGATTAGCTGTTACGCCATACGATGCTTTTAGGTTCAGTGCAGATATTATCTTATTGCCCTTCAAAAAAGGATAGTTGGTTGGCGTCCACCCTATTCCCGTTGCCCAAGCAGAGTTCCAACGTTTCTTTTTGGGAAGAACGGATGACGCATCTGCTTTGTAGGTAGCGTAAAAGTCGTAGATATTTTTAAGGGAATAGCCACCTACCACTCCTATACCCAATTGTGCATTTCTGTCATGTGGGTTTCGTATCTCAGGTTGCCTAAGCCCTTGCAGCGAATGGTTTATGGCAGAAGGTGAGTCTATATTACCCACACCATATCCCGTGATGCCCACTCCTTCATTGTCGTAAAAGTAATAATCAATATTCGCGCCAAGGGTAAGGTCGTGTATATCATTGATTACTTGATTATATGTTGCTCTAAAGTTGCTCGATATGTTTGTTGTCGCATTTTGAGATTTGCTGTATATCCCGCGTCTTAGGATAGGGATGCCTTGATGCTGTTCACTGTAAGAGGTAGCAGGAGTAAAACGATGATTGTTGCCAAAGCTCAAATCAGCACCTGCAATATATGCCAATGTTAGTCCTGCAAAGGGAGTAAGAGTAAGGTTGGCAGAAAACCCTACGTCTTTATCTGTATGGTCTTGTTGGAATTGGTAAAGCAAGTCTTTGAACCTTTGTCCTGGGTATGAATAAAGTTGCGATGAAGTTGTTTCGTAAGGATTAAGGTTATACACCAATGAAGTTGGATCGAAGGTTGTGCCAGTTGGCGTATTCGTTTTTGCGTATGCACCATTGACTCCCAACATCATATAGCCAATCTTTCCTAACCGTTGGTCTAAGCTAAGACGTACGCTATAACGTTGTTTGTCATTTCCTTTCATTCTTCCACCTTGATTGGCATAGTTCGCAGAAACATAATATGTCGTTGAATTATTCCCGCCTTTCAAGCTGAAGCTGTGGCGTTGGTAGATATTATTATGTATCAGTTCGTTAAACCAGTCTGTGTCAATTTTCCGTAATTCATTAAGATATACTTCTCCTTCTTTGATAAGTTGAGTCTTATCAGGATTATCTGCCTCATACTTATTATAATAGTCAGCACTAAACCGATAACCTGGTGTGGCAGGATTTTGTAAAAGTCGTTCGAATTCCAATTTTTCACTGGAATTCATTAGTCGAACTCCTCGTTTTCCTCGTCCCGTAATTCCGATATTGTTGCTGTAGGAAATGGTAAGTTTACCGCAATATCCGCGTTGTGACGTTATTTCCAAGACCCCATTAGCAGCTTTAACGCCGTATAAGGCACATGCTGATGCGTTCTTTAACACCTTAATACTTGCAATATCTTGTGGGGGAAGGTTATAAAAGGTTTCGGCAGCTATTATTTTCCCATCTAAAACATACAATGGTTCATTGGTCATATTCCCCTTTCTAAATGAAGAGTTTCCACGAATGCGTATTTCAGGGGCTTTACCCAATTCCCCCGTATTAGAAACCATTAAACCAGGTACCATTCCTTGCAGAGCCAATCCCATGTCAATCATTGGCTTGTCTTTAAGTGCTTTCATATCTACATTAACCACTGCACCCGATTTAGCTCGTAAGTCAATCGCGTTGATATTGCTCTTCGCACGTATTACAACTTCATTTATTTGATTTACATCTTCTGATAACTTCACGTTTAGGCATGGTGTGTTATCTTTACATTTCACTTTTTTTGTGGCATATCCCACATATGAGAATGTTACAGTAAATGAGTTTTGTCGTGGAATACTTAATAAAAATCGTCCTTCGTTATTTGTAACAGTCATCGTATTAGTGCCATCCACTTTCACCGACACACCTATTAGAGGCTCGTTATTTGTGTCAGTAACATAACCGAAAACCTTACTTGTTTGAGCATGAGTATTGAGAATGCCCCCTATCATACAGAGCAAGACAAAAATACTCTTCTTGCATGGTATGTTCCCAAATAGCAGCAAAGTCATCTGTACGATTTTGGTTGCTGTTGCTGTGTGTTTTGGCTTAATACGTAACATGTATGCACTATTTTACTAACGGATAAGATTGAAGAGCTATTTCTTGCTCTTCAACCATTGTGTCGTTTCTTCTATTACCCAATTGGCAATTAGGTCGGATGATGCTGGCAAAATTCCCTCATTGCTGTAAACTATTTCTACACCATCTCGGGTTAGCTCCGCTTGTTTTTCCTGCATGTTGTGCCTATCTGCCATACGTTTCACGTCTGAAGTAAGATAAATGCCCTGTACCAATATTCGCTTTTTGTGTTGTGCGGCACGTTTTAATATTGGTAGTAGTTCATTTGCGAAGTCATGTCCCATCTCTATCTGTCGTGCATCGGTATAAGTTATCTTGCTGTTGTCTTTGATATATTTTTGTACATGTTCTAACATCATGTTCCAAAATCCAATACGTTCTGGGTCGCCATGTGCAAGAAATACCACGGCTTCGTTTGCCTCATCTTTCGACATCGCTTTTATTCGTTGTAACATCGTCTTTTCTAACACGTAGCTATAATAGAATGTTGGTCCCATGACAATAGGAACATTGGTATGAACCATCTCGGTATTTTCCTCTGCCAACTCTTCGCGTACATATCTATTATACTTCATGCCAAGAATATTGGGTAAATCTTCTTCCGTGTGACTTGATGGAGCTATGAACAAAGGTAACGCAAAGATGGTATCGGCTCCTTGTTTCAAACAATCCTTTACTACAGTGGCTACTGAAGGTTCTGTATATTCCATGAGTGCCACACGCATATAGTCGATACCTTTTACGGGATGAGTTGCTAATTTTTGCCGTACGATTGGTTCTAAGTCCAAGACCGGTTTGCGCCAACTGGGCATAGGTGAGCCATGCGCTATTACAATTAACGCATTTTTGGCTTGCATGCTACCAACTATTGTCAATATAAATGTTAATGCTAAAAGTTTTTTTCTTAAATTTTTCATTTTCAAAGATGATATATAAATTAGTTATTTCATTATCCCTTCAATGGCATACTTATGCATGTATTTTTTGAATTTGCAAAGGTAACAACTCCTAATTGTCAAGGCAATACCTAAATATGATGATTTTTCTCTAAATCATTGCTGGTTAGTTTCTCTTGTATCTCCAGCAGTAATGTCATTTAAGAAATGTAACTTTCGAAATTTTCTGCCAGTGCATTTTTATTACTATGCATCGCCTTTCAAAATAAAATTGTATTTTTGTATGTGAAATATCAAAGCAAATGAAACAAAAATTAACGCTTTATGAACTCAACGAACTGGTGAGTGAAACTCTCCAAACTGTCATGCCCGATGAATATTGGGTAGAGGCCGAATTGTCTGAGGTACGTGAGGTGAGAGGGCACTGTTACATGGAGTTAGTACAGAAAGATGAGCAAACCAATACGCCCATAGCCAAGGCTTCCGCTAAATGCTGGAAGAACAAGTGGATGCTGATGCGACCGTATTTCGAGCGAATGACAGGGCAATCCCTACGAGCTGGTATGAAAGTATTACTGAAGGTCTATGCTAATTTCCACGAGGCTTATGGGTTCTCGTGGATTATTACAGACATTGACCCCGTTTACACGATGGGTGATATGGCAAGAAAAAGACAAGAAATCATTGCCCAATTGAAGGCAGAGGGCGTCTTTGATTTACAAAAAGAACTCACCTTACCACTCTTTGCTCAACGTGTTGCAGTCGTTTCCAGCGAACAGGCGGCAGGCTATGGCGATTTCTTGCGCCAGCTACAAGACAACGATGCAGGACTTTGTTTCGATGTGCAACTCTTTCCTGCTGTGATGCAAGGCGAAAAAGTTGAGCAGAGTGTGATTAATGCTTTGAACCAAATCAATGATCAGGTGGACAACTTCGATGTGGTGGTCATTATCCGTGGCGGCGGTGCTACCAGTGATTTGAGTGGTTTCGACACCATTTTATTAGCCGAGAACGTGGCTAATTTCCCTTTGCCCATTATCACAGGAATTGGACACGACAGGGATGAGAGCGTACTCGACATGATTTCCTTTCAACGAGTAAAGACACCTACCGCTGCAGCTGCCTACTTGGTTGAACATTTGAGAAACACTTGGCATCGCATTGATGATGCAGAACAGGAAATCATACAAATTGTAAGGCATGCCATGGAACTTGAGAAGAACCGTTTTGACCTTCTTACGAGTAAAATACCCTTCCTCTTTTCTCGTGTTAAGCTCCAGCATTTGACGCATTTGCAGCAGTGCCAACAACGTTTGACTACTTCCGCAAGACTCCATGTACATCAGGCACAGCAACACATAGCGCTTCACTCTGCCAGATTGTCCCCCACTGTTCAGCGCCTCCTCCTTGATACTCGTCATCATCTCGACTTGTTGGAACAGCGTTGCTCGCTGCTCGATCCTCAACTTTTACTCAAGCGTGGCTATAGTATCACCCTGCATCAAGGGCGGGCAGTGCGCAATGCACACCAACTAAAGGCTGGAGATGAGATAGAAACACGTGTAGAGAAGGGAATTATCAAATCAACAGTAAAGTAGGAAATGTGAGAGGATTGTCTCTCTGTTTTTTAAGAACATACGGAGAAAGGCAACCAATTCGTGCTGACACTTTCGTGTGGGCGACAGTTCGTTGTACGAACATGTCACTATAACTTCCCGTTACAATACGTCATTTCTGTAAGTTCGCACCAGCCTGCATCTTTTATTTCTCGAAGAAACAGACGTGCACACATCTCGGCATCATCGCCAGCCCGATGGTGTGTACCTTCGGGAATTTCAAACTGTTCACAGAGATAACCGAGCGTATGGCATTCAAAATCGTAGTGATGACGTGCGGCACGAAGTGTGCAATAATAGTCAACATCAAGTGTATCGAGGTGGTACAACTCTAATGATTTGCGAATACAGGAGATATCGAAGGCTGCATTGTGGGCTACGAGTATAGGTGTTTCCTTTAGATAGGTCAATATTTCTTGCCATACGCATGGGAAACTGGGCGCATTCTCCGTATCTTCGGGATGAATGCCATGTATCTGAATGTTCCAATAGGAGTAGGCATTGTCTTCGGGACGAATTAACCACGACTTGGTTTCGACAATCTTTCCGTCTTTCACCACACATATTCCAGCTTCGCAAACAGATGCTCGTTTGCCTGTTGCTGTTTCAAAATCTATTGCTATAAAGTTCAATCCTTCCATGTCAGTCCTTGTAATATGAGAGTAAGGTATTTGCCATATTTCGTATTTGGTCACGCAATTTCTTTGGCTCCAACACTTCTACCTGATCTCCCTGTTGCATAATAAGTTGCACGAAGTCGTACGTCAACCTCACGTGGTATGAGAAAGTGGCAGACTCTTCGCTGGTTTCTATTTCTTTTTGAGATTCGTGCAGCGGTAGCGTGCGAAGGTAGTCAGGTGCTTGATCGTAGGCTTTTAAGACGACACGCTCTATTGGTTCGTCGCTTGGAATGATGCCTGTGCAACCTTCATAGAACTTCTTTATGTCGAAATCTGTTTTCATTTCAAAGGTTTTGTCAAGAATCGCTGCCTCTATGATGCGGTCAAGTCCGTATGTACGTATTTCCTTTCGTGGCGAATACCCCTCTTCTTCTTTATGTTTCTTATTAAGTGCCGTGTAGTAAGGGTTGTTGGCAATGATGTACCAACGTCGTTTTACTACTTTCAGACAATATGGCTCAATCTCGAAGGTGTTTGGGAAATCCTTACCAAAGCCTTGATGTGTAATCTTCATGACTTTATTCTCGCGCATCGCCTGCATGAAAGTAGTAAGCCAGGTGTTTCCTGATGGGATATCTTCAAACACTATTCGGTCTTTCAACTTGCTGTCTACCTGAATTTGGTTCAAGGTGGCGTACGAGTCAATGAGCCAACTACGAAGGCTGTCGTCTTCCAGTTCGAGTGGGTTTTCTATATGATATTTATAACCTTTCACATCAGGGTCAAGCTCAATGGCAATATTAAAAATGTCGTAAATGGCTTTCCTATGATTGTGAAAAGTGCGAAGAGGCAGTTCATCCCCTTCCCCATAGCTCAGTCCGCTTTGTTGCCACTTAGCATTAATCTCCTTATAGGAAAGGTGTTTGTAGCGTCGAAGCGTATCCACAAGCCATACATATCTTCCAAATTGGTTTGCTGGCATAATGCATTAGGTTTTTATTGATTGCAAAGATACAAATAGCTGCTGACATTTGTCACCCTGCTTGTTTGTTATTTGTTTTCTCACTTGTATCGCCGTCGAACATCGTTATCAAAATCCTATACGTCTTGCTCCGCTTCGTTTGATACTCTCTTCGTTACATATCTCTACAAGCGATTGGAGCGTAGGCTTGTTGCCATTAACGATTTCTTGCATCACAGCCTTCCTCACAATGTTGTCTATCTGTCCGCCACTCAACTCATAAGCTGCCGCCAACGTTTGCGCATCGGTTGCCAAGAGCGTAGGCAACTTATTCATCCAGATGTTTTTCTTTGCCTCGATGGTAGGTTTATCAAAATGAATCTTGAATAAGAATCTTCGCTCGAAAGCCCTATCAAGATTGTCCGCCAAGTTGGTGGTTGCGATAAGGATGCCATCAAGGTTTTCCATCTCTTCAAGAATAATGTTTTGAATGGCATTCTCTGTCTGTGCAACGCTTCCATTGTTCACATCTTTACGCTTGGAGAAGATGGCATCAGCCTCGTTGAATAGCAGGATAGGTTTTAGCTTGTTCTTGGTACACAGCCGCCGATAGTCGGTAAAAACCTTCTTTATGAGTTTTTCGCTTTCGCCAAACCAGCATGTTTTCGTGGCACTGATGTCCACGTGCATGATAGCGCGCCCTGTAGCTTTGGCTATCTGTAGCACGCTTTCGGTCTTACCTGTGCCAGGCTCTCCATACAGCAAAACGGCAATGCCCGTAGGCAAATTGTTCTTTTTTATCCTGTTGCAGAGCCTTTGATAGTATTCTTCCTCCAAACTATTGCGCAGAAGCGATAACTGTTTTTCAAGTGCTGGAGAGAAAAATAGTTTCTTTTTCGTTATCTTGTTGCAAGGGATTAGTTGTTTGTCAGACACCTCTCTCATAAATAGTTCCGCATCTTCACCCAGCAACATCTCTTTTGCTTTGTCGGTCATGACCAATAGTGTGTCCTCTCCAAATAAGGTGAAGTTTGTCTCAATCACAACCAATTCCTTTTTCTGCAGTTCACTTTTTCTGTCCTTGAAGTCTTGCAACACCTTTTTTCGCATCTGACGAGGGTAGATAGTCTTAACCGCATGTGATAAAGATGTTTCTTGTCCGTCTATCATTTCTTTTGCCACGGTGTAGAAAAGCATTTTTTCAAAAGCGTCGGGTATGAGGTTCTGTATTCTTTTTACTTCAGCTAAATGCTGGTTTGTCTGTTCATAACTATGCACTGTTTTATTGATAATGCGAGTCACCATCTCATTCGGTCGGTCGCTGTTGTAGCGTTTTGAAGAATGAAAGAAATCGTATATGCCGTTGACGAACGAATAGATGTCACGGTATTTATACAACTTGGAGAACGCCACGAGGTCTTCAGCGTAGAAAAATTCCTTCCCTTTATCTGTTAGTAACAGGTCTTCGTCATAATTGTCATCCAACTCTATCAGTTCCAAGGTGAAGAGAACATGCTTTCGCTCGACAATCTTCTTTCGTGTGGCAATGCGTTCGCTGATGTTGCTGTACAAATCTTTCAATGTAGTATTTAGATCTGAAGTTCCATCTCCATCGTCTTGGAAATTGTCATGGCATATATCGTAGAACAAAATTCGGTCGACAATGTTCCCTACTCTATCAGTTAGTTGGTGTACAAACGTAAGATGCTGGCAACATTTCTCTAATTTTTCAGCAAATAATATCAGTTCATTGGTAACAATGTTCGGGCTTTCTACCTTTTCTGCTATTCGTTTGCAAAACTCATACTTATCCATCTGCACCTCTTCTATCATGTCATGACGGATCTCAACAGGCTTGTTGTCAATCACTGCAGCTACTACAGCATCGCATACGCTATAATTCTGCTTCAAAATGTTTTCCTCACTCCTACCCCTACGCACAAGGATACCTTTGCTTTCGAGCGATGTGAGTGCTGGCACATACTCTATCATGTCTAACGACGAGCATTCGAAATAACTGGCAAGATCGTCCATATCGGATATTCTATCACGACAAGTCAGGTCAAACTGGGCAACGAACAAGTACACTTCTCCCATTGTTTCCAATCCAACCGATTGCATCACACCTTTGAAAATCTCTTGTGTCTTGGCTGCACCTAACCGCTGTAATTTACTATCCACCAATTTCTTTGCAGCCTCTTTGATGTACTGAATGCTTGTTTTTGCCATAATTCTCTACTATTTTTTGTATTGATGTGGCAAAGATACGGTGCAGGGTATGCCAAAAAAGTGTATAGGTTGTCAAAAAGTTGAAAAGTGTTGCATTATTTTTTTTCTGCTCATTCTTGATAAAGGGAATCGTTGCTTTTGTCTTGTTATTTTACCAAAAAACGGTCATCTAAAATCTTCAAAATAGAAAAATTTAATAGGCAAACGAACTGCAAAAATGGGCTGATTTTGTTAAAATCGATGCCTTTTCGAGCTGAAACATTGTTTTAACGGTCTTGGAAACATGTATTAAGGCTGTTATTCACATGCTTCAGCAGCCTTAAAGCATGCAAATTGCACGCTTATCTCAATGCTTTAATCGCCAAAAGGTG
>NZ_JRPQ01000053.1 GCF_000762405.1 Hoylesella timonensis S9-PR14 | reverse complement strand
GAGCTTTCAATCTTTGCCGTCGAAGCGGCTGTTTCCGCACGCTCGCTTTCCGAGGGGGCGGTATTACTATCAAAGTAATCCGAAAGCCTGCCCATCTCCTCGCGTGTCTGTTCGTCCTGACGGCTCTTGTCGCCCAATTCGTAGGCTTTAAGTTTGTTTCCCGTCAGCTGTTCGGTGGTCGCCTGCGGTATGCTGTCGTTCAGTCCCTGCTGCGCCGCACTCTTCTCCTTGCCCGACGGGGCAAATATGAACCACATCGAGAGGGCGAAAAGCAATCCCAGCCCACCGAAGACCAAGCCTTTTTTCATTTGTTCTTTCTGTTTATTATCCATTTTCTTTGATTGTTTGATGATGTTGTAGGTAAAAATTGCCGTGTAACTCATGTAAAGTGCTGTCCGTCCGTATGGGACTATCCGTCAGCTTTCCCGTGGGGATGGGTAGTTTTTCCTTCTTTGGAGGAAGGAAAAACTGCGCTATCATCCAGAGTGAGCAGAGCAGATAGATGAAGCTCAGTCCATAGACGATTTCCTTTCTCTGCCTTATCGTGAGCCTTTCACAACGATGGCGGAGCCACAGGTGAAAGCGCAGATAGTGACGTGAGAGTAAAAAGATTCTTTTCCTTGCCATAGCCTTACCGTTTATAAGTCTGTATGTCTCTGTTCTCCTTAACGAGGAAGTTCTCCATCAGGAAACCTTGTGGGTTGTTATCCGAACGGACTGAGTTCTGCAGCGTGCAGGTCGTTATGAGACTACGCTCTGTAACATTACTCTGACGGACGATAAACTCCCGTGCATAAGTCGTTACGGCATAAGGGTAAGTATTAAAGTTGCAGTGGATAGAGTCCACCTCTATGCGCTGATTGACATTACCCGATATGGCACGGTTATAATACCCCTTCTCTGCCAAGTCTTTGTAATAGTTGAAAGCCGACTTGTCACACAGAACGAAGGCACGTTCCATATTCTTCTCAATGGCGTCCTTGTCGGGCGCAATGGTGAAGAAGAGCTCATGGAAACGACGCACGTGTTCTCTTGCCTCTACGGGACGGTTACGACTTGCATCCTGACTAAGGGCAAGCATGAGTGACTTTCCCTGGTCAAGCACATAGATTTTCTCCCGCTGCTCCTTGGCGAAGCTGTACGAGGCATAGAGGGCATAGACGCTCACTGCCACACATACGATGGCAAAGACAAAGGCATAGAGCCGTATCTGTCTGAAGGAGGTCTCGATATTATTAAGTGATTTGAATTCCATTTTTTTCTTTTATACCTGTTGATTAATTAAGCATAGTTGCTCCATTTCTATTTTCCTTTAAGCAGCGCTCCCTTGATGCGTCCACCGACATTTCCCACAGCAGCACCTGCGCCAGCCATAGCAGCCTTGCCACCAGTATATGCGCCTTGCGCACCATGCTGTGCTGTCTGGTTAACATTACGACCGTAAGAGCCGATACCACCTCCAGCTTCGATAATCCAGCCAGCCACGGTAGGTACACAGAAGTAGCCCACAATACCGATGAGGAAGAAGACGATGTAGTACCACGTCCCCGAATCAGGCAGGTAGTTAGGGTCGCTGAGCGCATCGATGTCTTTCTGCATCATCAGCACCTGTATTTTCGTTAGCAGTGCCGTAAGAATAGAGCTGACAGGCAGCCACAGGTAGACAGAGATATAGCGTGAGAACCATGCCGTAAGTGAGCCTGCAAGACCATCCCATACGGCAATACCGAAGACTATCGGACCGAGAATGGCAAGGACGATGAGTATGAAGGTGCGTAGTGTGTCGATGATAAGTCCTGCAGCATGGAACAGAAGTTCTAAAAGGTCGTGTACCATCTTCATAATCCATTGCTTGGTCTGATAGGCAGCACGCTCGGCATACATACCCGCTATCGTCACGGCATCCTCCGGACCGATGATGCCCATTTCCTCTATCTTCTCATCGAACTTCTCGTTGGAGACAAGGTAGGCTGTTTCTGGATTCCTAAGGTAGGCTTCCTCTTGCAACTTGTCCCGCTTGGCTGTAAGCTCGGCAAGGTTCCCCTCCTGCTGGTGTACTATCATCTCCGTTCCCTGCACTACGGGCGAGAGAACGGCATTCATCGTACCCAGTACGACTGTCGGGAAGAACATGATGCAGAAGCCCAAGACAAAGGGGCGGAGCAGTGGAAACACATCGATTGCCTCGGCACGGGCAATGGAAGCCCACACCCGAAGGGCAATATAAAAGAGCGCTCCCAAGCCCGCAATGCCCTTGGCAATACCTGTCATCTGGGCACAGAGCGGCATCATCTCGTCATAGGTGGAGCGTAGCAGCTCGTGTAAACTGGCAAAATCCATAAGCAAAAGTTTTTTTTATGAAAGTTCTTTCAAGTTCTTTTTTTGTCTGTGGATTTACCAATACCTGCTTGCCGTATTACCATAGAGTGCCTTAACAGAGGCAAGGTTGTTCTTCTCCCTTGCACGCACATAGCTTACGGAGATGTTTTTTCTTGTATAGTATGAGACAAGCGAGCGGTTTTCTCTCAGCGTGGTATAAATACGGTCAATTGCCTGCATTCGTTCGTGGTCGTTCATCGAGAAGACATTACTCTTGACGATGGACTTTAGTTCTTTGAGACTCTCACCGCTCTGCTCCAAGAGCTTGGCATATCCTGAAGCCATTGCAGCAAGCTCGGAGGGGCGGAAGTTCTTGTCCGAAAGCATCTTCTTATACGAGGTGACGTAAATCTCAGAGATGTCGCCCACCATTAGGATACACTCCTTGACCTTATAGGCATCCCCAATGAGGTTATTCACCTTCTTTAGGGCATCATAATACTTCTTGGTGTCGTTGTATAGTTTCTCCACTTCCTTAAAACCGTCAAGGGTGTTCTTCACCGTCTTCGAAGCTGTTGCAATCTCCTTGACCGAATTGACGATGTTGCCGGCAAAATTGCCAGGGTCGGTTACTACCCACTGTGCGTAGGCTTTGGGAACAGAAAGGCTCAATCCTAAGAGAGCCATGAAAATGTACTTTTTCATTGTTGCTATAGTTTTGATGATTTATTACTTATTTCTTTTTATTGCTTCTTTTCTCTATGGCAAGCTGACGGATAGCCGTTTCGATGTCCCCACCAAGCTGTGCTGCCCTGTTCATCACCTCCACCTTCTCGGTTTCCTCAGTGGTATAGGTCAGGTATTCCTCCATGCTCACTTCCGTAGCATAGACAGCACTCTGCATACCGCCCAAGCCTATCCACACTTCCTTGTAGAGTCGATTCGGGTCATTGTTTTGATTGATGGAGAGTATCTGGCTCTTTTCCTTTTCCGAAAGACCGAGCATCGCCTGTATACCGTCGAACTTGGTCATGTACTTTCTCTGGTCAAGCAGTATCTTGCAGTCGGAGTTGTTGATAATACTTTCCTTGACAATGGGCGACTGAATGATATCGTCCACCTCCTGCGTTACGACAATGGCTTCCCCGAAATACTTTCTCACCGTCTTATAGAGATACTTGATGTAGTCTGCCATGTTTGCCGAAGCAATCGCTTTCCATGCTTCCTCAATAAGTATCATCTTGCGGATACCCTTTAATCGGCGCATCTTGTTGATGAAGGCTTCCATGATGATAATCGTTACCACTGGGAAAAGGTCTTTGTTGTCCTTCACTTGGTCAATTTCAAAGACGATGAAGCGTTTAGAGAGCAGGTCGATGTTCTTGTCCGAGTTCAGCAGGAAATCATATCGACCACCACGATAATATTGCTTCAATGTCGTTAAGAGGTTATTGATATTGAAGTCCGAGAGCGTTACCTTGATGTCACGTTTTTCCATATCCTTTCGGTACACGTCCCGCAGATACTCATAGAAAGTATTAAAACAGGGTGTAACGCTGTGGTCAGCACATATAAGCTCGATATAGGAGTTTACAGCAGAACCAAGTTCACCTGCCTCGGTCTTAGTGATATGCTCATCTGCACTTTTCCAAAGTGTAAGCAGCAGCGTGCAGATACTCTCCCTTTTCTCTACATCGAAGAAAT
>NZ_JRPQ01000052.1 GCF_000762405.1 Hoylesella timonensis S9-PR14 | reverse complement strand
ACCTAATCACTTGCCAAAGTGATTATTATCAAGCCCCTATTATGGGCGCACTGAAAGCATATAAGGAGCCGTCCTCACAGATAACACTCATATTGGTTTCCGTCTCAAAGTCCTTGACGGCAGCCTTTACACGTAGTACGTTCTCTGCATCCTCTGCCTTTCCTGCTATGATGTTCTGCGAACCTAAGTCTACATAGCGAATGGCAGAAGGAAAGATAAGATGCACGGTCTTGTCAAAGGTTACGTCCAGACCATACGGCAGTACGACACGCCCCGTTGGTATGGCACGGCTCATACCTTGAAAAAGCTCTCCCGAAGTCAGTGGACGGCTTGGTATCAGACCATCATTGTTTTCCTGTGCTGTGGCTGCTACTCCCACCATGGCAAGCATAGCCATTGATAAAATAATTTTCTTCATTGTTCCTTTTTAATTTGATGTTATTTTTTACTTATCATTTTCGATTGTCTTATTTGGACTGAACCAAGAAAAGGCGGTAGCCACCCTTGAGCGTCACCTTGACGGTGCGCAGTTTCTTCTGAAGCAGCTGACTTGCACCCTGCATCACACCACGAGCCGCCTCTGAGATAATCTGGTCTTTGGCAGAGGAAGCGAAGGTAAAAGATGTTCCCATCGAGCCACCGATATTCGCCCCGACTTCCTTAAGCGCATTGATATCCTCCGAGCCGGGGATATACACACCCTCCTGTCCGTCTATATCGTATGCCGAGAGCTTGACGGCTATGATATGACAGTCTACCTCAATGCTTTTGATAAGCAGGTGCATACGGTTACCCTCAATCTTGGCAGATGCAATCAGCCTGCTCTGCCTTGGAATACGCAGTCCCTGCACCTTGGCAGGCTCCAGCAGACGAAGCACCACATTGTCGCCCTCCTTGAGCGTGGTTGTCCTGTCCACGACCACTTTGAGCGTGTTGCGCATCGTGGATGCAGCCGTACTTGTTAGCGAATGGAAGCCCATGTTGCGTGCTCTTGTTCCATATTCCTTGATAAAATCCGCATCGCTCATCGGCTGACCGAGTGAAGTCACCACCTGTTTGCGCTCCGCCAAGACCTCCATTGACGGTGTACCGACTTGCGCAGCCTGCCCTTTAGTCACACCCATATCGGTGGTAGAAGTGGTGTTTCCCTTGCTTTCCGTAAAGGCATTACCCAATGACGGCGGCACGGATGATGTCTTGGGCAGATACTTTGCTGCCATCTGATAGCTCTTTTCCATCAGGGCAAGCTGTCGTTTCTCTTCATTGTCCTCCCTGCTGTCTTTGGAAGCCAATTCCTTTTTGAGGTTGTCAATCTCCTGTCTCATTGCTTCACGCTCCTGCTCGTGCGGGTCGGGAGCGTAAAAAGAGTTCAACAGCCGATTATTCTCCTCATAGCGGTGCATCGAGTTTTCTATCTTTGCCGTCGATGCAGCCACTTGTGCACGCTCCGCTTCCGAGGGGGCTGTGCTCTGTGCGAAGTAGTCCGACAGCTTGCCCATCTCTTCACGGGTTTGTTCTTCCTCGTGTGCCTTGTCGCCTAATTCGTAGGCTTTTAGCTTGTTGCCCGTAAGCTGCTCGGGCGTTGCCTGCGGAATACTGTCGTTCAAGCCCTGCTCGGCAGCAGTCTTATCCTTATCCGACGGTGCGAAGATAAACCACATCGAGAGGGCAAACAGCAGTCCTAATCCTCCGAAGACTAAGCCTTTCTTCATTTGTTCTTTCTGTTTATTATCCATTGTTGTTGATTTTTTGATGATGTTGTAGGTAATAATTGTCGTGTAACTCATGCAATGTGCTGTTTGTCCCTATCGGACTGTCCACCAACTTTCCTTTGGGGATGATCAGTTTCTCCTTCTTTGGAGGAAGGAAGAACTGCGCTATCATCCAAAGCGAGCAGAGCAGATAGATGAAGCTCAGCCCATAGACGATAGCCTTGCGCTGCCTTATCGTGAGCCTTTCACACCGATGACGGAGCCAAAGGTGAAATCTCAGATAATGGTGAGCGAGCAAATAGTTTACTTTTCTTGCCATAGCCTTATCGTTTATAGGTCTGTATGTCCCTGTTCTCCTTGACAAGGAAGTGTTCCATTAGAAATCCTTGCGGATTATTGTCTGAGCGGACAGAGTTCTGTAGCGTGCAGGTCGTAACAAGACTGCGCTCTGTAATGTTACTCTGACGGACGATAAACTGCCGTGCATAGGTCGTTACCGCATAGGGGTAAGTATTAAAGTTGCAACGGATAGAGTCCACCTCTATGCGCTGATTGATATTACCCGATATGGCACGGTTATAATAGCCTTTCTCCGCCAAGTCCTTATAATAATTGAAAGCCGACTTGTCGCATAGCAGGAAGGCACGCTCCATGTTCCTCTCGATGGCGTCCTTGTCAGGTGCAATGGTGAAGAACAGCTCATGAAAACGACGCACATGCTCTCTTGCCTCTACGGGACGATTACGACTTGCATCCTGACTGAGAGCCAGCATGAGCGACTTTCCCTGGTCAAGCACATAGATTTTCTCCCGCTGCTCCTTGGCGAAGCTGTACGAGGCATAGACAGCATAACCGCTTACTACCACACATACGATGGCAAAGACAAAGGCATAGAGCCGTATCTGTCTGAATGAGGTCTCGATATTATTAAGTGATTTGAATTCCATTTTTTTTCTTTCCTTTTATAGCTGTTGATGAATTAAGCATTATTGCTCCATTTCTATTTTCCTTTGAGCAGTGCACCCTTGATACGTCCACCGACATTTCCCACAGCAGCACCTGCGCCTGCCATTGCAGCCTTGCCACCAGTATATGCACCTTGAGCGCCACGCTGTGCGGTCTGGTTGACATTGCGTCCGTAGGAGCCGATACCGCCACCAGCTTCAATAATCCACCCTGCCACGGTAGGTACACAGAAGTAGCCTACAATACCGATAAGGAAGAAGACGATGTAGTACCACGTTCCTGAATCAGGCAGATAGTTAGGGTCGCTTAGCGCATCGATGTCCTTCTGCATCATTAGCACCTGTATCTTGGTGAGTAGTGCCGTGAGGATAGAACTGACAGGCAGCCACAGGTAGACAGAGATATAGCGTGAGAACCATGCCGTAAGTGAGCCTGCAAGACCATCCCATACGGCTATGCCGAACACGATAGGTCCGAGTATCGAAAGGACAATCAGAATAAAGGTGCGAAGCGTGTCGATGATGAGTCCCGAAGCATGGAACAGCAATTCTAAAAAATCGTGTACCAATTTCATGACCCATTGCTTGGTCTGATAGGCGGCACGCTCGGCATACATACCCGCTATCGTCACGGCATCCTCTGGACCGATAATGCCCATTTCCTCTATCTTCTGGTCAAACTTCTCGTTGGACACCAAGTAGGCCGTTTCGGGATTGCGCAGGTAGGCTTCCTCCTGCAACTTGTCCCGCTTGGCAGTAAGTTCTGCAAGGTTCCCCTCCTGCTGGTGTACCATCATCTCCGTTCCCTGCACTACAGGCGAGAGAACGGCATTCATCGTACCCAGTACGACTGTCGGGAAGAACATGATGCAGAAGCCCAGCACGAAAGGTCGGAGAAGCGGAAAAACATCTATTGCCTCGGCACGGGCAATGGAAGCCCATACCCGAAGAGCAATATAAAAGAGTGCACCCAAACCCGCAATACCCTTGGCAATGCCTGTCATCTGGGCACAGAGGGGCATCATCTCATCGTAGGTGGAGCGTAGCAGCTCATGTAAACTGGCAAAATCCATAAGCAAAAGTGTTTTATGAAAGTTTTTTCAAGTTCTTTTTAGTCTGTGGAATTACCAGTACCTGCTTGCCGTGTTGCCGTAGAGTGCCTTGACAGAGGCAAGGTCGTTCTTCTCACGAGCACGCACATAACTCACGGAGATATTCTTCCTTGTATAGTACGACACCAAGGAGCGGTATTCACGTAGTGTTGTATAGATACGGTCTATCTGTTGCATGCGCTCGTGGTCGTTCATGGAGAAGACATTACTCTTGACGATGGACTTGAGTTCCTTCAGGCTTTCACCACTTTGCTCGAGTAGCTTGGTGTAGCCCGAAGCTATTGCGGCGAGTTCTGTCGGGCGGAAGTTCTTATCCGAGAGCATCTTCTTATACGAGGTGACATAAATCTCCGAGATGTCGCCCACCATAAGGATGCACTCTTTGACTTTGTAGGCATCTCCTATAAGGTTATTCACTTTCTTCAAGGCATCGTAATACTTTTTGGTGTCGTTGTAGAGTTTCTCCACCTCCTTGAATCCGTCCAAGGTATTCTTTACTGTCTTCGAGGCGGTGGCAATCTCCTTGACCGTATTGGCAATGTTGCCGGCAAAGTTACCGGGATCATAGACCGTCCACTGTGCGTGAGCTTTGGGAACTGAAAGGCTCAATCCTAAGAGAGCCATGAAAATGTACTTTTTCATTGTTGCTATAGTTTTGATGGTTTATTACTTATTTCTTTTTATTGTTTCTTTTCTCGTTGGCAAGTTGTCGGATAGCGGTCTCGATGTCGCCACCGATCTGTTCCGCACGCTGCATGACCTCTACCTTCTCGGTTTCCTCCGTGGTGTAGGTCAGGTATTCCTCCATGCTCACTTCTGTGGCATAGACTGCACTCTGCATACCGCCCAGACCTATCCACACCTCCTTGTAGAGTCGGTTCGGGTCATTGTTTTGATTGATGGAGAGTATCTGGCTCTTTTCCTTTTCCGAAAGACCGAGCATCGCCTGTATACCATCGAACTTGGTCATATACTTGCGCTGGTCGAGCAGTATCTTGCAGTCGGAGTTATTGATGATGCTCTCCTTGACAATGGGCGACTGGATGATATCGTCCACCTCCTGAGTCACGACAATGGCTTCCCCGAAATACTTTCTGACGGTCTTATACAAATATTTTATGTAGTCTGCCATGTTTTCCGAAGCGATGGCTTTCCACGCTTCCTCAATAAGTATCATCTTGCGGATACCCTTTAATCGGCGCATCTTATTGATAAAGGCTTCCATGATGATAATTGTTACCACAGGAAAGAGGTCTTTGTTGTCCTTCACTTGGTCAATTTCAAAGACGATGAAACGCTTACTAAGCAGGTCGATGTTCTTGTCCGAGTTCAGCAGGAAATCATAACGACCGCCACGATAGTATTGCTTCAATGTAGTTAAGAGGTTGTTAATGTTGAAGTCCGAGAGCGTTACCTTGATGTCACGCTTTTCCATATCCTTGCGGTACACGTCCCGCAGATACTCATAGAAGGTATTGAAGCAGGGAACGATGGTATGATCCGTCCTGATAAGTTCGATATAGGCATTGACGGCAGAACCGAGTTCGCCTGCTTCGGTCTTGGTGATATGTTCATCAGCACTTTTCCAAAGTGTAAGCAGCAGCGTGCAGATACTCTCCCTTTTCTCTACATCGAAGAAAT
>NZ_JRPQ01000051.1 GCF_000762405.1 Hoylesella timonensis S9-PR14 | reverse complement strand
GCAGTGTCTGCAAGACTCTGCCATACCGCTTTTCGGGAGCTTTCTCCTGTAAGGCGTGCCTAAAGGTGAAAGCGACCCCGGCGAATGGGAGTTGATACTGAAAAGTGTCTTTTTTTAACTAACTATAAAAGTTTCGTCCATCAACAACACTGTGTTAAATATCCACAAGCATGATGTGTAAGTTGTTCATTGGAAAGCGTACCCTAATGGTGATCACAAGAGGTGAGGAATGTACATTTAGGAAAGAAAAAGCGAGTGTTCCGATATTCGGCACTCGCTTTTAAAAGTTATGAGTTCTTGACCAAATCTGTGAAGTTCGACCAGTTCTCCACTTTGTAACCCCTAATGTCTCTGACTGACTTTTTGAACCAGTCTATCCTCGAAAGTGCTTGAATAGCTGCAAACATATTACTCAAATCATCGGACCGTGTCAGATAGGTGCTGCCATGCACCCAATCAAATCCATTTGCTTCGAGTATTTGTCTTATTTCATAGTAGGCGTTATTGTATGGCTCTCCGTAGTATTGCTTTAGGTCAGAAACAACCATATCAAAACTTAATGCGAACATATCATGCAGGTTTAAAAAGTTCTTCACGTCCAAAGAATATAACTCCGTTATCTGTCTTAGCTGATACAACGACACCAACGAACGGATTATCTTTGATATCAATAACTCTTCCATCCACCCAATCGTCCTTCATAGTGA
>NZ_JRPQ01000050.1 GCF_000762405.1 Hoylesella timonensis S9-PR14 | reverse complement strand
GGCAGTGTCTGCAAGACTCTGTCATACCGCTTTTCGGGAGCTTTTTCCTGTAAGGTCTGCCTAAAGGTGAAAGCGACCCCGGCGAATGGGAATTGATACAGAAACGTGTCTTTTTCTAACTAACTATAAAAGTTTTGCCCATCGACACTACGTTAAATATTCGCAAGCGTGATGTTTAAATTATGAAAGAGGTCATTTGGAAGCGTACCATATAGGTCATTGCAGGAGGCGAGAAATGTACTTTTAGAAGAAAGAAAGCGAGTGTTTCTATATTGAACACTCGCTTTTGTAGAGTTATGAGTTCTTAACCAAATCTGTGAAGTTCGACCAGTTCTCCACTTTATAGCCCCTAATGTCTCTGACTGACTTTTTGAACCAGTCTATTCTCGAAAGTGCTTGAATAGCTGCAAACATATTACTCAAATCATCGGACTGGGTCAGATAGGTGCTACCCTGCACCCAATCAAATCCATTTGCTTCGAGTATTTGCCTTATCTCATAGTAGGCATTGTTGTATGGCTCACCGTACAGCTCTTTAAGGTCTGCTATGACCATATCGAAACTTAATGCGAACATATCATGCAGGTTTAAAAAGTTCCTCACGTCCAAAGAATATCACTCCATTATTCGTCTTTGCTGATACAACGACCCCAACGAAAGGATTATCTTTGATATCAATAACTCTTCCATCCACCCAATCGTCCTTCATAGTGA
>NZ_JRPQ01000049.1 GCF_000762405.1 Hoylesella timonensis S9-PR14 | reverse complement strand
ACCTAATCACTTGCCAAAGTGATTATTATCAAGCCCCTATTATGGGCGCACTGAAGGTGTAGAAACTGCCGTCCTCCGTGATGACGGACATATTCGTTTCGTTGGGAAAATTCCTTACGGTAGCCTTCACGCGGATGACGTTCTCCGCTCCGTCGGCTTTCCCGGCAATCAGGTCGGGCGAGCCTAAATCGACATAGCGCACCTCCGCCGGAAAAATGACGTGGACGGTCTTGTCGTAGGTCACTTCCAGACCGTGCGGCGGTATCATGCGGTCGAAGGTCAGCTTGCGCGACAGACCGTGATACAGGTCTCCGTCCGCCTCCTTCTGCGGATAGACCTCCTTCGTCAAGGTCGGCTGTTCACTTCCGTTGGTCGTTTCAACGGTTACATTCTCCTGCGCGTTGGCAGTTGCGATGCCCATAGCGAGGGCAAACATGATGATTACTTTTCTCATTACTTTTGGATTTTAGTGGTAATTTTTTTATTGATTTCAATCTTTTTCTTGGTAAAGCATGACCCTGTACCCGGCTTTCAGATGCACCTTGACGGTGCGCAGCTTCCCCGCGATGTACTGGCTCGTTCCTTGTATCAGCCCCTTGCCCAAGTCGGAGGCGAGCTGCGCCCCGGCATTGGTGGAGATATTGATGCTGCTACCCAACGAACCTCCCATGTTGGCGGCGACCTCTCGGACGGCGTTCATCTCCATCGAGTTCGGGATGAAGATGCCGGGCTGTCCGTCCGTGTCATAGACCGCAAGCTCCACGGGGATAATCGTGCCGTCGTATTCCAGCGAGGTGATCCCGATGTCGAGTCGTTCACCCTGTATCTTGCCCGTGCCGACCACCACCGCACCCCGTGGGATTGTCCTGCCCGCCACCGCCATAGGCTCCAGCAGGCGAAGCCTTACCGTCTGCCCGTCCGTCACGCTCTGCGCCTCATGCACACACGCCGGGATGGTGTTCCTGTCCGATACCTCCGCCGTGCCGACAGCCGTGTTGAAACCCCGGTTGCGTTCCTGTGAGAAAGTGGCGACAAACTCCGCGTTGCTCATGGGCTGTGCAAGGGAGGAAACGACTTGGCGGGTCACTTGCCTTACGGGTGTCGCCGTGTTCTTCTTTCCCTTCTGCACGGTGGCAGGCTCTGCCGCCTGTTCCGGCTTCCCACCGTTCTGACCGCCCATGTACTTTGCCGCCAGCTCATAGGACTTCTCCATAAGTGCCACCTGTTCGTCTATAGATGAAGTCCTGCCTTTTTCACTTTCCAGTTCCGATTCCAACGAGGCGATGCGCTCCAATAGCACATCCATCTCCGCATTGTCATTCTTCGGCTGTTCGTAAAAGTTGCCGAGGGTGGCGTTCAGGTCACGGTAGGCGGCTGCGGAGGATTGGATGGTTTGCGGCGTGGCAGGCTTTGCCCTTTCTTCCTTGCCGCCCGGATTGGCGAGGTCGAAGTCCGTACCGTCCTCCGTTCCCGCTATCTCGCGGTCGAACATGTCGCCCAGCTGCCCGATGGCACGGTTGCGGCTCTCCAGCCGCTCTTCCATCTCCCCATGCTCGTAGGCTTTCAGCTTGTCGCCGATAATCTGCCGGTTCGCCTTGTCCGCGTCTGGCATCTCGGTGTTGTAGCCGTCCGTTCCCGGCGGTTGTTCCTTGCCGGAGGAAGGGGCGAATATCAACCACATCGCCCCGATGAAGACCAGCACCATAGCAGGCAGGACTATCATCTTCTGCCGTTTCAGCCGCTGCGCCTCTGTCAGCGGTTCGCGCTCCTTTTTCGGCTTTCCCGCGTCGGGAGCGGCTTTGTTCTCTTTCGTTGATTCATTCTTCGTCTGTTCCATATAAATAAGGTGTTAAGTGATTGTCAGTTTCCACCGGGGTCGGTAGTTCCACCCGTCCGGCATGTCCCGTATCCATACGTGAGCCGTCGTTTCTGCCGATGTCATAGACGGCTCTGCCGAAGGTGTAGAGGGCAAGCATCGCGAAGGCGGCGAGCATCCCCAGCACGATGCGGCGGCGTGTTTCCGGCGGCAAACCGTCCAGATACCCTTTGAGCCTTGCCACCAGCCGTTTCCGTTTGTCGTGGAGTTTCCAATACATGCCCCACATTGATTTTCTGATACTTTTCATGTCCTGTTACCGTTTGATTGTCTGTAAATCCTTGTTCTCGATGATGGTGAACCCCTCAATGGTGAAACCGTTTGGGTTGTCGTCCGACCGCGATGCGTTCAGCAGGCGGCAGGTGGTCACGAGGCTGCGCTCGGTGACGTTGCTTTGCCGGATGATTTTCTGCGTGGCGTAGGTCACGGCACGGTAGGGATAGGCGTTGAAGTCGCACACCACGCTGTCCACTTTCAGCACTTGGTTGATGTTCCCGGCGATGATGCGGTTGTAGTACCCCTTCTCCGCGAAGTCCGAATAATAGTGGTACACGCTCTTGTCCGCCAGCAGCAGGGCACGTTTTACGTTGTGTTCAATCGCGCTTTTTTCAGGTGACAGCGTGAAGAAAAGCTCGTGGAAGCGGCGCACATGCTCCCGTGCTTCCGCCGGGCGGTTCTGCGATAAATCCTGAGAGAGAGCCAGCATCAGCGACTTGCCGTTGTCCAGCACATAGATTTTCTCCCGTTGCTTCTCTGCGAAACGGTAGGAGTTCCACACGCTCCACACCGTCACCACAGCGCACAGCGAGAGGAAGACGATACCGAACAGGCGTAGCTGCCTGAACGATGATTCGATGTTTCTGAGTGACTTAAATTCCATTCTTAATTCTGTTTCAATGATTCTACATGATTGTTATTTCAGCAATTTGCCGGCACGTCCCATCATATTGCCTGTCGCAGCTCCGGCAACACTGCCCGCCATTCCTCCGGCACGTCCCGCCATCTGGTTCACGTTGCGACCGTAACCGCCCATGCCTCCGGCTTGGATAATCCAGCCGGCAACGGTGGGAATGGTGAAGTAGCCGATGATGCCGATGCAGAGGAACACGATGTACACCCCGTCGCTCGAATCCAGCGAGAAGTTCGGGTCTGCCTGCATCCGCTCGATGTCGCTTTGCAGCATCAGCACCTGTATCTTCGCCAGTATGGTGCTGAACATGTCCGACACCGGCAGCCACAGATATACCTGTATGTAGCGGCATATCCACTGCGTGAGCGTGCTTTGGAAACCGTCCCACACCGATATGGCGAAGGCTATCGGACCGAGTATCGCCAGCACCACGAGGAAGAAGGTTCGGACGGTGTCTATCACGAGGGCGGCGGCTTGGAACAGCAATTCCAGTATCTCGCGGAAGAAGTCGCGGATGTTTTTCTTCATGTTGTACATTCCCCGGTCGATATACATCCCCGCCATCGTCACCATGTCGGAGGGCGACCAGCCGAGTTCCTCCAGCTGCTTGTCAAACTCCTCGTTGGACACGAGGTAGGCGGTTTCGGGGTTGCGCATCATCGCCTCGTATTCCAATTTGTCCTTCTGCTGGCGGTAGGTGTTCATGTCCAGCGTTTCCGCCTCCAGCATCTTTGCCGTGCCCTGTACGACGGGTGAGAGGATGCTGTTTATCGTGCCCAGCACCACAGTCGGGAAGAACATGATGCACAGACCGATGGCAAAAGGACGGAGCATCGGGAATACGTCTATCGGTTCGGCTCTCGCCAGCGACTGCCATACCCGGTAGGCGACGTAGAACAGCGCACCCAGTCCGGCGATGCCTTTCGCCACACCCGCCATGTCTCCGCACAACGGCATCATCTGCTCGTAAAGCGAACGTAGAATCTGGTGAAGGTTGTCGAAATTCATAGGCTACCAGTATCTTTCGTTCATGTTTCCGTACAGCCCCATGATGCGGTCGAGGTCGTTCTTCTTTTTCGCACGCAGGTAGCTCACGGAGATGTTCTTGTTCGTGTAGTAACTTACGAGGTTGCGGTAACGCTTCATCTTCGAGTGGCAGCGTTCCACCACGTCCATGCGCTCCTTGTCGGTCATGGAGAGCGTGGTGATGTTCACCACATTCTTCAGTTCCGTCAATACTTCGTTGCTCTCTTCCAGCAGTTTCGTGTAACCGAAAGCGATTGCCGACAGCTCTTCTGGTCTGAAATTTCCATCACGGAGCATCCTTTGGAAACTGTTTACATAAATGTCGGTGATGTCGCCTACCATCAGGATGGTCTGCTGCACCTTGCGGGCGTCCTTGACGAGATTGTTCACCGATTTGAGAGCATCGTAATACTTTTTGCCCTGCTGATAGATTTTCACCGTTTCCTGAAAGTTGCTCACCATGTTCGTGGCAGTCTTGGAGGTATGGATGATGTTTTTGGAGGCATTGATGATACCCTGCGCCAGATTGCCCGGATCGCTTACGACCCACTGTGCGCTTGCCCTGCCTGCGAAAAGCAGGCACAGGCAGATAATCATTGTTATTCTTGTTCTCATGTTACTTTGGATTTTAGTGGTTGTTATTCTTCTGTCGGGTGTCCCGGCTGCGGTTTCACCCGCACATAGTCGCCGCCCGGCGAGAAGGTCAGCACGTCCGTGGCCTCGTTATAGGACACGTCGATGCGGAAGCCGGTGTTCATGAACAGGTTGCCGGTTTTCTCCTGCAAGAGATAGGTTTCCGGTTTCAGCTTGCGGCGCAGACCGCTCCGGCGGAACACCGTCACCTTGTAGGCTTCGCCCTCCTTGTAGATAAGCACGTCGGGCTTCCCCTCCACGCTCTCCCAGTTCCCGCACAGCATATCACGGCGGTTGTCGGCCACGTCGCAGGATTGCAGCATCATGACCGCCAATCCGATCAGACACTTGCTGACTTGCAGCATTTTCACTTTTGGTAAATTCATATGCGTTTTCCTTTTTTTGTTGATACATTCTGTTTTAGTTATTCCTTGTTCCTCCGCCTTTCGGCAAGCTGCCGGATGGCGGCTTCGATGTCACCGCCCAGCTTCTCCGCCAGACGGTAAACCTCCACTTTTTCCGTTTCTTCGGTAGTGTACGCCAGATACTCTTCTGCACTGACCTCGGTGGCATAGACCGCCGATTGTGTGCCACCCAAGCCTATCCACACCTCCTTGTAGAGCCGTGAAGGGTTGTTCGCCATGTTGATGGAGAGTATCTGCGACTTCTCCTTTTCCGTCAGTCCGAGCAACGCCTGTATCTGGTCGAACTTGTTCATATACTTGCGCTGGTCGAGAAGTATCTTGCAGTCGGAGTTGTTGATGATGCTCTCCTTGACCACCGGAGAACTGATGATGTCGTCCACCTCCTGCGTCACCACGATTGCCTCGCCGTAATATTTTCTGACCGTCTTGTACATATAACGTAGGTATTCAGCCATGTTTGCCGAAGAGAGGGCCTTCCAAGCCTCCTCCACGATAAGCTGTTTCCGCACCCCTTTCAGCCGCCGCATCTTGTTGATGAAGGCTTCCATGATGATGATAGTCACGACGGGGAACAGTTCGCGGTTCTCTTTTATACTGTCAATCTCGAAGACGATGAACCGCTTGCCGAGCAGATCGATGTTCTCCGTGGAGTTGAGCAGGAAGTCGTAACGTCCGCCCCGGTAATACTGCCGCATGGTGGTGAGCATGTTGTCGATGTTGAAGTCGGACTTCTCCACCTTGATGTCGCGCTGCGCCAGTTCCGTGCGGTAGTCGTCGCGCATATACTCGTAGAAAGTGTTGAACGACGGCACGATGCTACGGTCGGATTGGATACGCTCGATGTAGGCACTCACGGCACTGCCCAGTTCGCCGCTCTCCGTCTTCGTCACCTTGTCGTCCTCCGATTTCCAGAGCGTAAGAAGCAGGGTCTTGATGCTGTCCTTCTTCTCCACATCGAAGATGTAATCATCGGTGTAGAACGGGTTGAATGATATGGGCTTCTCTTCCGTGTAGGTGAAATACACGCCGTCCACTCCGCCTGTCTTGCGCCGGATCATGCCGCACAAGCCCTGATAGGAGTTTCCCGTGTCCACCAATACCACATGTGCGCCTTGCTCATAATATTGGCGCACGAGGTGGTTCATGAAGAACGACTTGCCGCTGCCCGAAGGACCCAGCACGAACTTGTTGCGGTTGGTCGTGATACCCCGCTTCATCGGAAGGTCGCTGATGTCGAGGTGCAGCGGTTTCCCTGTGAGCCTGTCCACCATCTTGATGCCGAAGGGCGAGAGCGAGCTGCGGTAGTTGGTTTCCTCCGTGAACAGGCACACCGCCTGTTCGATGAAAGTGTGGAAACTCTCTTCCGCCGGGAAGTCCGCCGCATTGCCGGGTATCGCCGCCCAGTAGAGTGTAGGGCAGTCGATGGTGTTGTGGCGCGGCACGCACTCCATGCTTGCCAGCTGGCTGCCCACGTCGTTCCTTATGTGCTTCAGTTCCTCCGCGTCGTCGCTCCACGCCATGACGTTGAAGTGCGCCCGTACCGAGGTCAGCCCGTAGGACCGGGCTTCGTTCAGGTATTGGTCTATCCACTCGCGGTTGATGCTGTTGCTCCTTGAATAGCGTGAGAGCGACTGCATGTTACGGGCGGACTTCTCGAACTTCTGCAAGGCTTCCTCGCTGTTATTTATCAGCACATACTGGTTGTAGATATGGTTGCAGGAGAGCAGCAGCCCCACCGGGGAGGCGAAGGAGAGGCGGCAGTCGCTCCGGTCGGTGGAGAGCTTCTCGTAACGGGTGTCGGTAGCCACCTTGCCCGGCAGGTCTTCCGCGTCGGAGAGGGTGTGCAGACACAGGCGGTTGTCGCCGATGCGCATCTCCCTTGCCGAAAGTTCGATGTCCTGCAAGGTGATGTCACCTTCCGGCATGAGCGAGAAGTAGCGTTCTACCAGCCCCGCCTTACCCTCCGTCCCCACAATCTCGTCGGTGGAGAGGCGGCGCAACCTGACAAGCCCGCTGTCGTTCATGATACGCTCGAACTGTTCGCAGGCTTCCATGAACTTGGTCGTGGTTTCCCTGTCCAGCTCTTTCGGGATGATGTGCCCTCGGCACAGCGTGCTGAAGTTGCTCTGCATCCGGCTACGCTCCTTCGTCGTCTTGGTCAGGTAGAGGTAGCAGGTGTGTTTCAGGTACGGACGCTCGTTGAAGTGACGCTCGAAGCTCCGTGAGAGGAAACTCATGTCGTCCTTCTGAAGCTCCGGCTTGTAGCGTTCCTTGATAAACCAGTCCTGCTTGTGAACGACGGAGTAGTCCGGCAGCACCTTGATTGCCTTGCACCAGCAGCCGTGTATCGCCTCGTACTCCGCGCCCGTCACGGTGTAAAGCTCCGGCAGCTCCACCTCGAAAGCCACCGTGATGTCGGCGTCCTTTGAGATGATGCAGCCATGCTCCACCGCAAGCAGGGGAAACTTGTTTTCCAGTGTTGTCATTTTTGATGTATTCCTCATGTCGTTTCTTCCTTTCGTTGTCGTTTGAACAGACGGGTTATCCGCCGCCGGTTGATAAGGTATCGGGGATGGCTCCGTGACGCTCCCAATTTCATCAGCCCGTGTTCGCCGTACCGGGCGTTCAGCGCGAAGGTCTGCCACACAAGGAGGGAGGACGATGCCGCGCCGAAGCCGATACATATCCACTGGTCGATACCGACCATGTAGAGGATGACGAACAGGACGAAGAGAGCCAGCAGACCTCCGCAGAAAATGAAGAGGTACTGTGCCTTCAAGCCCTTGAACTCTACCGGACGGCCGATACCCTTGTTTACCGGGTATTCAGCCATACATTATTACATTAAAGGAAGAATGAGCGCAGGATGGTGGCGGCTACAATCAGGAAGATACACGCGCCGAACCAGCTTGCTGCTGTTTTTGAGGTGTCGGGGTCACCCGATGAGAATTTTCCGTACACTTTCACGCCCCCGATAAGCCCGACGACCGCGCCGATGGCGTATATCAGTTTAGTTCCGGGGTCGAAATACGAACTCACCATAGAGGTGGCTTCGTTGATGCCCGCGATGCCGTTTCCTTGCGCGAAAGCGGAGGCGGTTGCGGCGATGAAAAGTGCCGCGGATAGGATTGCTTTTCTGTTTTTCAAGATGTTCTTGTTCATGAATTGTCCTTGTTTTTTGCCGTCGAAAGGGTGGATAGTCCTTTGTCGGGCGGTTGTTACTCTGTTACTTTACTTTGGTTTTAGTGGATGCCCGTTTGTTTCCACAGACGTGGGCGTGTCCGTTGCGGACGGGATACGCCTTGCGTTTCCTTGCCGCGTGGGTTGATGTCACTATTTCATGTCCATTCCTTTTTCAGTTGTCATACATAGTTTCGGATGTCGAAATCCTCGATGTTGTCCGGCACGATGAACTCCTTTTCGGGTTTCTTCAGCCGGATCTCGATAAGCCCCTTGATGCGGATGCCTATCTCCGAAGAGCCTTCCATCATTTTCTCGTACAGCTCCGTGCCTTCCATGTCGGTGAACACCTTCGCCGCCTTTTCACGTTCCGCCTGTGTCGCGTCCGGGTTCATGGCGGTCTTGCAGGCGTCGTCAATCTCGTCAAAGCTGCTGCCCGAAGCCCGTGGCGTGTCCGAAGCGTCTTCATCCGGTTCGTCCTCCCCGTATCCCAGTTCCTCCGGCGGCATGCTCGTGAAGGTCTCATCGAGCTTTTCCTCCGGGACTTGCGCCGGGCGGGACGCGGTTTCCGTGTTTCCGTCGTCAAAAGTAGCCTCTTCCTCCGACAGCTCAATGCCTTTTTCCAAAGTGGCGGCTTCTTGCGCCGGTATGGCAGCGATTGTCCGGGTGGATGCCATTTTGAAACGGCTCTTGCCGATGATGTCCCCCTTTGCCGTGGAAACTTCCTCATGTGCCGCTACGCTCTTTGGCCCATTCCTGTCCAACGACCGCCATAATCCGGCGATGCCCTTGAAGAAGCGGACAAGCCGCATGTCCATGATGCGCTCGTAAAGGAGCAGGAACAGGAACCATAGGTTGCAGCCGACCGATACCGCCAGCAGAATGTCTGTCATGCTGATTGTTTCATTCATATACTTCCGGTTTTAGTTAGAATACTGAATTGTAATTCCGGGCGTAAAGGCTCTTTATAGCGTCCTCGCACTGGTTGAAGTGGTGCGTCAGCACATGGTCGATGTAGGCGGACAGTGTAAGCCTATCATGCCCGATTACACGGGTGATGCGCATGATACGCTCGTGGTACTCCGGACGCACATACGCCATCTTGCCCTCCCGCGCCTTTACTTCCGGGTCGCGGATGAATAGACGTTCATAGTCCTTCTCGCAGCATTTGCCGCTCACCGGGACGGGCGACAGTATTTCCACGCTCGCCTGCACTTGGGCAAGCATGCCTCCGCAGTCCTGCTGCGGTCTTTTTTCATTCGGTGTCATTTCTTTTTCCATTTTCAAATCAGATCTTCACGTTGTTTCTTGTACAGTTCGTTGATTCTCTCCTTGTGCTGTTCCAGATGCTGGCGCAGCACGGTATCCACATAGCCGCCCACAGAGATTTCCCCTCCGGCGATGTCGTTCACGATTTTGAGGATCTTGCCGTGTACGTCGCGGCTGATATAGACACACTGGCGGGTCTTTATCTCGTTGCGGCGCAGGAACAGCTCGTTATAGTCCTCGTCCTGCCTTTTCCGGCGGCCGCCTTCCCTCTGCGCTCTCTCCCGTGTCACGGGTTGAGCCGGTGGCGGCTCCGGTGCGGCGGTGTCCTCTCCGGTCGGTACGGCTGCGGGGTCTTCCTGCGCCGGGCGTAGTGTCCCGTCCTGTGTGCGCCGCCCGATAGATGCCAACAGCAGTTCCTCGTCGATGCCTTCCGTGTTTACTTTCCTGCTGCCCATGCTCACTGCGGTCTGATGATGTCGCTTATCTCTTCGGAAAACTCACGGATGCCGCTCCCTTTCAGCAGTGCCGTGTCCATCGGGAAGATGGTGGAGCGGAAAACGCTCTTGCGCTCTTCCGAAAGGTCGCGGCGGAACTTCTTGCTGTCGGGCAGGCGGGTGGAAAGCACCGGGAAGCCCATTTCGGCTATCACTTCCTCGTAGATGCCGTACAGGTCGTTCCTCTCCCTGCCGTCCACCATCGTCCAGAACAGATGCAGCCCCTTTGTTTTCGCTTGCCCGGTTGTCATCAGCCTGTCGCGGAACATCGTGACGAATTTCAGGGTACTTTCCACGACAAAGCGGTCGGCACTCAGGGGCGTGAAGATGTAGTCCATCTGCGAGAGCGTCTTTATCACGCCGTTGCTCCGGAGTGTCCCCGGCATGTCGAAGAAAACCACGTCGGGCTTCACGACCTCGGCGGCGATCATCCTTTCCGCATCGTCGAGGGCGTTCACCGCGTTGCTCTTGATGACCGGATAGGCGTTCTTCTTTATCTTGCGGAAATGGTCGCACGCGAGAGCCTTGAAGTAGATGCTCCTGCCGATGAGTGCCGTCTCATGTTCGCGCAGGCCGTGGATGCTGTGCTGCGGGTCGTCGCAGTCCACGACGGCGACATTGTAGCCTTTCACGTTGTGCAGGTAGCTGGCGGCGAGTGCCGTGACGGTGGATTTGCCGATGCCACCTTTCTGTGTTGCGAATGCAACGAAGATTTCCTTACTCATGGTTCTATTCAGTTTAATTGTTGATGATTTTGTTTTCTGTTTACATGCGAATTGAATTACCGCATTATCCGTTTCCGTGAACAGGCACACGGGCGGGTCACCGCGTATCCGGTTCTGCGGTGAAGCGGTGCGGCGGACAAGTGATGAATGACGACACTGCGTCATGAAGTCATTGAATCCATGCGTCACCGAATTGTCGGACAACCGGGTTTCCGACGGTTCGGGTATCCGTTTCGGCAAGTGTCCGCCGAAGCGGTTGTCCGGGTATTTGAATATTCCTTTCCTCATATCTTCAAACCGTTAGTTTCTTGAATCATGCTGCAAATAAACAAGTATATTTTTGAACTTGTATCACTTCCCAAGCAAGTGGCGGCATGTTGCGCCGGTTGGCAGCCATTGGCCGGGTCAAGTATCTGTTCGTTACCGCTTTAAGAGCGTAACTTTGCACCCGGACGGCAGGGTTCGCCGATGGCGCGCGGCCCGGAGTCCTGAAAGGTATTTTCCCAATCCGTCCCCTGACGGATTTTTATGTTCACCTGAACATAGCAAGGTATGTTTTCAGCCGCTCAAAATATTTTGAGCATCCCGGAAAACGCCTTGCCCTTGCAGGGGGCGGGCTTTCCCTCCGAAGTCGGGAAGCCTTTCAGAACTGCGGTGCCGTGACCCGAAGCGGCGGCTTATGCCGTCAATCCGCTAAATCCAAAGTAATATGAAAGAGAAAAGGAAAAGCAAAGCAGGGAGAAATCCCAAACTTGATCCGGCGGTGTACCGGTACACCGTCCGTTTCAACGAGGAGGAACACAACCGTTTCCTCGCCATGTTCGGAAAATCGGGTGTCTATGCGCGGTCGGTTTTCCTCAAAGCGCACTTCTTCGGACAGCCGTTCAAGGTGCTGAAGGTGGACAAGACGTTGGTGGACTATTACACCAAGCTGTCGGATTTTCATGCGCAGTTCCGCGCCGTAGGTACGAATTACAACCAAGTCGTGAAGGAACTGAGGCTGCATTTTTCAGAGAAAAAGGCGATGGCGTTGCTCTATAAATTGGAGCAACACACCGTCGAACTCGTGAAACTGAGCCGTCAGATTGTGGAACTGTCAAGGGAGCTGAAAGAGCAGCGAGAGCAGAGCCAAACTTGTTTGGACTCTGCCGAGTCGCGTTTGAAGAAGAGTGAAACTCAAATGGAGGCGAAATGGTCGCAAAAATCAGTGTAGGCAGCTCGTTGTACGGCGCGATTGCCTACAACGGGGAGAAGATTAACGAGGCACAGGGGCGGCTTCTCACCACCAACCGCATCTATAATGACGGTTCGGGGAAGGTGGACATCGGCAAGGCGATGGAGGGCTTCCACACCTTCCTGCCACCGCAGATGAAAGTGGAGAAACCGGTGGTGCATATCTCGCTCAACCCGCACCCGGAGGATGTGCTGACCGATGCGGAATTGCAGGACATCGCCCGCGAGTATCTGGAAAAGCTCGGTTTTGGCAACCAGCCTTATCTTGTATTCAAGCACGAGGACATCGACCGTCACCATCTGCACATTGTGACGGTGCGGGTGGATGAGAACGGGAAATGTATCAGCGACAAGAACAACTACTACCGCAGCAAGCAGATTACTCGTGAGCTTGAAAGGAAATACGGGCTGCACGATGCGGAGCGCAGGAACCGCCGTCTTGACACGCCGCTATGTAAAGTGGACGTATCGGCAGGCGATGTGAAGAAGCAGGTAGGCAATACCCTGAAGGCTCTGAACGGGCAGTACCGTTTCCAGACGATGGGCGAATACCGTGCGCTCCTTTCCTTATATAATATGACGGTGGAGGAAGCGAGGGGTAACGTGCGCGGACGGGAATATCACGGGCTGGTCTATTCCGTCACGGACGACAAGGGCAACAAGGTCGGCAACCCGTTCAAGTCCTCGCTTTTCGGGAAGTCCGCAGGCTATGAAGCCGTGCAGAATAAGTTTGCCCGTTCCAAGCTTGAGATTAAGGACAGGAAACTCGCCGACATGACGAAACGCACCGTCCTTTCCGTGCTGCAAGGCACTTATGACAAGGACAGGTTTGTGTCCCTGCTCAAAGAGAAAGGCATCGACACCGTGTTGCGCCATACGGAGGAAGGGCGCATCTACGGGGCTACTTTCATCGACCACCGCACGGGGTGCGTGCTGAACGGCTCACGCATGGGCAAGGAGCTTTCGGCGAATGCCTTGCAGGAACATTTTACCCTGCCATACGCAGGACAGCCGCCGATACCGCTATCCATCCCTGTGGATGCTGCGGACAAGGCGCACGGGCAGACCGCATACGACCGTGAAGACGTATCGGGCGGAATGGGCTTGCTCACTCCCGAAGGTCCGGCGGTAGATGCCGAGGAAGAGGCTTTCATCCGGGCGATGAAGCGCAAAAAGAAGAAAAAGCGCAAGGGCTTGGGTATGTAATCGGAGTATCAACAATTAAAAAATCAATGTATGTCACAACAAGAAGACGATTTGAGGGCATTGGCGAAAATCATGGATTTTCTGCGTGCCGTGAGTATCATTTTAGTGGTCATGAACGTGTACTGGTTCTGCTACGAAGCCATCCGGCTGTGGGGCGTGAACATCGGTGTGGTGGACAAAATCCTGATGAACTTCGACCGCACGGCGGGGCTGTTCCATTCCATACTGTACACGAAGCTGTTTGCCGTCCTGCTGCTTGCCCTGTCCTGTCTGGGTACGAAGGGTGTCAAGGGAGAGAAAATCACTTGGAGAAAAATATGGACGGCACTCGCCATCGGGTCCGTGCTGTTTTTCCTGAACTGGTGGATACTGGCTCTGCCGTTGCCGGTCGAAGCGGTGACGGGGCTGTATATCATTACCATCGGTACAGGCTATGTCTGCCTTTTGATGGGCGGTCTGTGGATGAGCCGTCTGTTGAAACACAATCTGATGGAGGATGTTTTCAACAATGAGAACGAGAGTTTCATGCAGGAAACAAGGCTCATCGAAAGCGAGTATTCGGTCAATCTGCCCACACGCTTCTATTACAAAAAGCGTTGGAACAACGGCTGGATCAATGTGGTGAATCCCTTCCGTGCGTCCATCGTGTTGGGTACGCCGGGCAGCGGCAAATCCTACGCAGTGGTGAACAGCTTTATCAAGCAACAGATTGAAAAGGGCTTCTCAATGTATGTGTACGACTTCAAATTCAGTGACTTGTCCACCATAGCCTACAACCATTTGCTGAACCACCCGGAGGGCTACAAGGTGAAGCCGAAATTCTATGTGATCAATTTCGACGACCCGCGACGCTCACACCGTTGCAATCCCATACACCCGGATTTCATGGAGGATATTACGGACGCTTACGAGAGTGCCTACACGATAATGCTCAACCTCAATAAAACGTGGGTGCAAAAGCAGGGCGACTTCTTCGTGGAGTCACCTATCATTCTGTTTGCCAGTATTATCTGGTATCTCAAAATCTATCAGAACGGGAAATACTGCACGTTTCCCCATGCCATCGAGTTTTTGAACCGCCGTTACGAGGATATTTTTCCGATACTGACTTCCTATCCCGAACTGGAGAATTACCTTTCCCCGTTCATGGATGCTTGGCTCGGAGGGGCTGCGGAGCAGCTCATGGGGCAGATAGCGTCGGCAAAAATTCCGCTTTCGAGGATGATTTCCCCGCAGCTCTACTGGGTGATGTCGGACAGCGAATTTACGCTGGACATCAACAATCCCGAAGAGCCGAAAATCCTATGCGTGGGCAACAATCCCGACCGTCAGAACATTTACGGGGCGGCTCTCGGTCTGTATAACTCCCGTATCGTGAAACTCATCAACAAGAAGGGGATGCTGAAGTCGTCGGTCATCATCGACGAGCTGCCCACGATATACTTCAAAGGGTTGGACAATCTTATAGCTACCGCCCGAAGCAACAAGGTTGCCGTGTGTCTGGGCTTTCAGGATTTCAGCCAGTTAGTGCGCGACTACGGCGATAAGGAAGCAAAAGTCGTGATGAATACGGTCGGTAACATTTTCTCCGGGCAGGTGGTAGGAGAAACGGCAAAGACACTATCGGAGCGGTTCGGGAAGGTGTTGCAGAAACGGCAGTCTATCTCCATCAACCGGCAGGATGTTTCCACCTCCATCAACACGCAGATGGACGCGCTTATCCCGCCGAGCAAGATTTCCGGGCTTACGCAGGGTATGTTTGTCGGTTCGGTGTCCGACAACTTCAACGAGCGCATCGAGCAGAAGATTTTCCACTGCGAGATTGTGGTGGATGCCGAGAAGGTGAAGCGGGAGGAAAGTGCCTACAAGAAAATACCTGTCATTACCGATTTCACGGACGAGGACGGAAACGACCGCATGAAGGATACGGTGCAGGCGAACTACCGGCGCATCAAGGAAGAGGTGAAGCAGATTGTGCAGGATGAACTGGAACGCATCGCAGGCGATGACAACCTGAAGCACCTGTTGCAGTAGAAATAAAAAAACAGAGGTGGCGGAAAATATCTCCGTCACCTCTTAAAATGAAGAACGCCTCCCAAGTATGCTGTCTTACGATGCGCCCAGGAGGTTTATTGTATTGCTTCTCTTTTTGTTTTTCCGCACCTGTAAACAGGCACTTTTTTCATTTCCAAATCGGCTCTTCTTTCCAGCGGTTGAAGAAGCCTATCTTGTAGATGGGCACATCCGCATACTCCTCAAACAATGCCAGCAGTTTCTCTTTGAACGTATGCCCCTCGTCTATGGCATTGCAGAGATATAACATTGCCGTAATCACATAGAACGGTTTTTTCTGCTGTACCTCGGTCAATGGACGGGAAAGCCATGTCATTCGCGGATTATGAATTTCACAAGGCCGTTTGACCATGTTCCGACTCCATATTCTGGAATGGTGCGCGATTATGTTGCGCATATATGAAATGGCTTCAAGCCATCCCGAAAGTTCATTGTGTAGATTCAGCCCCATATCATTGGCTATTGCTGATTTTTCGGGCAGTTGGTGGTTAAGGTTCTTGTATATCTTGGAAAGTGTGCCGAATGTGGCCACTTCAAATATAATCCACGCATCCGGGTGTTCGTCAAGCGTCTTTTCACCGCTTGCATCAGTCACAAGGTGCTTGCGCCTGTAGTCTTTCACAAAAATCTCATTGCTCCGTAAGAATTCTTCTATCAGTTCTTTGAGGTGCTGTGTGTGAAAAGCGACATCAGCAAACAATCTCGGGTCACGATACCACAGCCCTCCGTAGGATTGTGAAAGATGATAAATCATCTTTGTGCGTAGCGTGATTTCTATTGTTTCGATGGCATCAAATAAAATAAGGCGCAGTTCCTTGTCGAAATAATAGCGTGTGATTACATCTTCCAGTTTGGAATCCGGCTGAAACAGATGATTGGCTCTATCGGACTGCATGTCCCACCAATATCCCTTCAAACGATAGTAGCTGATATGAGCCAAATGTCGGGCAGCGAAACCTTCATCGCCGACAAGCATTCCTCTTTGTTTGAGCAGTTCTATTTGTTCATCAATGGAACGTGATTCCTTATTTGCCATACCGTTATAAAAAAGAATGACCCGCCGGCAGATCTTACGGTATGCCAAACGGGTACTGTTATCGTTGAACACGGTCAGAACCGCATGTCTTCTTAATTGTAGATGCAAAGATAAGACTTTTTTATGTAACGACAAAAAATAAGCCGATTTTTCATTCAAACGATGAAAAGGTATAGAAATACTTACCGTCTTTTTATTTCCAGTTCCTCATCGCGCATCATCCTCTCATTCAGTTTCTCCTGCATCCTGTCAAGGAAGTAGGTGCGGCTTTCGTTCTTCCGGCGTTTGATATCGGTGTAGAAGCGGTAGCAGTCCTTCGACTCAACCCCGAATATCTTGTAAAGAAGCGGGGCAAGCTGTTTGAGCGGCATATTGCCGTTGTTGATACAACCCATCTCGTCGATGCCGTAGATAAGCTCCACGAGGTCTATGGCGTTGCCCGTCCATTGCAGGAGGCTGGCGGTGTTTTCAGTTGCGTTGTTGGCGGATATTAGTGGCGGCACTTGGGGCGTGGCAAGGAATTTTTGCATCTTCCTGATGAAAGACAGGGCCTTGCTGATGTAGGCGGCAATCTCTTTTCTTTCTTCTGATAGATTGCGCACGGGATGGTGCTGCAACTCGATTTCGATGTAAGCAAGCGCGATAATGGTAAGGTTCGCATCCATGCCGCCGTTACACAGTTCAATCACTTGGGTGGCGAAAGCCGTATATGCCGTTTCCATATTGCAGTCACCGGCTTCGTTTATCAGGCGGAAGAAGTCGGTTTCCGCCAGCAAGAAATAATTCATGGTTCTGTCAATTTTGAAAATTACACTTTGTTTTCTGCGTGCGCACATAAATATAATTGGCAAAACATGTGTCAGAAAGCAAAAAATCCGGCACCGGCTTTTTCAAGGTGCTGGAATTCAGTGGTATAAAATTCAATATTTTTCCAAAGGAATGAATTTATACGGGATTAAATTGTTCATAATCAGAACATTTCTTCTATTTCCGAAAACAAAATTGTATGACTGCCGTACATTTTGGCTGTCTTGCTTATTTGTCAAGGGTGTAGATACTTCGGCATACACCGTTAGGATAGCTTTTCACAGAGGAAAGCGTCCAGTGTTGCTTTGGCAGAGCCGATTTGAAAAAATGCCGCCCACTTCCTAAAATGAAAGGAACGTTGTATAGTATGATTTCATCCACAGCGTGCATACGCAGTAGTCCGTTTATATAATCTGCCGTATCCGGTGTGGCTTCCGCGAGGTAACGGATGTTTGTGCAGTCTTTTCTCCATTCGTGCAGCATTGAAATGGAATAGTCCGGTGTCACACGGTAAAAGGCTTTCTTCCTGATTTCATCAAGACCGCAACGGTCAAGGCACAAATCCTGATGTGCTTTATCATATAACTCTGAAGAAAGACATCCGTCCATCGTCAGTACGGCGAGAATCTGAACTTTACCCATAATCGTTTCCTTTCGTTAGGCAAGGGTAAAAAAGTAGCGTGCAATTCACACTACCTTCAAGCGATGGCTCTGGTAAAGCCTTTACGGAGAGTACGTGAATGCACGCTATGCGTAAGCATAGCATAAGCATCACGCAATCGTCTCCGTAGTTCCAATTTACCAGATTTTCGCTTGAAACGCCTTGCGGTCTTATCCTATATGTTGGCGGCGAAAAGCTCCTGCCAATCGCCGTTTTTCTCAAATGTTATGCAAAGATAGCCAAATTCAGTGAATTACGGGCTATGATTGCTTGAATTTATATTTAATCTCCTATGCGCACTTTATCTCCTATCGAAACATTAATCTTGTCCAGGACTCCCGATATCTGCGATTTTATTTCGATCTCCTTCATCGGAAAAACATTGCCGGATATGTTTATTTCCTCTTTGATCTCGCGATATTGTGGTTGTGTAGTTTCGTAAATTGCCTTTGTACCTCTTAGCGAAGAACGAAAAGCAACAAATGCCAGTGTGGCGGAAAAGATGCAAATTAATATAATCTTAAATGTCTTCATTATCCTATATTTTCGTTTCTAATGGCGTCAATGGGTTGTATAACAGATGCTTTCATAGCCGGAAATGCTCCGGCAATGACACCGGACAAAATCAAGATAACCAAAGCGAGAACAGCTACATTTATATCTATTTCTGCATGCTTTATCATTGTCGCGTGACGGGCGCTTTCGAGCAACCAATTTATAATCTCAAGAATAGCTGCACCTGATATCAATCCGATGATACCGGAGATTACAGTTATGATGACAGATTCCGTCAGCATTAACACAAGAATGGATTTAGGAGTTGCTCCTACAGCCTTACGGATGCCTATTTCGCTACTCCTTTCTTTGATCACGACAAACATGATGTTGCTTACTCCAACAATACCACTTATCAGAAAACAAATTCCTACGATCCAGATAAACATTTTCAATCCATCAAAGAGTCCCTCAAAAGCAGATGTTTGTGTCTCAAAATTGATTATCTGTAAGGCTTGCTTATCAGAATAAGCAAATTGGTATTTATTAGCGATGAAGGCTCTCAGCTCATTCTCAAATCGCTTGGAATCAACTTCTTTGTTCAGATATAAACAGAAAGCGCGCAATGGAGTCTTATTGTCAATACAGTTTATGTAACTTGAGAAGGGCACATATACCGAATTGATTTCCGAAGCGCTGAAAATATCATCATTCTTTAGTACGCCTATCACCTTAAAATCAATACCGGCAATGTTGATCGACTTACCCAACGCTTTTTGATTATTAAATAAGGTCGTACTGACATTTTCGCCGATAATGGTAACATTACGGGTATTCTCGTCATCTCCTTTATTAAAATATCGTCCATCTTCGTTGATTTTAAGTATCTTAATTCCCATATAGTTTTCATTGATTCCTATAATCTTAAAAAGTCCGCTTTTAGCTTTATTCATCACTTGCGAATAAGGTCCTGTTATTTCAGGCGAAATAGCTTTTATCCCCGGGAACTGTTTCTTTATGCGGTTAAGAAAATGCAAATCGAAATGCAATTGTTCCCCTTCTCTGATATTCTTATACTTCACCCAGAATCCTCATCATTCCATACCATGACGGATTCACCATAAGTTACTAACGTGGTCACATAGCGGTGTGTGGTATTGATATTGTGCTGGGTTTGAAAAATAGCGATTGATTCATTCTCTATTTTCTGTACACGACTACGCTCGTGCAGAACAATAGCGACCATGCTGCCAATGATCGCCATTAAAAGAAAGTATCCTATAAATATTTTATGCTGCAAAAGTATTTTCATTGGCTTGATATTTTACAATCCAAATATTGCTTTCGTACAATATCTACATGCGGCAGAATCACGAAAAATATCCGAGATGAATAACACTAATAATAATTTCAAATTTTTCTATTTATTGCAGTTACATTCCTCCTCCCAACACATGATAAAGTTTGATTACACTTTGTATGCGTTCAAAACGAGTTTGTAGCTGTTGCACTTCCGCTTCGAGAAGAGACTGTTGGGCGGTCAACACTTCCAGATAGGTGGCATTGGAATGACGCATAAGCGATTCTGTCTTTCGCACAGCATCGCATAATGTTTCAACCTGTCGAGCATTGATTTCAATTTGCGATTTTGCCGTCTGCCATGCAGTCAGAGCATCGTTCACTTCTTTTCCAGCGTTCAGCAATGATTGCCGGAACAACAGTTTGGCTTCTTCCTGACGGCTTTTGGCTATCTTCAAGTTGGCGATGTTTGTGCCCCGGTTGAATAAGGGCTGTGTCAGGGAACCGATGGCATTGAGCAACCATTGTCCGGGATTTACGATTACGCCACCGCCGTTATTAGTCCATCCAAGAGTCCCCGAGAGGGTAATATTGGGATAGAAGGCGGCACGAGCCGCATTGGTGGCGTAGAACGCCTGCGCCAGTTCCATTTCAGCCTGACGCACGTCGGGACGGTTGGAAAGCAGTTGCAAAGGGACTCCAATCGAGACAGTATCGGGGAAAGCAGCCTCGGCCAGATTACTTCGTCCAATCGAGTGTGACGGCATGGCAAGTATCGCAGACAGGGCATTTTCTGTTTCGGAAATACTCTTGCGTATGGATAACAGGGATGCTTCGAGTCGCATCACGTTCGCCTTTGCCTGCAATACGCCGGCTTCGTTTGATTTCCCCACTTTTTTCAACGCTTCAAGAGTACGTACGGTAGTCCGCCAGTTCTCCAAAGTCCGGTTACTTATTGCCATTTGTGCGTCAAGCATGGCAAGGGTGTAGTAACTGTCTGCAATAGTGGCGACAAGCTGTGTCTGTACGGCCTGCCGGTAGGCACGGCTTCCTTGTAACGCGGCGGCTGCACCACGCTTTGCCGCCGTAAGTTTGCCGAAGATGTCCAGTTCCCAGCTTGCCGACGCTCCCACATTATATGTCTTTGCCGTTGCTCCGTCATGTTTATTGGCATTACCTTCGGCAGTCAGTCCCAGTGATGGAAGATATGATAGTCTGGCAGTCATCAGGACGGCTTCTGTCGCTTCCACGCGTAACCGTGCCACATTGAGGTCTGTGTTCCGTTCAAGTCCGGTTTCAATCAAGGACTGGAGTTTCGGGTCGGTAAACATTTCCCGCCACGACAGGGACGCGATGGTCGTTGTATCAATGTCCGCCGGTACGTCCCGATACAGATTCTCCGTTGAGAGGTCAGGACGATGATACCGGCTGTATGTGCCACAACCGGCAAACATCCATCCTGACAATATGATATATATTACTGTCTTCTTCATTTAATTATGCTTAACACGTTCTTGAATATATTGGAATACAATAAACAATGACGGCACAAGGAACAACAGAGCCAAAGTACCGACAATCATTCCACCGATTACACCTGTGGCAAGCGAACGGCTGCCGTTGGCACCCACTCCGTGCGCCATCATCAGCGGGACAAGACCGAACACCATGGACAGCACAGTCATCAATATAGGGCGCAGGCGGACTTTTGCCGCACTGTATGCTGCCTGTGCCAGCGTCATGCCTTCCGACCGCCGCTTGCCGGCGTATTCGGTAAGCAGGATGGCGGTCTTGGCAAGCAGGCCGATAATCATGATTAATCCGGTCTGCATGTAGATGTTGTTCTCCAGACCGAAGAGCCACGCAAACAGGAAACTGCCCATTAGTCCGCAAGGCACCGACAACAGAACCGCGAAGGGTATGAACACGCTCTCATACAAGGCGCACAGAATCAGATAGACCAGAACCATGCAGAGCAGGAATATAAGCGTGGCATTGTTGGTCGTCTTGCTTTCCTCACGCGAAATGCCGCCAAACTCGTATGTGTAATTTGACGGAAGCACTTCACGTGCCGTCTCGCCGATGGCTTCGAGCACCTGCCCTGAACTGTAACCCTGCGCCGGCGACCCGCTAATCGAGATGGCGTTGAACAGGTTGAAACGGGTGAGGTCTGACGGGCCGTTGGTCTTGGTCAGGCGCACGAACCGGCTCAAAGGCGACATGCCGCCATCGGAGGCGCGCACATACATGTGGTGCAGGGATTCCGCATTCACACGATATTCCGCCGGAGCCTGCATGGTCACATGGTAGAGCTTGGAGAACCGGTTAAAGTCGGAAACATATTGTCCGGTATAATAGCCCGACAATGTGGAAAGCACATCTGCGGGCGACACACCCGACTGCTCACATTTGGCGGCATCGATATCCACCCAGTATTGCGGATAGTCCGTGGCAAAGGAGGAATAGACTTCGCCGATTTCGGGTCGTTGCGACAAGGCTTCGACAAACTTGTCCGCCTCTTCCTTGAAAGCGGCGATGTTTCCGCCCGCCTTGTCCTGCAAATAAAGCTCGAAACCGTTTCCCATGCCGTACCCGGCAATCATCGGAGGCGACATGGCGAACACCGTGGCATCGGGAATATCTGAAGTGGCGGCATAAATCTTTCCGATGACATCATTCACCGACTGCCCCTCTCCCTTACGATCCTCCCAGTCTTTGAGTGTCACGAAATACATCGCCTGCGAGGGACCGGAACCGCTGAAAGAGAAACCGGCTACCGCACCGCTGTATTCAATCTCGCCGATGCTGTCGAGACGGCTGTTGATACGCTCCATCACCTTACTTGTCTGAGCCATGGATGTGCCGGGCTTCGTGTTCATGCTCACCATGACCGTCCCGGTGTCCTCTTCGGGAATAAGTCCCGTCTTTGTGACATTGACCAGCAGCACCAGCAACCCGAAAGAAATGCCTATGATGCTCCACAACAGCCATCGGCGATGGATAATGAACATCACTCCACGTACATAGCGTCGGCTCAGACTGTCGAAGACGGCATTGAACGCTTTACGGAAACGGGCTGCAAAATTGTTCTTAGTGTTGCCCTGCTCATCGATATAGGGTTTCAGCAGCAGCGCGCAAAGTGCCGGTGAGAGTGTGAAGGCATTGACTGCCGAGATTCCCACGGCAACAGCCATCGTGATACCGAACTGCGTGTAGAACGCTCCCGAAGTCCCGCCCATCATGGCTACGGGGAAAAACACTGCCATAAAGATTATGGTAGAGGTCAGGATAGCCGACGAAACGCCTTTCATGGCATCATCAGCCGCGAGAACTGCTGATTGATAGCCCTCATCGAACTTCGCCTGCACCGCTTCCACCACCACAATGGCATCATCGACCACGGTTCCGATGGCAAGCACAAGCGCGAACAGGGTGAGCAGGTTGATGGAGAATCCAATCATGGACATCACGGCAAATGTGCCGATGATGGAAACGAAGATGGATATGGTAGGGATAAGCGTTGACTTGATGTCCTGCAAGAACACATACACCACCACGATGACCAGAAGTATCGCTTCCAATAAGGTGCGGAGGACAGAGTGGATGGAGGCATACAGGAACTTGTTGGTATCGGTAAGCACCACGAATTCCGTCCCTTCGGGCAAGTCCCGGCTAAGGTCGTCAAGCACTTCGTGAATCTCCTTGATGGTGCTTGATGCATTGGACCCGGCTTTCTGGTTGATGAGCATCATAGCTGCCGGATGCCCGTTCACCTCGGAGGAATAGTTGTAGTATTCATCGCCCAGTTCCACATCGGCAACCTCTTTCAACCGAAGCACATTGCCGCCCGGCAGTGACTTGACGACCAGCTCACCGAACTCTTCCGCTCCGGACAAGCGTCCGCGGTATTTCATCGTGTATTCATTGGCGGTAGGATGATTGGCACCGAAGGAGCCGGTGGCGGCCTCGATGTTCTGTCGTGCGAGTACGGTGGATATGTCATCGGGGATAAGCCCGTATTGCGCCATCTTGTCGGGACGCAGCCAAAGTCGCATGCTGTAGTTGGAACCGAACATCTGTGCCTTTCCCACGCCGCTGATACGTTTCAGCCTCGGCTCGACATTGATTTTCACGTAATTGTTCAGGAAGGTCTGGTCGAAGCGGTCATCGGGCGAATAGAGCGCGAAAGTCATCAGTTCGGCATTCTGCTGCTTTTCAGTGGTGACACCGGTCTTGGTGGCTTCCGCCGGAAGCTGGCTCAGCGCGCTGTTCACGCGGTTCTGCACGTTTACCGCCGCCATGTCCGCGTTGGTTCCCTGCTTGAAATAGATTTCGATGGAAGCATCGCCCGTATTCGATGCCGTGGAAGTCATATAGGTCATGTCTTCCACGCCGTTGATGGCTTCTTCCAGAGGGGTTATCACTGCCTTCTGCACAGTTTCAGCGTTTGCTCCAGGATAAGTTGCGGATACGTTGATGGTCGGAGGTGCGATGTCGGGGTATTGTTCCACCGGCAAGGAAAACATGGAAATCATGCCCAACAGTACAATCACCACCGAGATAACGCCCGAAAACACCGGGCGGTCTATAAAAAATCGCAGGTTCATTTCGTTTCGTTTTTAGGGGTTATGCTCATGCCTTCTCTCACCAGTCCCACGCCTTCGGCGACAATGGTGTCACCGACCGAAAGACCTTCTTTTACGATAAACCGGTTGCCGTCGTTCAGGCGGTCCACCGTGAGATAGGCGGCTTCCGCCTGTCCGTTTTTCAGACGGTAAGCGATAATCTTGTCCTGCAGTTCCACGGTGGCGGTCATGGGAATGGTTACGGCCTCCGTTTTCGGGTTTTGAAGGATGACATTGCCGATGCTGCCACTCAACAGTTCGCGGTCGGGATTGGGGAACAGGGCTTTGATTTGTACCGTTCCGGTAACAGGATCCACCACGCCGCTTACGGTTTCAATACGTCCTTTCGCCTTGTACAGGCTGCCGTCGTTGAGTTGCAGGCCCACTTCCGGCATCCCGGCTATCATGCTGTCAATCGAGCCATAGCGAGCCAAATATCGCCGTAGCATATTCTCCGAAATGGAGAAATAGGCATACATCTCCGCATTGTCGGACACGACCGTGAAAGGCTGTGCCATATTGGGACCGACAAGCGCACCGATGCGATAGGGCAATGTGCCTACTACTCCGTTGCTCGGGCTTTTGATTTCCGTATAGGAGAGATTGTTGCGTGCATCCGATTCTTGTGCCTTTGCCTGTTCGAGTTCAGCACACGCCACTGCCAGTTGGTTCCGGGCGAGAGAAAGCTCGTAGTCGGATATGACCTTCTCGTCAAACAATGCCTGCTTGCCCCGCAGCTCGATTCTTGCCGTTTCCACTTTTGCCTGTGCCGCGCTGACATTGGCCTGCGCCGTGCGTAATGCCGCCCGATAGGGCACTTGGTCAATTACAGCCAATACTTGACCGGTCTTCACCCGTTCACCCTCTTTCACTTTCAGACGGATAATGCGCCCGGATATTTGCGGCAGGATGTCCACATCCTGCCGTCCGCGTATGGCGGCGGAATAGGACTCGGAGATTTCCACCGGACTTGCCGCGACCTTTATGACCCGATAACTCTGCACCGCATCCTGCTTGCCGTCCGCCTGCCTGCATCCGGTCGGCAGGAACAGCATGAGAGCAAATGCGGCGAAATTCGTGATAATGAATTGCTTGTTCATATTTTCTTCTTGTTTTGTATTAATTCATAAATTGATTTTTGGAACATGAATAAAAGTTTATCTTTTTCGTTCATGCGGATATTATCAGAATAATCGCCTTTTGTTATTTGATACCCGCATGGCTTGACCATAAAAACGCCTAAGCCCTTAGTGTATGAACTTACTTCTGAGGCGTAGTCTTTACTTGTATTTAATGGAACTTTCCCTTTAATATGACACCACTCATTATTGCAACTGATGTCTTCAATCTCAGACATCATTTTTTGCAAATCTGTAATAGCTTTGGAACTTGCCGCTTGGGGTATCTGCAACTCAAAATAGAGCATCGGTTCGAGAATGTCCACACCTGACTGTTGCAAGGCCAGCCTGAAGACATAAGGGGTCAGCTGTCTGAAATCAGCAGGTGTACTTACCGGGCTATAATACTCGGCTTGAGTAAAAGTTACTTTCAGATCAGTCACTTCCCATCCATGTAAACCAGATTGGCAAGACATACGAATCCCTTCAAAAACGGCATTTTGAAAAGAATGGTTCAGATAACCATAGGAGATGTCACTTTCGATTTGCAACCCTGTCCCTAACGGCAAGGGTTCAAGCGTCAGCCCTATTGTGGCCCAGTAAGGGTTGGGTGGCACTTCGATCTGAATAATCTTATTGACCTTTTTTACAGGTCGTTCTTTGTAGATAGTCTTGATCTCATCAAAATGGACCTTTACGGAAAATCGTTCTTCCAGCAATGTCTGTATGATTTCCTTTTGTGTCAAACCATATAACGAGATTTCCAATTCATCACTATATGAGTTTATGGAAAAGGACAAAGACGGGTCTTCAATCCACAATGTATTCAGAGCGGATATCACCTTGCTTCTCTCTTCGGGCCTGTCTGGCCGGACGGAGGATTTGAGAGCGGGATGCTGACGAGATAACCCTTGAATCAAACAAGGTTTAGCACCTAAATAATCTCCGATTCGAAAATCTTCCATATCTTCTACAATCGCGATATCATTGGCCCCCACTTCATCAACATTTATCTCTCTGCCCTGATAAATAGTCTTTAGATTTTTAATCTTGATGAATTTTTCCGAATCGTTGATTCTTACAATGTCTCGAAGTCTCAGACTTCCGTCAATTATTTTTAGAAAACTTCTTTTATGTCCTTTGGGGTCATGCTCTATCTTATAGAGATAAGCTGAAAGTCTGTTTGAGACTGATTCTGGAGGAAGTATAAAAGAAGAGATGGCGTCCAACAACTCATTGATACCGATATTGAACATTGCTGATCCATGTAGTACCGGATAGACTTTGGCTTTTGCCACAAGATCGATTATCGTATTCCAATAATCAGCCGGTGAAATTTCGCTATCCGCCAAATATCGTTCTAATATATTGTCGTCATGGTTGCATACAAATTCTTTGTATTCTTCCTTTATATATGTTTGGGAGCAAATCGGATAAACCAATCCATCGACAATAGTTTGCATAAACAGGACATCTTGAGACAGATTTGTTTTTATATCCAGATACAAACGCTCTAAATTCACACCGTCACGGTCAATTTTATTGATAAATATAATTGTCGGGATTTGCAGTTTTTGTAAAGTATTGAACAGCAACTTTGTTTGCGCTTGTATACCTTCCTTTGCGGATAAGATGAGGACTGCTCCATCAAGCATTTTGAATGTCCGCTCCACTTCCGCAATAAAATCCATGTGTCCCGGAGTGTCAATGATATTGCATTTCACACCATTCCTGATAATAGATGTCGTAGAAGCCCGAACAGTAATTCCTCTACGTTTCTCTATATCCATAGAGTCTGTTATGGTGTCACCATTATCCACACGGCCGCACTTTTCCGTTGCTCCACTGGCAAACAGCAGATTCTCGGTTACGGAAGTTTTTCCTGCATCAATGTGAGCAAGAATTCCTAAATTTATAATATTCATTTGGATTAAGCAATAATATACTACAATAGATGCATTGTCGAAATGCACCTTTTAATACCTCCTCGTAGCATGTGAGAACTACAGGATTACTAACTCGTATTAATATGTATATTATTACTGCCGCATAACGATTACAAAATTACACAAAAAAATATATCTAACAAAAGTGGGAGGATTTTTTAACTTTTTACCATAGACATTTTATTAGGGAAGCGTAGGTTCAACTGGCAAGTACAAATAAGTAGAAATGTTTGAACAACACCGTTTTAGGAAGTTGAAAAATCAAGTTTCTCTCTCGGTATAACGTTTATTTTGGCCAATATCTTCTTTAGTTTGGCATTTGAGTATTTCCCATTCGTGTTCTATTTAGCTCCTTATTATGAGTATGTAGCAAGTTGCTTATCAAATTCAGCCTCTTTGAGGGTCAAATATGGTTTTGCAAATGGTGACTGACAAGACATAAACAAGGTCAGCAGGATTTTTTACATAAATGAACATGAATGTATATAACCTAAAATAAGAATAAATTTTAATAAGGGCTGCCCAAAAAGAAAAAAATGCAGTTGCCATCCTACAGATACTTGCAGAAAGGATAAAATTTACTTTTAGACCTTTTGGGATAGCCCTTATTAATACTTCAGATAAAATTCCTAAGGTTATATTTTCAATCCTTTGGACCGGGTTTCCTCCTTGGCATACAGTCCTGGACGCCCGATTATGACATGGTTGGCAACGATACTATCCGCCGGACTGCGTATCTGCGGCGGTGCATTTTCGGGATATTGCACCTGCCTGTTCCGCACATCTTCCGCTTCCGGTTTGACCTGTTGCCCCTCGTTCTCCTTTTCGGCGACTTCGGGCGTGGGCGGCGCAAGCTCCAGCTGTATCTTGCGGTCAAGGGCGGCAAGTTCGGACTTCAACTGCTTCAACTCGTCCTCCTTCTTCCACACCTTGCCAGCTATCTCCTGCAACTGCGGTATCTCCCTTTTCAGTACCTCGTTCTTCGCCTTATACTGGTCGATGATTGAGGGTATCCTCTCAATCGCGTTGAGGAAATTGCGGGCGGCAGCCAACGGGTCAGCCAGCGCCAGATGCCCGTTGTTGTAGGTGTACTTGTAGTTTCCCTCTATCACGAAACGGTTGTCGGTAAACTCCAATCCCTCTTTGAGTATCCTTTCGCTCACCACCTTTATCGGAAAACCGTAAAGCTCTCCGACCTGCGTGTAAAGCCCGCCCGTAGTGGCGTTTTTCGCTATCTCCTGCAAACGCTTTCCGATAACCTTCTCATCGGCGGAATCCACACCGTCCACCTTAATTATATTAAGGCGGTTGCCCTCCTTGTCGGTCTGCACCACCGACAGGAAGCGGTTCCAGTCCTCCGTCATGGCATCTATGAAAGCCGTGTTGTTGCGCAACTCGCCGGTCTTTGACTCCAGCTTGAACTCCGAATCACGCTTGCCCTTGTTGAACGACTTGCGTTCCCCTTCGAGCGATGCGATCCGCTTCTCCAGTTTCGCCTTATCCAAAAGGTCGGTGTTGCCGGATAACAACGCCATGTACTCCGAGAAGTTCATGCCCGATTTCTCGTCCATTGCCCCCTCGTCGATGGTACGCGCCCCCATAGCACCGCTTTTGAGCTGCGAGATGAAAGTTTGCTTGCAGTGCAGGAGGTTGAACTTGTAGCTGTCCAGTGACTTCTCCACCGCGTAGATGATTACATCCACGTTGTTCCCGGCGAAATGCTTGGCAATCTCATTTCCTGCCCTAACTCCGCGTCCGTCACGCTGTTGCAGGTCGGATGGCCGCCACGGTGTGTCCAAATGATGGATTGCCACACACCTTTTCTGCGCATTCACACCCGTTCCGAGCATGGAGGTGGAGCCGAACAGCACACGCACCGTTCCGGCATTCATGGCGTCTATCACCGCCTTCCGCGCCTTGTCGGTCTTGCACTCCTGAATGAAGCGCACCTCGCTTGGCGGTATGCCGTAGTCCTCCGTCAGCTTGCGCTTGATTTCCGAATAGACGTTCCACCCATCGCCCGGCTGATATGTCCCCAAGTCCGAGAAAACGAACTGCGTTCCCTTTTGCGCGTCGTATTTTTGGTAATATTCCGCGATCATCTTGGCACAGTGGCTCGCCTTGTTGTCGGGATGGTCTTCATAATTCGGGTCTATCATGCGCATGTCGAGTGCCATTTTGCGGGCATAATCGGTAGTTAAGAATTAAGGGAAATAGCAGGATATGCAATGGATGTAACTATTTGAAATAGCATCATTTAGGCTTTCTTGCTATTTTGAGGATAAGCAAAAACGAGCATAAAACAGCAGTAGTTCCGTTACCAAATCGTAACCCATCGAAGAAAGAGCAAAGAGGGGTTACGAATTGAAGCTAAACAACTGCTCCACAGTTTTTTATTCATCGTATTTCATCGTTCTGCATCGCTCAGAAGCACCTGTTTCACTGTACCTTTGCAAGCAAAGGGAATTTAGAAAAACGATAGAAGAATGAAAGAAAACAAACTGAAAGTATCGTTCTTTGTTCAGGCAAGACGAACCGACAAGAAAGGACTTGTGCCTGTCATCGGGCGCATCTCCGTAGGCAGAACCCATTCGGGATTCTCCACCAAGTTTAAGACTCCGCTCGCCCTATGGGATAGCCGTAAGCAACGACTCACTGGCAAGAGTGCTATGGCGGTGTCCGTCAATCAGAAACTCGGTGAATGCACGGCACTCATCCACGCACGCTTTCACGAACTCAGTGAAAGAGAAAAATCCTTTACCGCCACCGATGTGAGGGATGCTTATCAGGGGCAAATCCACCGTCAAGCCCTGCTCTTGCAGAGTTTTGAGGAATATCTCAGACAGACAAAGGAACGCATAGGGATTGATAGAGCCTTGAAGACATTCAAGCTCCGTACCTATCAGCTATCCCTGCTTCGTGAGTATCTGCAGAAGAAACACAAAGTAAGCGACATTCCCCTTTCACAATTAGACAAAGCCTTTATCGAGGGTTTCGAGTACTATCTCACCATTGACCGAAAACTGAAACGGAGCAGCGTGTCGAGTGCCCTATCCACCTTGAAGAGCATCGTCCGCATGGCGGTGAAGAAAGGCGTGTTGGACTTCTATCCTTTCTTGGGCTACAGCTATGAACGGCCCAAAGGTGAGCCGAGAAGCATCTCTCAAGACCAGCTACAACGCATCATTGACTTGGAGATAGAATGGGAGAACTACCGTATTGTCCGTGATTTGTTCGTATTCTCCTGCTTTTCAGGGCTTGCTATCTCCGATGTCCGTAATCTGAGAGAGGAAAACATTGTCTTGGAAGAAGGTGAACTTTGCATCAAGGGCAAGCGAATGAAAACCAAGACTCCATATCGTGTACAAGTACTTCCACCTGCTTGGGCGATAATGGAGCGGTACAGAGGTACGCGTGCAGGTTTCGTTTTTAATGTGCCGACTAACGACATCATCCACAACTGCATGCACTACATACAGAGAAATATCGGTATGGAAAGCCCGCTAACCTTTCATATGGCTCGCCACACCTTTGCATCGCTCATCACGCTCTCAGCAGGAGTGCCTATTGAAACGGTGAGCCGTATGCTCGGGCACACCAACCTGAGAACTACACAAGTATATGCAGCTGTTTCCTCCGAGAGAATCCATCGAGAGATGCAAAATGTGCAGCAACGCATACAAGATACATTCACCTTGAAGCTTTGACATTATGGCACGAAGTACATTCAAAACACTATTCTATATCAATCGGTCCAAAGAGAAGAAGAACGGCAAATGTCCTATTATGGGACGCATCACTATAGACGGAAAGCAGGTGCAATACAGCACGGGTAAGGAGATTGCTCCCGAACTTTGGGATAGTCGTAAGGGAAGATGCAAGGGAACGGGTGAAGAGATAAAGGAAATCAACCGCTATCTCCAAGCCAAAGAGGAACAAGCCAAAGCAAAATATCAAGAACTGATATGGCAGCGCGGCTATATCACAGCCGAGCTACTGAGATGTGAACTCAGAGAAGAGGACAAGCCTAAAGGATTTCTTTTGGAGGAAGCCCGACTTTTTATTGAAGAAAAGCGTCTCTGTGTGGAGGTAACGGTTGCCAAGCCGACCTTTGCCAACTACATCTATGCCACACAACTCATAGAGGCTTATCTGCGTGAACGATTGGGTCTGGAGGATATTCGCTACTCATTGTTGGACTACGGCTTTATCGAGGGGATGGACTTCTATCTCAAATCAGAGCGTAACCTTTCCCTTGCCACCATTCAGATTGTGGTCATCTTCCTAAGAAAGCTCATCGGCATTGGGCAGCAGAAGAATTATGTCCGCATAGACCCCTTTGTGGACTACAAAGCGGAACTGCCGCACCGCACACGCAGGTATCTTACAACGGAAGAACTGCAGCGTGTACTGCAAACACCCATCATTGACAGACAGTTCGAACGTGTACGACAGCTCTTTCTTTTCTGCGCCTTTACTGGTCTGGCTCGTGTGGATATGCAACGGCTCAGGCTAAAGCATATCATCCGTAATGCAGACGGCACGGAGGAAATCCGTATCAAAAGGCAGAAAACGGACGTAGAAGCTAT
>NZ_JRPQ01000048.1 GCF_000762405.1 Hoylesella timonensis S9-PR14 | reverse complement strand
ACCCTGGGTATGGATATTCCAGCATACTGGCGCGCTGTAAGCGCAAAAGGAAGTTCTGAGAAAGGATACTTCACTGGCTCCTTTTGCGCTTATAGCGCGCCAATGAACTAATGAACGCTCTCCCAGGGTGTTACCCTGGGCTATATTCCTATTGGGGCTTCGCCCCGCCTTTGCTCATAACGTCAATTGCTGTATAATATCTTGGACTATCATTCTGTATGGGCTTCGCAACTTCTTTGTTCATAACATCAACTGGTGTATAATAACTTAGGCTAACATCCTATTGGGGCTTTGCCCCGCCTTTGCTCGTAACGTCAATTGCTGTATAATATCTTGGATTATCATCCTATATGGGCTTCACAACTCCTTAGCTTGTAACATCAACTTGTTGTGTGTTTTTCCAAATTCGTTTTCGACGAACACCTGCGTTCTTTGTCTTGTTTTGTGCTTTCGTTGTTCAACTATATTGCCTGCAAAGAAAAAACCGTGGCATGCGCGAAAATGAAATTGTATTCTATATAATAATGTGGAAAAAACTTCGTTATCTTTGCATAAAGAAAACCAATGAAACGCCAAATTATATTTTATTGTCTGTTCTTCTTGGCGCAAAGTGTGTGCGCGCAATTGAATCAACAAGAAGAACAAACAGAAAAATTGATTCTCGGAAGCAACATGAACTATCATGTTGAGTTCCAAAGTTCTTTTGCCCATGGGCATACACCTTTATGGATGCATTCCAATCGACACGGCTTAGGTTCGTTGGAATCGGTTAATGGCTACCTTCGTTCCAGCATCATCAGACCATTACGCACAGACTCACTTCGTCGTTGGGGCGTTGGATATGGAGTTGACGTGGCGATACCTTATCATTTTACGAGTAAAGCCATTGTGCAGCAAGCCTTTGCTGAAGTGCGTTGGTTGCATGGCTCGCTCTCCGTTGGAAGCAAGGAATATCCTATGGAACTCAAGAACAATGCCTTGAGTAGTGGTTCCCAAACCTTTGGTATCAATGCCCGACCCGTGCCACAAGTACGATTGGCATTGCCTGATTATTGGATGTTGCCCTTCGGAAATAGGTGGCTGCATATCAAAGGCCATATTGCTTATGGGCGGATGACGGATGACAACTGGCAACATGATTTTACGCAACGACAGTCGAAATACGTCGATCAGGTGTTGTATCACAGCAAAGCAGGATTTCTGAAGATTGGCAATGAAGACCGATTTTGCCCTTGGTCTTTAGAATTAGGCTTGGAGATGGCAACACTCTTTGGAGGAACAAGCTATCAACCCCGCAGCAATGGCGAAACCAAGGTTGTGAAAGGCAACACCAATATGAGGGCTTTTTGGAATGCGTTTATGCCTGGAGGACATGATGCACCCGAAGAGGGCATTGTGTATCAGAATGTAGAAGGCAACCAATTGGGAAGTTGGCTCTTCCGTATGAATTACGAAGGCGACAGTTGGTGTGTAAGATTATACGGAGAAAAATATTTTGAAGACCACTCGTCCATGCTCCAACTCGACTACGATGGCTACGGAACGGGGGAGGAGTGGAACGTGAAGAAGAAAAGAAAGTTTTTTCTCTACGACTTCAAGGATATGATGTTGGGATTGGAACTGAACCTAAAATACAACCATTGGTTACAGAGCCTCGTATTTGAATATTTGTACACGAAATACCAAAGTGGACCAGTGTACCATGACCATACGCAGAACATGAGTCATCATATTTCAGGGCGAGACAATTTCTACAACCACTATATTTATCCAGGGTGGCAGCATTGGGGCGAGGTAATCGGCAATCCACTGTACCGCTCACCGCTTTACAACGAAGATGGAACTATAGAAATCCAAAACAATCGATTCAAAGCATTTCACTTGGGACTGTCGGGCGAACCCGCAGAGCGGCTCAATTACCGATTCTTAGCAACTTATCAAGAAGGTTTCGGAACCTATAACACTCCATTTTTCAAGAAACATCACAACGTAAGTTTGTTTTTAGAGACCGCTTACCGCTGGCGATATGGCTGGCGTTTCATGGCTTCTTTCGGAGCTGATTTTGGTGGAATCTTAGGAAATAATCAAGGTTTTCAGTTAACAGTTAGTAAGCATGGAATTTTCAATTTATAGTTTTCAAAAGAGCGTACGCATGCGGCATTTTGCCTATGTGGTGGTGCTGTGCTTGTCTTTATGCGGAATGACCTCCTGTGAAGTGGAGACATCAGGCAATGGGGAGTTAGATGGCTTTTGGCACTTAGAGCGAATAGATAGCTTACAGAATGGTGGTTCTAAAGATTTAACTTTGCATCGAATATTTTGGTCATTTCAAGGAAAAATACTGATGCTCAATGACATGGATTATCAACATCCAGAATGTGTCATAACCTTCACACACCACGACCAGCAACTGCTCATTGTTAATCCCTTGATGTCCGACCGCACAAAAGGCGACCCTCGTATTAAGGATGTAAAGGTGTTAGCACCGTATGGCATTCATCAGTTAGATGAACGTTTTGAAGTAGAAACATTGAGCAACCGCAAAATGATACTTCGAAGTCAGCGGTATCGACTTGTCTTTATCAAATTCTGAGTTCAATCGAAATGAGCCTTTTAGTTGAAGTTTCATGCTAATGCCATGAGATGAGGCTGTATAGCAGCTATCCTTTGGTTACGTGTCTCTCAAATTCATCAATGACATGAATATAACACATCGCATACCATCCGAAAAGCATCATGACGTCTCATTCTTTAACAACGAAAAACGCAAAAGCAACTAAAATATCTTTGCCGCAAAAACATTTCACGAAAGAACGTCCCGTTCTATCTAAAAAGACGAAAAACTTCGTTGCAACTTTTCGCTCTTTCCGTCAGAACGTTTACGTTCTTTGGGTTCTTTATATGATACTTCCATTTTCGTGTTTTCTGCTTTCTATGTTATTATCCTCCTGTTTCTTTGATTTTAAC
>NZ_JRPQ01000047.1 GCF_000762405.1 Hoylesella timonensis S9-PR14 | reverse complement strand
GGAAAATAAATGCTGAATTTTCTTTACAAAGTGCCTCTCAAAACTCGCGTGAAAATCACCAACTTCAATTTGGGTCGCAAATACGCGAAAAATGAGCAAGGTTCATAGTTGCTTGATATTGAACATATTACGCTTATGCACCTGTTTTTTATTCTTAATTTTACCCTGTCTTGGCGACTAACCCATTGAGATAAGCCTGCTATTTGCATGCTTTAAGGCTGCTGAAGCATGTGAATAACACCTCTAAAGAGTGTTTCCAAGACCGTTAAATCAATGTTTCAACTTAAAAAGGCATTTATTTTGCTCAAATCAGCCCAATTTTGTAAAGCATTTGCCTATTAAAATTTTCTATTTTGAAGATTTTCAATGGTCGTTTTTTGGTAAAGTTTCAAGACAAAAGCAACGTACGTCTTTACCAAGAAGAAGCCAACTTTTATAAATGAAGTGCCATGAGCGGTGAGCTTATTTTTTCTCCTAAATTGAACCCAAAAATGCAAATAAATGCGTATATTTGTAGAAATGCTTTATATCAACAAAACCGCAAAAAGAAGTACACCTTATATATATCCCTTGAAGCATTGCGTTAGTTTGGAAAATTCACAGTTCTAAGACCGTTGACACAAAGAAATAGCGCCATAAATCCACAAAAACGACACCATCAAGCAGCGAACTTGCAGAAAAAAATCGTTGATATAACACTGAAATGAGTAGAGACAAACAAAGGAAACAAATATTTAACATATTTTTACTCGCTGCAAGTAATTGGTAGATAGCATGTTACAAAAAAGTTACAGTTAAAAAGAAAAAAAATCACAAAAAACTATATTGCGTATCAAAAAAAGTCTTACCTTTGCAATGTTTTAATAAACAAATGATTGTTTTACAGATTAAAAAAAGCAAAGAAATGAAGAAATTAGTTTTAATGTTCGTAGCTGTAGCAGCTATCTCATTCGCATCTTGTGGTGGTAACAAAACAAATCAGGCTGAAGTTCCTGCAGACTCTACAGAATTGTCTACAGACTCTGTTGACTCTTCAATGGTATCAGCAGATTCTACTGCAAGTGTAGACTCAGCTGCACAAGCTGTTGATACAGTAGCTAACGCTCAGTAATCAATACGAATAAAAATTGAGAGAACAACCATTACTCTTTCGGGAGTAATGGTTTTTTTTGTGTCCTTACATGAACAGTCAAGATGATAAGCAAGAGTTGCTTATCCGCAGGACTGCGAATCATATTCAGTAGATTTCAACAAATGAGAGGATGTAGATGATGGACAACAACACGGTGTCATCCATACAGTCTACATCCTCTCATCACATCATCACCAAATTATTGCTTGGGCAATGCGATGCTTTATTTATATTCGTCCCAAGATTTGATGTCAATATCATCCAAGCTGAGTGTGCAAAAGGCTGAAATAAAAGCACTTGCCAATCGACTATTGGTAATCAAAGGAACATTTAAGTCGATAGCAGCTCGCCGGATTTTATAACCATTGGTCAACTCGCGAGGCGACAAGTCCTTGGGGATATTCACCACCATATCAATTTTCTTCTCATGAAGTAGCGAAAGTGCTTGCGGCTCCTTTCCCTCTTCACTGGGCCAATACACTGTGGTGTTTTCAATACCGTTATCACTTAGATACTGACTTGTGCCACCTGTGGCATACAACTCATAGCCATGAGCCTTCAACATCTTAGCAGCATCAAGCATTTCCGCTTTCTGTTTGGCGCCTCCTGTCGACAACAATACGGAATGTTGAGGGATGCGATGCCCCACACTCAACATACTCTTCAGCAGTGCCTGATTGGTGTCATCGCCCAAACAGCCCACCTCACCGGTAGAAGACATATCGACACCCAAGACAGGGTCCGCCTTTTGCAAGCGATTAAATGAGAATTGAGAAGCCTTGATACCTACATAATCTAAATCAAACAGATTCTTTTGAGGTTTTTCCACATTAGCTCCCAACATGATTTTTGTTGCCAAATCGATTAGATTGAGCTTCAACACCTTGCTCACAAATGGGAAAGAACGCGATGCTCGCAAGTTACATTCAATGACTAAGATATCATTTTCACGAGCCATGAACTGAATATTGAAAGGTCCGTTGATGTGCAGCGCTTTCGCAATCTGCCGACTGATTCGTTTAATCCTCCTCACTGTTTCTACATATAGCTTTTGAGGTGGGAACTGAATCGTTGCATCTCCCGAATGAACACCTGCAAACTCAATGTGTTCGGAGATGGCATAAGCCATAATCTCCCCATTCATCGCAACAGCATCCATTTCTATCTCTTTGGCATACTCAATAAATTTAGACACCACAACGGGGTGGTCTTCACTGACATTCGCTGCCAACTTGAGAAATCTCTCTAACTCTTCCTTATTAGAACATACGTTCATGGCAGCCCCAGAAAGGACATAAGACGGACGAACCAAGACGGGGAAGCCTACCCTTTCGACAAACTCATTGATATCATCCATCGAAGTGAGGGCTCTCCACTCGGGTTGATTGATGCCAAGCTCATTCAACAAAGACGAGAATTTAGCCCTATCTTCTGCGTTGTCAATGTCTCTTGCCGCTGTTCCGAGAATAGGAACATGCTGCTCGTCGAGCCTCATGGCGAGGTTGTTAGGTATCTGTCCACCCGTTGATACGATAACTCCGTGCGGCATTTCTAAGTCGATGATGTCCATTACTCGTTCAAAAGTCAGTTCATCAAAGTACAGGCGGTCGCACATATCGTAATCTGTAGAAACCGTTTCTGGGTTATAATTGATCATCACAGAGCGGTATCCCTCACGACGTATGGTGTGCAAAGCCTGAACACCACACCAGTCAAATTCCACCGAACTACCGATGCGATAGGCCCCCGAACCAAGGACAACAATGGAACGCTTGTCTTGTTCATAGCTTATATCATGGCTCACACCAGAATAGGTCATGTAGAGATAATTAGTTTGAGCTGGATATTCGGCAGCCAACGTGTCAATCTGTTTCACAACGGGCAATATGCCATACTGCTTGCGAAGATTTCTCACCACCAACATTGCTTGGTGCATGTTTGCCATTTCATCCTCCAAACCAACAGCACGAGCGATTTGGAAATCGGTGAAACCGTACACTTTTGCAGTACGCAACAAGGTCTTATCCAGCACGTTGATACTGGTACAACTCTTCAACGCTTCATCTATATCAATGATATGCTTCAGTTTTTGGAGGAACCACTTATCAATTTTCGTCAATTCGTGAATCTGATCCACCGTATATCCTTTGTGCATGGCTTTGGAAATGATGAAGACACGCTTATCGGTAGGTTCACGCAAAGCAACATCTATATTCTCTATTTCCAGCTCTTTGTTTTCCACAAAGCCGTGCATGCCCTGCCCTATCATACGAAGACCTTTCTGTATCGCCTCTTCAAAGTTACGACCAATTGCCATCACCTCACCAACCGACTTCATCGAAGACCCCAACTCCTTGTCTACCCCACGGAACTTAGATAAATCCCAACGTGGAATTTTACATACTACATAGTCGAGTGCAGGCTCGAAGAACGCACTGGTTGTTTTAGTGACTGAATTTTTAAGGTCGAAAAGTCCATAGCCCATGCCCAGTTTAGCAGCGACAAAAGCCAAAGGATAACCAGTGGCCTTGCTTGCCAAGGCAGAACTTCTGCTGAGACGTGCATTCACTTCAATGACCCTGTAATCTTCACTTTCTGGATCAAAGGCATATTGTACATTACATTCGCCTATAATACCAATGTGTCGAATAATCTTGATTGACAAAGCACGGAGCTTGTGATACTCACTATTGGTCAACGTTTGAGACGGAGCAATCACGATAGATTCACCCGTATGGATGCCTAATGGGTCGAAATTTTCCATGTTACAAACCGTGATACAGTTGTCATAACGGTCGCGAACCACTTCATATTCTATCTCTTTCCAACCCTTTAAGCTCTTCTCTACCAAGACTTGAGGAGAGAAGGCAAAAGCTTTTTCCGCAAGTTTGTTCAGTTCTTCTTCGTTATCACAGAACCCACTACCTAATCCACCTAATGCGTATGCGGCTCGAATAATAACAGGATAGCCTAACGTCTTCGCTGCATGTCGTGCCTGTTCGATGTTTTCACATGCCTCACTCTTAATGGTTTTTACATCAATCTCATTGAGTTTCTCTACAAACAACTCACGATCTTCGGTGTCAATGATCGCTTGTACAGGAGTTCCGAGAACACGGACATGGTGCTTTTCTAAGATTCCTTTCTTATAAAGTTCTACTCCGCAGTTCAATGCAGTCTGTCCACCAAAAGACAACAAGATGCCATCAGGACGCTCTTTTTCGATGACACGCTCCACAAAGTAGGGCTGAACTGGCAAGAAATAAATTTTATCGGCAACCCCTTCAGAGGTTTGTACCGTGGCAATATTAGGATTAATGAGTACCGTTTGGATACCCTCTTCACGAAGAGCCTTTAATGCTTGCGAACCAGAATAATCAAACTCGCCTGCTTCGCCAATCTTCAAAGCGCCCGAACCCAGTAATAGTACCTTTTTTATATTTTCGTCTTTCATGTCTCTTACTTTAATGTTTCTATAAACTTATCAAACATAAACTCCGTATCCACGGGTCCCGAACATGCCTCAGGATGGAACTGTGATGAGAACCAAGGATTGGTTTTGTGGCGAATCCCCTCGTTACTTCCATCATTCATGTTCACAAATAATTCTTCCCAGTCACTGCCTAAGGTCTTTCCATTCACGGCATATCCATGATTTTGACTGGTAATGTAGCAGTGATTCGTACCCACCAATCTCACGGGTTGATTGTGCGAACGATGCCCATACTTTAACTTATATATGCTTGCTCCACTGGCTTTTGCCAACAGTTGGTTTCCCATGCAGATACCACAGATAGGTTTTGTGGACTTGCTCATTTGTTTTTTGAGAATTTCCACAGCCTCATTGCACATATTAGGGTCGCCAGGACCATTCCCTAAGAATAATCCATCGAAGTCCATGTCTGTATAATCATAGTTCCAAGGTACTCGGATAACTTCTACCCCTCGTTCCAACAAACATCTGATAATATTCGCTTTTACACCACAATCAACTAAGACTACTTTTTTACCTGCCCCTTCATTGTAGTGAATAATCTCTTTACAACTAACTTTATCGACAAAGTTCACGCCTTCATAGTTCGCTTCAGGAATGTTGTTTGGTTCATCATCAAACAATATCTTCCCCATCATAACGCCATGTTCTCGCAATACTTTGGTTAATTGGCGAGTATCTATCCCTGTGATACCGGGTACTTTCTCCCGCTTTAACCAGTCAGCCAAGCTCTCAACGGCATTCCAATGGCTATAAAACTGACTGTAATCAGACACGATAAGACCTGAGACATGGATTCTCTCACTTTCCATGAATGTAGGAATCTTATTTTCCTGAATAGAAAAAGGTGGAACACCATAGTTTCCAATCAATGGAAATGTGAGTGTCAAAAGCTGTCCTTCATACGAGGGATCGGTCAAGCTTTCTGGATAACCCATCATTGCTGTATTAAAAACAACCTCTCCGGCAACTGGTGCATCATATCCGAAGGACTTCCCGTGAAAACGAGTTCCATCAGATAATACAAGCGTTACATTCTTCATTATATTGAGCATTTTATCATTATGGTAGCTATATGCGATACTTCAGCAAACATCAAGTCAACTTCATTTGCTTTGGTTTTCTTTATTTCTGCTGATAATTCCTTTCGTAGTAATTGATGAAAGCCCGATTACAAAGTTTCATTCCATTAGGTGTTGGATATTTACCAGTGAAGTACCAATCCCCTCGATGGTTTGGAATGGCAGTGTGCAATCCGTCAATTGATTGAAACACCAACTCGATAGGAGTGGTAACTCCCTTTGGACGAAGCATCTCTACTATCTTTTTATTGATTTCTTCGACTGAAAAAGTGTCATAAACATCTCTGACACAGTTACGCATTTCTTCAACAGGTTTCTGCATTTCTCCTAAACAGGCACGATAAATCTCGGTGATTTCCTCTTTTCTTCCTTCGTCTTTCAACAACTGAATAGCAGCTCGGAAAACACAAAATTCATCCAAACTGGACATATCTATGCCATAATAATCAGGATAACGAATCTGTGGAGCACTGGAGACAATGACTATCTTTTTAGGGTGTAAGCGATCTAATATTCGAAGAATACTTTCCTTTAAGGTGGTGCCTCGCACGATACTATCATCAATAATTACCAAATTATCTTGATAAGGAACCAAGCTCTCGTACGTAATATCGTACACGTGAGAGGCAAGATCGTTTCTTGAGTTACCCTCCGTAATAAACGTTCGCAATTTGATATCTTTCCAAGCTACTTTCTCCATTCGCACAGATTCTGATAAGATTTCTTCTAACTCTGCTTGGGTAGGGATATGACCTAAATTCTGTATTTTCTTTATTTTATCTTGGTGGACGTATTCCTTAAAACCTTGAAGCAAGCCATAGAAAGCTACTTCGGCAGTATTTGGAATAAAAGAAAACACAGTGTGCTTTATATCATTGTCGATAGCCCGAAGAACCGCTGGCGTCAACTGTTCGCCTAACTTTTTACGCTCTTTGTAGATGTCGCGGTCAGAACCACGACTGAAGTATATTCTCTCAAAGGAACAGGGCGAATTTCCACACTGGTCAAGAATCTTTTCGATAGAACAATCGCCGTTTCTCTTCACTAACAGGGCTTGTCCTGGCTGCAACTCTTGTATGTCATCACAGCTCAAATCGAAAGTAGTCTGCAACACAGGGCGTTCGCTTGCCAACACTACGACCTCCTCATTCTTATAATAAAAGGCAGGTCTAATGCCCCAAGGGTCACGCATGGAAAACATTTCGCCCGAGCCTGTAATACCACAAACCACATAACCTCCGTCAAAATCTGCCATAGTTGTTTTCAACACATTACTCATCTTCACATTATTTTCTATATAATGCGTTATATCCATGTTTTCAAGTCCTTGCGCTTTCGCATTGGCATAATTGCGTTCCACCTCCCTGTCCAATCGATGACCCATGTACTCCAACATCAGATAGCTGTCGCTATAGATACGTGGACACTGTCCTTGCTGCTTTAGTTTCTCGAAAATGACATCAATGTTGGTCATGTTGAAGTTGCCGCACAGACATAGATTCTTGGCTCGCCAGTTATTGCGACGCATGAAAGGATGAACATAAGACAATCCTTTTTTGCCTGTTGTTGAGTAACGGAGGTGTCCCATATACAACTCACCAGCGAAAGGGAGCTCTTTCTTGATGTAATCCATGTCTGACAATTGCACTGCAGAAGCATCCTTAAACTGCTTTCTAACATGCCCAAAAATCTCGGTGATAGCATTTTTCCCTTCTGCTCGCTCTCTAAACATGTGTTCATAGCCAGGCTCTGAACCCAACTTAATACATGCCAAGCCAGCACCCTCTTGTCCTCGATTGTGCTGTTTCTCCATCATGAGATACAATTTGTTGAGCGCATATTGCCATGTACCATATTTCTCTTGATAATATTCTAAGGGTTTGAGCAATCGAATCATTGCAACACCACACTCATGCTTTAAAGGTTCCATCTATCGTTTGTCGTTTATTTCCTATAAGTTCGTATTTCCACCTCTTTCAACGAAGTTGGGTAATATATATAAAGTAAAAAAATGAAGAATACCAAAATTATATTCTGCTATTCTTCATTCTTATATTTCAACATTTTTCTCGTTTCACCAATTATCTTAAAACGCTGAACAGGAATGATGCCATTGAAGTAACTATGCCCACAAAGGAGAACCATAAAGAGGTTGAAGGACCGATACCTGAGTTTCTGGCTTTCACATTGTTGGGTTCAACGTATAGAATATCGTTTTGTTGTAAATAATAATAAGGAGAGTTAAGCAAGTTAGCATCATTCAAATTCAGCCGGACCATGCTTTTTTGTCCTGTCTCATCCTCACGTATCAACATAATGTTATTGCGCTTACCGTAAATGGTCAAATCTCCTGCTTGCGCCAATGCCTCGATGACACTCATCTTTTCGGTAGACACAGGGATAACTCCCGGACTGGTTACCTCTCCTATAACAGTCACTCTGTAGCTTGACATTCTTACCGTAACGATAGGATTTTCCGTTGCAGCCATATAAGGTAACAACTTTTTATGCACCAAGTCCTGACATTGAGTCTTCGTTAAACCCTGCACATGAAGTCTGCCTATCACGGGAAAATTGATGTTGCCGTCATTGTCAACCAAATATCCTTGGAGATTTCCTGCACCATTAGACAACTGTCCTTGTCCTCCTACCGAAGAACCAACCGATAGATTAAAGGGTGCAGCAGCAGCTGGATCGGTAGTACTTACCGTAATGGTAAGCATGTCTTTTGGCATAATTTTGGCATCATAAAGGCCTTTTGACCCTGCTAAACTAATTTCATCGATATTTTGGAAATAGGGAACTTTCTTACCACTGGCACAACTTCCCAAAAGTAGAATTACACAAAGTGTAATCACCGAGACCAAGAAATTCTTCATACGGTTTGATTATATGTTTGTAAACAACGGCAAAAATAGCTCTATTTTTTCAATTTGACAAATAATTTAAGTAATAATTGCTATTAAAATATACTTACTTCAGAATTTCAACGAAGCTATCCTTTCTCTCCAAAAATTTCAGTCAGTTCATTCGTTCCTACGCAACACAAAAATGATGGAATGTGTATATTTTAACAAAAAAAATGTCATGAATCGAAAAAATATATTAGTTTTGCAAACTATAAATTTTAATATCTAACGATTTTAATCTATGAAAAGAGGTTTTATCACAACCCTGATTGTAGCGACTGCTATCTCGTCAGGTGCTCAGACCAAAATGCCAACATGGCTCAACAATGTTAAACTTTCTGGATATGGTATGACTCAATACCAATACCGGTCACAAGAAAATGCCGAATCCAACTCCTTTAATATCCGAATGGTACGCTTATCTTTGGACGGAAGAATCAAAAACGACTTTTATTGGAAGACACAACTCCAGTTCAATGGCAATACCAATTCCTTAGGAAGTAGTCCTCGCATTGTTGACGCATTTGCCGAGTGGCAGAAATACGATTGCTTTCGAGTAAAAATCGGACAGTTCAAGCGTCCTATCAGCTTTGAGAACCCAATGCACCCTATGGCTCAAGGTTTTATGAGCTATGCCCAAAGCATCTTAAAACTAACAGGATTTAACGACAGGGCTGGTGGACATGCCTCTAATGGACGAGACATAGGACTGCAAGTTCAAGGCGACTTCTTGCGCAACAGTCATGGACGCAACCTCCTACATTATCAAATAGGTGTATTCAACGGACAGGGCATCAATATGAAAGATGTCGACCAAAAGAAAGATATCATTGGCGGTATGTGGGTAATGCCTGTTGCTGGACTGAGAATAGGAGCCTTTGGTTGGACGGGAACGTACGCAAGAAAAGGAACATGGAACGAAGTTGATGAGCACCAGCAACCCATCATGACGGTTGACGATAAAGGTAACCCAGTGTATAAGACACAATCTGGCATACGTTCTTTGCGTCAGAATCGTTATGCCTTTTCGGCAGAATACCTTGTTAACGATTGGACATTTAGGACAGAGTATTTGCATTCTACGGGTTGGAGTTTTACAAAGACAGAGCAGTCGGCTGCCACGGCTACCGATGCCAACATCAATTACAAGGCTGGCGACCAAGCTGACGGTGCTTACGCATTGGTGATAGCCCCCATAGTGAAATCAAAACTTCACGCCAAAGCACGCTATGACATGTATCGTCCTACAGGGGAATGGAACCAATCTAAAACCCAATACGAAGTAGGAATGAACTACTGGTGTACCAAAAATCTACTCATTAGCGCAGAATATGCCCTCGTCAACGATCGTTCTCTGAAGGAGGATAGTCACAACTATTCTGTTGTTGACATACAGGTAGACTTTAGATTCTAACCATAGATGCACCACCAATTACAATGTTCATAGTTCGCACGAACTATGAACATTTGTTTTTTTAGCAACCTTTCATCTGCATTTCTGACCGCATACGCTGGAAAATGTTTCGTCATTGAACAAATACGAGTTGGTTTGCCTGTGCGATAGCTCACACGGCTCTAACGTTTAAGGGCAACAGGATTGAACAACAAATGAAACAAACAAAACAAATGAGCCAAACAAGACAATGAACGCAAGCGTTCTGCAAATGAAACAAATCTGTCGACATCAACATGTTGTGTGTCTTTGCCAAATTCGTTTAATTCGGTGAACGCCAGCGTTCATTGATTCCAACAAGCGGATTTGTTTTTTTGTTCAATTTGTTGTTAAAACAAAAGAACATAATTGTTGTTGGCAACAAGTGACCTTATAAGCGAAAAATCTGTTCAACAGCTCATGACGAACACCAAGATAAAAAGCCATTCATATTTCTGAATTTTCTTTACAACAAGGGTCTCATAACTCGCATATTTTCAAACAACCTTGCATTGGCTCGCAAATACGAGAGTTTTGCGAAAGTTTTGTATCTTGTTATCAATCAATATACTACGAAAACTGCGCGATAATTCAAGACCGCAAAACGCCCTTTTTTTGTGTTAAAGCATTACTCTAAGACCGTTAGATACATGCTCTAATCCCCTTACTGCATGTTCATAACACCTCAAAGTCATGTTTTCAGCAGCCTAAACTCATTGATTTTGTCAAAAAACGATGATAGACGAGACAAAATATCCATAAAAAGTTGAGCATCTACCTATCTTTTTTCTCTATTTCATCTTTTTCAAACAGCTCTTTTTTTGTCATTTTTTCGGACAAAACACGCATTGTGACCTGCATCGAACACCATCATGACAGCCCATTTTTTAACAACGAAAAACGCAAAAGAAACAAAAATACGGTGCTGCAAAAGATATATCAAGCATGAACATCCCATTCGTTGTTTTCTTTATATCACACGCCCATTTTCGTCTTTCCTCTTGATTTCGCTGTTGATTTCTTCTGCGCTGCTTCGAAAAATAGAAAGATTATTCTTAAAGAAAGAGCCACAACATCACAAAGATGTATCAATCATCACAATTTTTGTATGAAGGGGTTGCACGTAGCAAAGACGGGCTGAAAGCCCAAGAAGAATACAGCCCAGGGCAATCGCCCTGGGTAAAGATATTCCAAGAAACTGGCGCGCTGTAAGCGCAAAAGGAAGAAGAAGAAAAGGGAACTTCACTGACTCCTGTTGCGCTTACAGCGCGCCAATGAGCTAACGAACGGTTACCCAGGGCGCTTGCCCTGGGCTATATTCCTGTTGGGGCTTCGCCCCGCCTTTGCTCATTACTGCTACTGCCGCACAATTCCTTGAACTATCATCCTATTGAGCTTTTTGTGTATCAACATAAAAACAGCATCACAGCCCATTTTTTAACAACGAAAAACGCAAAAGAAACAAAAATACGGTACTGCAAAAGATATTTCACGCAAGCCCCTCCCATTCGTTGTTTTCTTTATATCACACCCCCATTTTCGTCTTTTCTGCTTTCTATGTTATTATCCTCCTGTTTCTTTGATTTTAACTATTTATTT
>NZ_JRPQ01000046.1 GCF_000762405.1 Hoylesella timonensis S9-PR14 | reverse complement strand
CAATAGGCAAACGACCTGCAAAAATGCACTGATTTGAACAAAATAAACGTCTTTTTACGTTAGAACATTGATTTAACGCCCTTGGAAACATACATTAGCGGTGTTATTCACATACTTCAACGGCATTAAAGCATGCAAATAGCAGGCTTATCTTAATGCTTTAACTGCCAAAAAATGGTAAAAATAGGAAAGAAAAGAAGCTCTTTAGGTGTAACGTGTTCAATAACAATGGATTACAAAAGTCTCTCATAATTCGCGTATTTGCGACCAACTTTGCCGTTGGTTGATTTTACGCGAGTTATGAGAGGCACTTTGTAAAGAAAATTCAGCATTTATTTTTAATCCACAGAGCGTATCTCTAATTTTACAAAAGCTGTTTTGTTAGCGTGTTTTTTGTTGTAAAAAAAATCGTCTTTTAATGAAAGGGTCGGGCATCGTCTCCAAAAAGTATTTTGGGCATTTGGCTTCATTTAGAGAGAAAAGATGTAATTTTGTTTTGTTATGAAACAATAGTTCGTTAAATTTTGAGATAAGTGCTGCGCAGCTTTCCCTATTTGGGTTGATTGGTCCTGTCGTCATTTACTTGATGTTTAATCTAACATAAAGTTGCTGATTTCAGTCATATTATCAAATTTTATTAGTTATAGATGGTTAATTAACTCTCTCATATTCAAACGATTATATAACAATTAGCGGAGTATTGTAAAATATGACAGCCAGATTTTGTGTTTTGTCGAATTTATCATTAAATTTGCAACTATATATATGAGCCATAGGTCTGCCGAACCAATTAAACTAAAACTATTCGCCAACAGATAAGACTTGGAGTTGTCTGGATGTCTATCACGTATGGGCACAGACAACCATGGGAGTATCATTTACACAGAAAGATAATTGGACAACTACAAAATAGACTTACATAATGAGCAAACAGAAATCAAAGCCTTTGGTAAGCATTGTTTTACCAATGTATAATGCCGAAAAAACTATTGCGGAATGTTTGGACTCTATTTTTGGGCAAACATATACCAATATGGAGATTATTGTAATAGACGATGGTTCCACGGACAACTCTATAGAGGTTGTAAACCAATATACGGACAAGCGTATAAAGATTTATCGGTATAAGCATAATTACATTGCAAATCTGAATAGAGGTTTCTTGCGTTGCAATGGTAAGTACATTGCACGTATGGATTCCGATGATAGAATGTGTCCAACACGTATCGAAAAGCAAGTTGATGTATTGGAAAATCATCCGAATGTTTCCGTTTGCTGTTCTGTAATGAAAAAATACGGATGTACAGAGGACGTTAAATATGGTTGGGATGGTGTCATACCCTATCTTAAAATACGCCTCCTACGTGGAAATTGTTTGGCACATCCTACTATGATGTTTAGAAAAACGGTGATACAGGAAGGTTTTAGGTACAAGAAGGCTTATATCTATGCCGAGGATTACAAACTGTGGGCTGATATGGCTCTCAAAGATGTAGTTTTCTATAATATACCAGAGGCTCTTGTAGAATATAGAAAGTCAAAGTCGCAGGTGTCCTATTTATATAATGAGCAGCAAAGGATGAACGCTTGGTTAATCAGGCAAGAATTATTAGAAACACTCATAAAACAGTGCCCAGAACCTTTGCGCCACAAACTGCGCAAAGTATACACTGGACTTCTGGAATTGAACCATGAAGGCGTGGTTTCGCCAAAGGGATATTATGATATATTTTTCAACATCTTCCTGCAGATAGCAGCAAGGAACAATGAATTGGAAACACATATAGGAGCATCCCTCACAACGTGACCGTGCCAACTTTCGATAGAACATTACATACGGAAAATCAGAAACTTAGATAATAAACTTGTAGCCATCTCTACTCTTCATTAGAAAGAAGAGGGATGGCTACAAGTTTGGTTATCGCATGTCATTTACCCCTGCTTGGTCAGCACACAACAATTCTTCCTGTTCAGCAAAACACGTAGGTTGGCAGTCATATACCTTTCTTGTACAAACTGTTCTTTTTTCATCAAGTCCAATATTCCCTCTTCCGATATTTCCCTATGTGATAGTTCTGACATTTCTTCTGGCACCTCCCAACTTAACACAATGAAACGGTCAGACAACTTTGCCAAATTGTTGATTGCCATTTGTCCGAGTTCTTTGGGTATATATGGCAACACATCCTTGCATACCACAATGTCAAATTGTCCCTCCATCTCTATTTCTTCCGTTAAGTCTGCTACTCCACATGGTATGTCTCCGTTGGGCAAAAGCATGGTAGATAACATTTCGGTATGGGGGTTGGCATCATATCCTGCAAACGACAGTCCGCAATCGCGCCACTTTGCTACATAAAGGCCTGCGCCGCATCCCATGTCTAAACCTGTCTGTGCATCTACCATGTGCCACATTTGTGTCACATATTCTGCAAATTTGTTATCATATTTGTATTTAAGAAATCCATTGTAACCCCATCCACCCGTAGCTTTTAGTTCTACTTGGTAGTCTTGATGCAGGTATTTGTCTATATTGTCTAATAGAGAACTGCTGACAGGCAACTCTATTTTGCGAGCAAAGACATATTCGTTTTCTAAGAGGTAGCGAAAATGCTCGTTACCAAGATTGGCAGGACGGTTTCCATTCTCGTATTGCCAACGGATAAAACGATGATTCCAAGGAACAATGTTCTTTTTTCCCATCAAGTTCACCAAGACGGTGGCCACATAACATTCCTCTGGTGCAAAGGTCATCCACATTTTTCGATAAAGCGAAGGTGAGTTGTCAGTGTATTCCAACAGAGTTGCAGCCGCTTCTCGTGTGATGGAGAACCATTGCGAACTTCCATACAGATGTTCAAACTCATCGGGTATGGGCCGTCTGATACCTCTTTCTTGTTGCTGGCACACTTGTTCACGAACCCATTGTCGTGGATTTTGTTGCCCAGATGCATAGTCGTATGGGTAATAATATTGTAACCTCTTGAAAGTGTTGTCTTGCCAATTCGGATGTGGTAGATGTAGGTAACTGATAAACTCCTTTCCGATATTGCGTTTAAAGAAATCAAAGAAATATGCTAACGGACGTGTTGGGTAGTCTTGTCCACTAATCAGATGGAAGTAGTTGGCATCACTATGTTGTACGGAAAAACGCAATAGGTGTAGTTCACTTTCTAAAACACTGGTTCCGCCCCAATTTACATCATATTCTTGTGATATAAACTTGACTTGATTAAAACCGAGTATTTTTTCTTTATCTGCTGGCTTTACTGTTTGTTTCTTGTCTATATGAATGAATACATCACAATCGTGTTTAAAGTATTCAACTAACCTACACAATTGTCCGATATTCTTGTGAGCTAATATTAAAATGGCGTGCTTCATAATGTCTTATATTGTTTAGGCTTGTGTCATAAATAATGTATTGTAAAAATATACAATCAAAAGTGTATTCTCGCCATATTCACAACCTAACAGCCATACTTCCAATGCTGCATTTTCTCTTCTGTAGCTACTTTCTTTTCTATGCAGATAAGACTGTAGGCTAGCATTAAGAAACACATTGTCAGAATTATAATTCTATATTACATTTTTGGTATGATTATAATTTGGGCACTATTGCCTTGCTCTCTCTGCGAAAATATGCTTTAGTGTTTTTGTTATCATGTTGTTCTGCATATCTTCGTCTACGAAATAGTTGTCATCGAAATGGTAGACATTCCTTGCACCCTTGAAAGTTCCGTCTTTATGAAACTCCAGTATCAAGTTGTCACTATATGGATAGAATCCTATCTTTGGGGTGTCGCAAGATTTGATGACGAAAAAGGAGAACAGCTCTTCGTCCTCAATGTACTGGTAGGCTGTCCACCAAATGTTGCGAGGCCAACAGTTGTAGTCCAGCGGATATGGAATCAGAGAAAGGCATGATTCGAAGGGCAGTTCCTTGCCACCTCCTTCCCTGGTGAACAGCGTGTGGTCTATGACGAGGTTGCTCTGTCTTTGAAAGTAAGCTTTGAACTGGTCGAAGGAAAATTGCTTTACCGAGGAAAGGATATCCACAATCTCTTTGTGGGGAGCAACGGTGATGCACTCCTTAATCTTCCCGTCCGAATCAAGGGTGTACTTGCGCGTACAGGACGTGTATTCCAAATTCTTGTATTGAACCAACAGGCTACAATCGTCCAATGTCCGTTGCTCCACCACGAGGCCTTTTCCATCGTCCGATGCCTTTATGTCTATTTTGTTAGCAGTCGTACCGTAATGACCAATGGACTTGCAATCAATCATCTTGCCATCGCGTGAATATGTGATGAGCATGTAGTCAACCCCATCATTCTCCATGAACCATTGGTTGTTGCCGTCTTGATAGTTCATGCAATAGCGTTGTAGGGCAACTGCTATGAAATTCTTGAACTCAACGTAACTTCCCCTTTGCCATCTTATATCTTCCTGTTTGCATAAGCAGTCATCATTGGCAGGGGGAAGGAACTTGGAATACCGATTTTCATTTTCAATAAACTCGTATGGACAGCCAAAGGACGCACTGTCCAACCTCTCCACCTTTTCATGCTCGGACAGGAATGTGTGGAAAGAAACTTGCTGTGCATGAACATGTGATGAAAGCAAAATAATCAAAGTAAAGATTGTTTTGTTAATTGACATAGTGATGTTGTATTATGAGTCCATTTGTTTTTTTGTGGACTTTATTATGTAACCATGATAAGTGCTATTGTAAAGATTGCAAATCGTAACCTCATATAAATATTGTGGCATTATCTGTTCTTCCTTATACTTGTGAGAGTATAATACTTAACGTTACTAGAACCTGTGCATCTGTTCTCGTCCTTCAACAACTTTCCGTCTAATCTGAATGTGTTATCCGAACTTGTTCCTTTTTCTATATTTGCAGTTGCAGGGTCATAATAATGATAGCCATGTGTTTGGCTACCTCCTACAATAATTACAAAGTGGTCACCAGCCCGATCCTTTCTTCCACTTCCCAAAGACGTTTTCTCTTTATAGTCAACAGCAACTATCACAGGCTTCTTTTGTCGCAATTGACTGTCAATATAAGCCAAGCCAGATTTATAATTATCTGTAGCAGTTGTTGCACGTCCATTGCTATCGTAATTTGCCATGGCTATTTCGCTACCAGTCAATTCACAATTGGCTGTAGCCAACATCTCACGACACCTATTTAGACATCCCGCTTTATCGGAATCACGGTATCCCTTAAATGCGGATGTTGGGATGACATCTGACACTGGCTTATTACCGCTAATAACACCGCCTCCACCATGACCTCCAGAATTGACATCTACGCCTTGGCTTCCTCCGTTATGATTGTTCCCACTGTTTCCAGAACTGTTTGTTCCATCCCATGGTTCACTGCTGGAATCCCATGGGTCGCTGCTTGAGTCCCATGGGTCGCTCCATGACCATGAGTCATCGGAATCAACAACTCCAGAATCAGGATAGGATGAAGAGACAACAACTTCTTTCATGACATAGCCCATGTTTTGGACATAACCGCCAGGCCATGTACCATTATCAAGCATTGTCTCGAATTCTTCCTCGGTGTAGGGATTCTCCGCCGTCCCCTTTGCTGCATCACTATTGTTACTCTGTGCCTTTGCAATGTATAATTTAATCTTTTCCATGATAGATAATATTGAAAATATGACATGGCAAAAATACAAATTAAATCTGAGAAACTCACTCCTTTGGGAGGAATATTTTCGGGTCATGGAGCAATTTCTATAGTTTCATTACAACAATAGTTAAATTTGAGATAATGACTACACTGCTTTCCGCAGTCAGCCAAAGAGTTCTTTGATAGTATGACCAATTAACTTTTGGTTCGGTATGCTCAGACATTTGTCGAAAAATAATTTTGCAGATGAGCTTTTGATAGCAATTCTGCAAATTTCCGAATATTGGCTGATTGGTTCTGCTGTCATTTACTTGATATTTAATCTAACATAAAGTGACTGATTTCAGCCATTTTATCAAATTTTATTAGTTGTATTAAGTTGATGAACTCTCTTATTTTCAAACGATTATATGAGAAGTAACAGCGGATTGATACAAGAGATAATAAGTGAAAAATCGTCTTTTTGATAGGAAAACCGCCACGAATAAGACGATTTTTTTATACTTTCGTAAAAAAGTTTCCATTTATGGTTCAGTAAATCCACTTTCATGTGTAATATAGATGTATGACGGACAGAAAACAACTTGCATCGCTCTTCAAGCAACATTACCGTGAAATGTACCGCTTGGCAAGCATCATGCTCCATGATGATGCCGAGAGCAAGGATATTGTGCACGACGTCTTTGCCTACATTCTTGAGAGTGGAAAGGACTTGAAGGCGGATACGGCAGTTGCGTATTTGATGACAAGCGTGCGAAACAGATGCTTGAACCGCATCAGGAATATGGAAATTCAGGAGCGGGTGGAAAGACTTTATCTTCTCGACCAAGAATTGGAGCAATGCCAAGAGCCGAGAAAGTTGGAGGAGGAGATAAAGGCATTGGAAAAAGAATTGGAAAGGATTCAGCCGCCCAGATGTCGGGAAATCCTGTTGATGCACTACCATGCCAAGCGCACTTTCAAAGAGATTGCCCAAATGATGGGCATAAGCGAGACTGCCGTCTATAAACATTTGCGTCATGCAATGAAACAGTTACGTGAACAACTAAAAAAAGGTAGAAATGGAAAAGACTGAACTTCTGCTTCAAATGATGGAACACCCCCATGAATATACTCATGAGCAATGGGAGGAGCTATTGGAAGACGAGGAATGTAGGCAATTGTATTCCTTGCTCTCCAAGACGAAAAGTGCCGCCAGTGCCAACGAGAACGATTCTCGACTGACGGAAGAAGACGTGGACAAAGAGTGGAAACGATTGGCTCACGAATATCCTGCAAAGGCACAAGTCGTTACGCTTTGGCGAAAAGTGGCAGCCGTATTTATTGGCGTGCTGTTGGTTTCTGGCATTGCCATTGCCACCATCAGCACGGGCTTTTTCGGTTTCCGTTCCACAAACGGACATTCCGCTGCGGTGAACAATGCGAAAGAGTCAAGAACGGTTGTCGCTGCTGATACTGTCCGAAAGGACACGATTGCCGTACCCGCTGTAAAACTTTTCGACAATGTTCCTTTGGAAAACATTCTTGCTGAACTATCCAACCACTATCATATCAATGTAGTTTACCGCAACGAGGAAGTAAAACAACTGCGCCTGTTCTTTGAATGGAATCCCTCGTATCCCATAGGAAAGGTGGTGGAAATGCTCAACCACTTCAAAACCCTGCAATTCCAATTGGAAGAGAACCAACTGATTGTTGAACCACAAAGAGCGACCGAACCATGAAAAAAGTCTTGTTTCTTATTCTCATGTGTGCTATCGTTTTCAATGTCGGTGCACAGCGCATCACGCACGAGTTTCGCAACGTCTCCATGTCGGATGCTCTCAAATTTATCCAAGCACAAAACACACATTATAAAATCGTGTTCATTTACAATGAACTGGAAGATTTCAAGGTGACGGCTTCCGTCCAAAACAAGCGTGTGGGTGATGCTATTCAACAATTGATTGGCTTCTATCCCATTCTAATGACCATTGGAGAAAGCAACGACATCTATGTGGAGTGTGTACAGAAGGCGGAGCGGAAATACATTGGTCATTTGGTGAACCGCAACAATCGTCCCATAGAGTTTGCCAACGTGGCATTGCTCAATCCCAAAGACAGTTCTTTCATCACGGGTGGCGTGACCAATAGCGACGGATTGTTCGTCATTCCATGCGACGTTCATCCCGTATTGGCGCGACTGTCTTTCGTGGGCTACCGCACAGCTTATGTGCGTTTTTCACAAAACAGGGTGGGAACACTCCGCCTATATGAAGACACGAAAACGCTAAAAGAAGTAAAGGTGACTACCCTTCGCCCCACGGTCACTTATAAAGGCGACCGTTATTCGGTCAATATCGGTAACACCATTCTTGGGGTTGGCAACACGGCGGAATCGCTCTTGACGCAACTTCCCGGTGTGTGGCTCAACGGAAATGACATTTCTATCAATGGCATTTCTGGGGCACAGGTCATGATAGACGATCGCAGCATCCACCTTTCGGGCAGTGAACTCGTGGCTTATTTAAAAGGCATCCGTTCGGAAACCATTGACAAGATTGAGATTATCCCAAATCCTTCTGCCGAATTTGCAGCACAGGGCATGGGCGGTGTGTTGAGGATTCTCACCAAAGAACGGCAAAGCGGCACGCAACTGGTTGTCGGCGGCTCTGTAGATTTCATCAATTACAAAGCCGTCAGACCATACGTATCCTATGGCTACGGAAAAGGAAAGTTCGGTTTTGATATCTCTACCAACGGCACTTTCGGCAAAGGCTATTTGTGTGCGGATGAATTGACCAAAAACTATGAAAAGTTAGTCAACTACCAAAACAATATAGTTGATAGAATGGACGACGTGATAGGAACTATCAATTCGAACATCTATTACGATTTCAATGCGAGAAACAAATTCGCCTTGAACCTCAACTATTCACACTGGTACAAAGATGAGCATGTGAACGGCTACACCTTGGTGGATGGGACGAACGCTCCTAAAACGGTGCACACCGACATCAAGCATGAAACCATCCAAAACCAGAACACGCTAAGCGCATCGATGAACTTTACACACAAGTTTGGACAGGACGACCGCAACAAACTGCTGGTGCTGGCAGATGTGGCAAAGAGTTTTTATCCCAACGACGATGAGTTTGAGTACAAAAATTACGACCGCAACGGCAATCTTCTTTCCACCGAGAACCTGCGCCATCATCAATCCGTTCCTTTTTTCATTCTTTCGGGCGAAACAAGAGTGGAATGGGACTTCCTGAAGCATGGCAGTCTGATGGCTGGCATAAAATACAGCCATTCCTTAAAAGACAACGAGTTCGAGGAGCAAACACTCACAAACGGCAGTTGGAGCAGCAGTGCCGACAAGGGTTACTCGTTTAAATATGCGGAAGACCTGCAAGCGGCATATCTGAAATACGACCTTTCTGGCAAGAAATGGAACCTGACGGTTGGGCTTCGGGGTGAGTACAACTATGCCAAAGCTGATGGCTACGACTTCTCCTACCGCCATTTCGACCTGTTCCCCAGCCTGTACTACACCTACCGCTTGAGTAAACAGCACACAATGATTTTTTCTTCATCCCGCAGGACACAGAGGGTGGGCTTCACACGACTGATGCCATACCGGTATTATTACTCTCGTTATACGCTCAAGATTGGAAATCCCGACTTGCGCCCTAATTACACCAACCACATCAGCGTTACTTACCAGTTGGCGCAGAAATACAACCTTACCCTCACGCACGTGTGGAGCAACAACGGTCTTGACAACTACAACAGGACAGAAACCGTGGACGGACAGGCAATGACCGTGGCAAGTTATGTGGATGGGGTGAAGAACCGGCTGACAAATCTCAACCTCTATGTCCCCATCAACGTAGCATCGTGGTGGTCGATTGTGAACCAAGCAAGGGTAAGTTTTGATAGGTATATCACTTCCGAGACTTCCGTCAACAATTTCGACTGGAAAATCTACACGCAGCACACCTTCGTTCTTCCGCTGGATATCCGCATGCAGTTGCTCTACCGCTATATCTCCGAATCCAAGTCGGCATATGGCAAGAGCAGGGATTACCACCAGTTGGACTTCTCGTGCATGAAGACATTCTTCAACGACAAACTCACCTGCAAATTGTCGGTCAATGACCTGATTTGCGGGCAGAAGAACTGGAGTTATACCTTAACCAATAAGATTTATCGGAAAACCTATATGTATGGCAGGTTCATTCCCTTTTTCGCCTTCTCCATCTATTATACCTTTACAAAGGGAAAACGGAAACAGCACGATTCCATAGAGCGGAGCAACAACGATGAGAAGATGCGTGCGATGTGACAAAAACACCCACATCTTAATGTCAAGAGACCAAACTAACTTTTGATGAGCGGCTGACCAATTTTATATTCAAGTAAGCAAGAGTAGATTCTCGAAAGTTTTGCCTAATTTTGCAGATGAGCTTTTGATAGCAACTCTGCAAATTTCCGTATATTGGTTGAGTAGTTCTGCTGTCATTTACTTGATGTTTAGTCTAATGTAAAGTATAATGACCAGCTACTCAAATAAATTTCACAAGAAATGTTAAGTTGATTAGCTCTCTCATTTTCATGTGATTACATTAGAATTAAAGAAGGGTACTGATGAAACGTTTCATTTTATTATTGCTTACATTTGTCATTACATCCAATACGATGGATGCCAAGTTCAAAGACCTTTTGCCTCGTGCCAAGTTTGCGAAAAAACTTAATGCCAAAGGGTTCAGGCTATCACGTGCCATACAGATAACAGACAGTTCAAATACCCTCATCCTAAAAGAATTCTTCACTGAACATGGATGCACCATCAAGCCAAACGCCCGTGCGAAAGTGGTGGTGAACCTGACAGACCGCATAGAAGGCACCGAGGACTATCACCTTGCGGGATATGAAAACGAAGCGTACAGACTGACTATATATCCCAGCACCATAGAAATAAAGGCGGTGTCGCGTGTTGGTGTCATCCGTGCGACGCAGACTCTCGAGATGTTGGCAGAGGGCTATGGCTCCACGCCATGCCTCGAGGCGGTTGACATTATTGACTATCCTGCTTTCAAACTACGGGGATTCATGCACGACGTGGGAAGATCGTTCATCTCTATTGATGAGCTGAAGAAACAAATAAGGCTGCTCGCCCATTTCAAGGTGAATACTTTCCATTGGCACCTCACGGAGAACCAAGCTTGGAGATTTGAGGTAAAGGCTTTTCCGCAACTCACTGCCAGTAGTGCTATGACCCGTTTTCCTGGACAATATTACACGCAACAGCAGTGTCGCGACTTAGAAAGTTATGCGATGCGTTACGGTGTGAAGATTATTCCAGAGATTGATATGCCTGGACACAGTGAAGCCTTTGTACGAGCCATGGGACACAGTATGCAAACTGACCAAGGGGTGGCTGAACTGAAAATCATCTTGAAAGAACTCGTAGAGTGTTTCCCACATGCTCCATATATTCATATAGGTGGCGACGAGCAACCTATAACCTACTCAGACTTTTTGCAAACGATGACCAACTGGGTGAGAAAGCTTGGTAAGAAAGCCGTGGTATGGATACCCAATCAGGCAGGATTTGCACAAGCCGACATGGTTCAACTATGGAGTACTGCAGGAAGGCTGGTTGCAAACATCCCGAATATTGACTGTAGGTACAACTACATCAACCACTTCGATGTATTTGCTGACATCGTTGGCATTTACAAAAGTAATATTTACTACCAGCAAAAAGGGTCGCCAGAAGTGGCTGGCGAGATTTGTGCCACATGGAATGACCACAAGATAGACGGCGAGCGCAATATCTTGAAATATAACAATTTTTACGCCAGTGTCATCGCATCGGCATCAAGGGCATGGCAAGGCGGAGGAAAGCAATACATAGAACAAGGCGGAACGATACTGCCCAATACTGGAGACGAGTTGGAAGACTTTAGCGATTGGGAGAAGCGGTTTCTCTTTCATAAACACCGTTGTCTGAGGAACGAGCCAATTCCCTATGTGCGGCAAACCAATGTGCGCTGGGCAATAGCAAGTTCGCTGTCAGACAATCAACCCATTGACGAGCAGGTGGTAACAGGGGCAGGCATTTATCTGAACCACACTTGGCGAAAAACGGTACCAGCCATATACGACGATAAAAACTCCAACGACACAGCCTATGTATGGACGTATGTGTACTCACCAAAAAGACAAACAGCAGGAGCTTTGGTAGAGTTGCAAAACTACAGCAGATCAGAACAAGACGTAGCACCCGAAGATGGCAAGTGGGACAGAAAGGGGTCGGTGATATACTGGAACGACAAAGAATTACTACCACCACTTTGGACACATGCAGGGAAACGTGTAGCTAACGAAACACCCATGGGCAACGAAAACCTAACTGCCAGATCACCGCTTATTTTGCAATTACACAAAGGGTGGAATAAGGTGGTGATGGTGTTGCCCAACACTGACGCAGACGGCATTAGACTTGATAAGTGGATGTTTACGTTTGTCATTACCAACAAGCAAGGCACTAAAGCTCTGTCTGGAATCAAATATAATCCTCACAAGGGTGGAAACATGGACAATCATTTGTTGCCTGTACGCCACTGACAGGATGTAAAGATGAAGTGTAGGAAATTGGTAGGATAGCCTTATACTTGAGGATTTTTCTTTGTTCTTTCGTATGTAATGCCTGCTCTCTGAACTGCCGAGGAAAGAAGAGTGCTCGTCTTCTCAATTGATTTTCTGCCCCTGATAGAATGTATTAAAGGTGTCTTCGGCATAACCCTCACCTACGATTCTAAAGGAGTTGGCACTGGCACCATTCACCTTACGACCTAAGAAATAAACATCAAAAGAATCTTTGGCATAGCCATCTCCCAAATACTGAAAAGAATGAGTGCTGCCTTCAGACATCTTCTCACCCATAAAATATACGTTGAAAGCGTCTTTGGCATAACCGCCACCCAAATCACGGAAACTATTTACGGAGGCGTCATACACTTTATGACCATTGAATAGTACCACATTCGACATAATTTTATATCCCCGTGAGTGGTAAAAGGGCGACTCATAAGGACGGTAACCGTCATGAGGAGACATTCGTTTCAGCCTAAACGAATAAGGGTCTACATATTTCAACACCTCGCCAAGATAATAAACATGGTTGGTGTCCTTGGCATAGCCGTAGCCTAAGTCTACAAACGAATAGGGGTCAGCGGTCAGCAAAGGAGTCCCACGGTAAAGTACAACATTTTCTACCACTTGATAATCGGTGTGTCGACGCTGCGCACTTACCTGAAGAGCAACCACGAGACATACCGCTGCAAGTAAAAACCGACAAGAGGAATTAGAAGAGAAAAATTTGTTTGTCATAGGTTGTTTGAAATAAAATCCTTGAAAGAAAACGAATAAATAACGCTTGCTTTTGGAAAAACCTGTTAAAACAGTTATCCCATTTTAGAAGATTGTTGGAGCTGTTCATTCACTTTTTCAACGAGCCACTGTTGCTGTTCGGGGATCGTGAGATGACTGTTATCTAACTCTATTGCATCTTCTGCCTTACAAAGAGGGGACGTTTGGCGATGCGAGTCGATATAATCACGTTCTTGCACATTCTTCAAAATGTCATCGTATTGTGCTGGCATTCCTTTTTGTTGCAACTCGTCAAATCGGCGTTGGGCACGAACTTCGGCAGAAGCTGTGACAAATATCTTCAGTTCGGCATCGGGAAAGACAACGGTTCCTATGTCGCGACCATCCATAACAATACCTTTATCTTTCCCCATTTGTTGCTGTTGCGCAACCAAGGCTGTTCGGACAAATGGGATAGCAGCTATCTTACTGACGTGTTGGCTCACACGCATAGAACGTATTTCTTGCTCTACACTTTCGTCGTTAAGGTAAGTGTCGGGCTTTGAAGTCGCAGGATTCAATTTGAATGAGATGTGAATATTAGGCATGTGTTGTTGTAGCTCAGGCTCATTCACGGCACCATTTTCTAAAAACAAATGATGGCGCAGAGCGTAGAGAGTTACGGCACGATACATCGCACCAGTGTCTACGTATATATAACCTAACTGGCGAGCCAAATCTTTCGCCATCGTACTCTTGCCACACGATGAGAACCCATCAATGGCTATCACAATTTTTTTCATATATAATTCATCAAATTACGGCTGATGCCAATGCCTCCCATAGACGATCTTGGGGTGGGAGAGGTGCTTCAACCACAATATTCTCTTTTGAAACGGGATGCACAAAGGCAATACTACGAGCCAGCAAACAAATGCTTCCATCGGGATTGCTCCGTTTGGCACCATATTTAAGGTCGCCTTTGATAGGACATCCCATATTTGCCAACTGGCATCTTATTTGGTGATGCCGCCCCGTCATCAATTGAACTTCTAACAAATGATAATGGTCTGAATGCGCAATCACTTTGTATTTCAATACTGCCTTTTTAGCATTTGGTGTCTCTTGCGAATGCGCATAGCTCTTGTTCTGCCGTTCGTTGCGCACCAACCAATCGGTTAGCACACCTTCTTCCGCTGGTGGTGCCTCTTTGGTAATCGCCCAATAGGTTTTATGTACTTCACCATCTCTAAACATTTTATTCAGTCGTGTGAGTGCTTTAGAGGTTTTGGCAAAGACAACAAGCCCCCAAACAGGACGATCCAAGCGATGTACCACCCCCAGAAAAACATTTCCTGGCTTTTGGTATTTCTCTTTGATGTACTGTTTTACGGTCTCTGATAACGGCAGGTCGCCCGTTTTGTCACCTTGGACGATTTCGCCACTACGTTTAGAGACAATAATGATGTGATTGTCTTCGTAAAGAGGGAGCATGGATTTTAAGTTTATGAGTTTCTGAGTTTTTAAGTTTTTAAGTTTATCAATTAGCTTTCATTTTGACAAGCTGTTTGAGGCATATCTTAGGTTTTCAATAAGCTTATCACCCTATTCAATAAGCTAATCATTTAACTCAAGAACTTAAAAACTCAAAAACTCAAAAACTAACTGTTACATATTCATCCCCCCGTCAACCTGAATAACCTGGCCGCTGATGTAGCTTGAGAGGTCGGAAGCCAAGAACAAGGCGCAGCTGGCAATATCTTCAACCGTTCCACCACGACGTAATGGAATCTTTGAAATCCACTCTTTGCGAATATTGTCAGGCAATGACTGGGTCATAGCTGTATCGATGAAGCCTGGCGCAATGGCATTTGCACGTATTCCCTTGGGTCCCATTTCCTGTCCTACCGATTTAGCCAAAGCAATCATACCAGCCTTAGAGGCAGCATAGTTAGCTTGTCCAGCGTTACCATGTACGCCCACTACCGATGCCATATTGATGATAGACCCTTGACGTTGACGCATCATAATAGGTACACATGCGTGTATAAAATTGAACGCACTCTTTAGATTGACGTTGATAACAGCGTCCCATTGTGCCTCGGTCATGCGCAACATCAGACCATCTTTGGTGATGCCAGCATTGTTCACCAATATATCAACAGAGCCAAAATCCTCTTTTATTTGCGCTACCAATTCAGCTGTATTGTTAAAATCTGCAGCATTGCCAGCATAGCCCTTTGCTTTGACACCCAAAGCAGATAACTCACGTTCTGTCTCCTTACCTCCATGTTCGTCGTCAATAACTAAATCGGTAAAGGCGATATTCGCACCTTCTTGTGCAAAACGCATAGCAATGGCTTTTCCTATGCCACGTGCAGCCCCTGTAACGATGGCTGTCTTTCCTGTTAAAAGTCCCATATTTTTTAAGTGTATAATAAAAATTAATAGAATGATATCAAAAAAAATGATGTTGTTTATTTAGAATTGTTCTTTCCCAAAGCTCCATAAACCATCTTCGCAACCAAAGGTTTGCTGCTCTCTTCGGTAAGACCATGCCCCAGACGTCCATAAATGAAAGGAACTTCAAGTCCTTTAATACAGTAATGTGTGATTTCAGCAATCAAATTCACATTATCAATATCGAAATCGCCATCTGCTCTTCCCTGCGAGTACACTCTACGAAATAGGTCTATTTCGTCAGCGTCAAACTTTTTTCTTACCTTTTCTACCATCCAAATGTTACGAAAGAACTCGGCTCGCAAGTTACCATTTCGTACCACTGTCTCGCGAATCATGCTAAGATGCGTATAAATCAGTTCGATAATCTTGTCTTGCGGTGCAATCTTCTTTGTGGCAACCTCATCTAACTTGTCGCTTAATCGTTCAAGTTCCGACTCGATGACCGCATAGAATACTTCTTCTTTACTACTAAAATAGGTATAGAGCGTCCGTCTTCCTTTTCCAGAGGTCATCGCAATGTCGTTCATCGTAGTATTGGCGACACCATTTTTAGCAAATAATTTGCGTGCTACATCTACCAATATTTGTCGCGTTTTTGAAATAGACATTCGTATATCCTCCTTATTTTTATCGTTGCACATCAGTCGTACCATGTGCAAAAGTATATTTTTTATTTGACCAATGCAAGTATATTTATCAAAAAAAAACGAGCACACTAAATATTTTATGGAAGATTTGAATTGATGAATAATTGCTTATCACAGATAGGAATGGTCAACTGTTATTGTCTTTTTGAGCATGTGTTTTCAAATTAAGTATAAAAATATTTTGGTTTTTAAGAAAAAAGTCTTACCTTTGCAACCGCAAATAAGAAATAACATCGCGGAGTGGAGCAGTTGGTAGCTCGCCAGGCTCATAACCTGGAGGTCACATGTTCGAGTCATGTCTCCGCAACTATTACGCTCGGAAGTCCTTTGTACAGGGGATTTCCGAGCGTTTACAATAATAAGGTCGGACGAATTTCGGACGATGTTTCGGGTCACATTGGCTGAAATTCTCTAAGCAAACAAATAGAGCTGGAAGCATTGCTGGCTGATATAATAGACTTAATGACTATTATAGTTATTCCTTATATGCTACCGCCTAATTAAGATATAAATAATATATCCATATTAAGATGAAGCATAATGTTCATTACTTTAAGAAGTTTCACCTTATCTTTTGTCGCACTTGGTACTAAAAGCCATTTATTGCTATCTATCTGTATTTGATTATTATATTGCTTATTGTGTGTAATCAATGGCTTTCCACCATGTAACAGATTCAGTTGTCTTACCTTTTCTATACCTATTTTCCATACACATTGCATAAACGTTTCTGTTGTATTTTCTTCTCCAATGACGGTTCCATCTGGAAAAGTTATCTGCAAAACTAACAAATTTTTACTACCACGAGAAACTCGCTCTCCTTTAAAGTCAGCACTTACATCTACTGTCAAACCAATATTAAACTGTTCTGAGATAAGGTTCAATTGGGCAGCTTTATTGTAAACTCCCCCTCTCGTATTTACATACCATCCATTATCAACCATTTCCATATCATCCTTATATTGAGGATATATTTCTTTTGTGAATAAAGGCAAATGACACATCTCAATGTTTATTTCATCAAAATTAGCCGTGCCAATCTTTTTAAGAGTTTCAACATATGTTACTTTAGAACTTGAATAACAGATAGTTTCCCCATCAGGGAAAATCACTCTTAGTTTCTTTGATACAGACCGTTGTCTTTCTTTTTCTTCCATATCTTTTGAATTTTCTCATTTATAAAGAATATGTACTTTGTCAAAATAAATATTTATAGTACATTTACTAATTTGAGAGCAATATAGACATCATCCTATGATTTTCATTTTTAGCGTCATAGCAGTTAATATTGCAATCATGCTATTTTTCTTTAAACCCCATTTCTTGCGCCTTATCTACTATTTTAAGTGCAAATTGTGCTTGTTTAAGCGAATTAATTTTACGGTTTCTCGATCGCATTGTTCCAAAATTAAAAGCAGCCTTTATCTCCATAGGTGTAAGTACATCATGAGATTTTGCCCAATTTACTAATGCAAACCAAAATGTAGGTTCAATCGCTTCTGCATCTGAAATACAACCTTGCTGCACTTCGTTAAGATGTAAATTTCCATCATTGGATTCTGTCAAAAGAACCCTTTCTTCTATTTTATTTAATTTCTCTAATATTAATTTCAAGCGATTCCAACAGTCTGCACGTTTTGACCAATATCCAACATCTACATTCTGAATATTATCTGTAAAGTGATGCCAAACTATAGGTATCAATTCAGTGATTCTATCTATTACACTTTGCTGAACTTGTTGATGTTCCCATATATAAGAGAAATCTAATTTTTTATTTGATAAAAAGGAAATTGAAGCCATTACGTAAGCATTCATATTTGCCTTATAGCCACCAAGTTTCTTTGATTTTACAATAGCGTCAATGGTATTAAACAAAATTCCCTTAGCTATAAGCTTCTTAAAATATGTTGTAGTGACAGTTGGCTTTTCTTTCTTAATAGTAGCAACAAAAAGAGCATAATTCTTTTCTGCTCCACGACAAACATCAAAAGGTTGTTGATTCCATGCCATTTCATATTTTGCAATATCTGTTTTGGTTATTTTTTGTCGCTTAGGATATTCTATCTTGAAAATTTTTTCATTATATCCATTCAATTGTGCGAGTTGATCAAAATATTGTCCACGAGTACGTTCAAAGTACCACTTACATATAGGACGTTGCTTTCCATTGGGAACCCATTCAGAACGACTCATATTTTCTAAACCTACCAAATAAGGATCATTTGCTGAAAAATCTGAATTTTTTATTGCCGTTTGACTATTGGCAGAAGTTGAAATCTCTTTTATTATATTCTCGCTGTTTTCCTTGTCATTGATGACACTTATTTTCATAAGTACAAATACTTTGGTTAAGTCTACATCTTTATCATTGATACAAGCTGCTATAGAAGCTGTTGTTTGAGCTCCATTAACGATTTGCCAATTGTATAGACGCTTTATAAAGAAGGCGCGTCCTCGCTTTTCTATTTCTATTCCTGTTGCTGTTGTAGAAATACCATTATTGTAAGAAAAGAACATATCTGGCTTTTCACGCAAGGTTTTCCGAATACCTTTGTTTACTTTTCCTTTAAATTGCAAGAACGTTCTAACATTCTTCTCTAATAAAACCTGTTGATATTGCTTGTAAATTTTCGCCAACACAATACCTGGTATAATAGCAAGATAAACTTCTACAAATGGATTTCCCTCGTTCATTTTAAGACATTGTAGTTCTGTGTTATAATTTATTGCAAAATCTATTTCTACCTTTTCTTTACCTGTTTTAATATTATGCTGCTGATATACCCGCCACATATCCCAAATATTATACTCTATGACAAATCCTTCTTCTTCATTTTCTTCAGGAGCAATAGATGCGGTTGGATCTGTCAATCCATCTGTTATAATATAGACTCTTAACTGACTGATATTACCTTTAGTACTTTTCACAAGCTTAGCAACTTCGACGATCTCATCAGTAGGTGGGACATTTTGTCCTTTGAATAGCTGATCGTGCATTGCTTCATAATAAAAAGCCATAAGGTAATTATAACCTTGCTGAATCTTATGATTATTAATTTTCCCCAACAATGTATCCGCCTTAATCAAATAAAACAAGTCCAAAGACTCAGCATCATCATTATAATCATATGCCGTAATACGTGTTCTTGTTTTCTGAAAAGAACATATTTCAGGGTTATTTACCTCACCATTATCTTCCATATAGTCAAAAATAAGAGAAGCAAGTTCTTGGTCATAATCAGTACCATTCATTTCAACTGATGCTTTCACTTCATTGAGAAAATCTTGTGCAAATTCACGTATATCCATAGGGTCAAAAATTATATGTTGCTTTATATTCTATCTGAAAATTTCATTGTATTAAACTACAACCCAAATCTCACAATATATAGATTTATTGTATTTTCACACCTACTGCCCAAACAGTTTTCAAATAACAAATTTAACAATAGGTATGACAAAGATATAGATAAAATCTGAGAAACTTACTCCTTTTTAGTAGTAATTTTCAATTATGGCACGACTCTTTAAAAGCCGTAGCTCTTTGTCTAAATACTATTATTTTATAGCGCACCAGTAACACAGTGGAGACTGTTCTTTTCTAAAGATACAACCATAATCATATGGAATTTAGCTATTGATACTCGTGTGATATGATACAGTAAAATTTCATCTTACCTCAACCAACTTGACAATGAGTTGAGAAAGGCGGAATGCCTGCTCACTCAACATGACACAGAACATGATGAATGTGGTTAAAAACGGAAAGTAGGCGTCAGTCTTAAAAATATACCTATTCGCCGAACACTGACTACCGTGAGTCAAAAGCAAAGGGCTGACTTCACAGCCAACCCTATACACATTATACAAAAACATTATGAATACTTATTTAGCGAACAAGATTTAAAAAGTTTCGCAACTATTTATATGGTCATATTTTAATTTACTGTTTGATAATGCCATCGCAATCAGCACATACTACTTGACATTTCTTACATTTTTTTTTGCAATACCGCTCACATTGCAAACGAATATCGTATCCGAGCATGGCACCCAAGATGAAATCCTCTTCAGGCGTTAACTCGTTAAGCGGTTTATGGATGATGAAACGTACAGCATCAATACACTCCTCGGTACCAAAAAACAAATTTAGGCTATTGTTTCCTACGGGCTGTATAAGATAGTTAATATGCTGACTTGCAAGTCGTTCTACCGCAAATGTTTCATATTTTTTATGAAAGGTATAGAGAACCATTTGGCGAACTCCTTTCTTATACTCATAAATATGATTCATGAGTACCTTTAATTCAGCTGGTAAGGTCCCTATAGTCTTCATATCAATCGTATTTCAAATAAATTCTTTGACGGTTGTATTATAAACTTGGCTTGATATCAGCGAGCCATGCATCAATTCGTTCATCAGTTTTATCCTCTTCATTGAGATCGTCAAGTGCTAAACCGACAAACTTACCATCTATTACAGCGTCACTATCATCAAAAGTGTAACCATCAGTAGACACAGCACCCACAACATGCGCACCTTCTACTGCATGGTAAAGCTCTGCCATACCTCCACAAAACGTGTCTGAATAAGATTCTGCATCACCACAACCGAACAAGGCTACTGTTTTGTTGGACAAGTCAACATCCTTCAAAACCTCTACCCCATTGTACCAATCGTCTTGCATCTCTCCAGATCCCCATGTAGACGTACCTAATATTAGATTGTCATTACTTTTTAATACATCTTCATTGAGATTAGCTACATCTATAGCTTCAACACCTAATTTGCTTGCAATTTTTTCTGCAATAGCCTGACAGGTTCCTGTTGATGAACCGTATATTACAACTGTTGGCTTCATGTTTTTTCTATTTAGTTTTACGTTTTATAATTGTCTGATGCAAAGGTAGACACTATTTGACACTCATGCAATACCTAAATGTGATGGTTTTTAAGTATTACGTACTCATAAAAACAAAACATATCATGAAGCCTATATACATAAAAATGATTATTCGCTTCACTGGAACACCATTATATTCTAATAAGAGTCGAGCCTTTCACGAACGGATTAGAGCTATTCAGCTGGATAACATACACCCCTCTGGGATATGATGATACGTCTAACAAATAAGAAGAAAAGCCTGCATCAAAACTCTTTCTCTCCAAAAGTACACCTGAAGTACTGTACACACATACCGAAAAATGATGACATGAGGGTTCTTTCAGCTTGATTTCAATTTTTCTATCTGCTCTCACTTCAAATTGCACACCTGCTGGTTGATGAGAAGAGACACCTTTCACCCCACTTACACCTAATATATATAAGAGACCCTTATACACATCTATCTGCCCATAGCCATACCAATTATTTGGATAGGTCAAAGAAGTATCATAGTGGGTACAAGTTTTTGCAAACACTTCCATTATGTCCTCACGAGTTAGCGTAGGCTTGGCTTGTAGCCAAAGTGCAATAGCTCCTGCCACGGCTGGAGTAGACATTGACGTTCCTGCATTACTATTCCAAGCATAGGTACGCCCATTGAACTCAAAATGTGCAACGTCTGACTTGATATCGTTTGCCTTTGGATTCTTTTCCAGATAATAACTACTATACGAGGAAATAATATTCGTCCCTGGTGCCATTACGTCGGGCTTAACACGCCCATCGTAAGTAGGACCTACAGACGAATAGGCTCCACGAACACCATCTACTCCCTGATTATATGGACGCCACTCTCCTAAATAATTGGTGATACCTGTTCGGTAAGAGGTTGCTCCCACTCCAATAACAGAAGATAATGAGGCAGGCGAATGAATGTTATGTGTGCACTCGCCAGCACACAGGCGTTCATCCAACTGGTTGACTGTCCAAACACCACCAACCCTAAAAACTTCGACATCGGCTTGCGCCCCTAAAATCTCAAATGAGAATGGAACGGCATGCCCTATCTCGCCCTTTGACCACATTCGCACATCGTACACCAACTCTGCGGAGTCGTAACATGACCTGTATCCTATCATACTGAACACGTATTGCTTATTGCCCAACAGCACGGTATCCACGTAGATAGAATCTTTACACCTCAAAATATCTGGCGTAAACACCTCATGACTGTGCTTCGTATCATCATAGGAAGTAAATCTAATTTGAAAAGGCGATGCCGATTTTAATGTCACATAAACGTTATCAGGTCTGCCTTCCACAAACGCCCCCATCCCTGCTTGTCCTATGGGCTTGTGAAAATACGACTTCACCTGTCCGTCGTTACCCGCCGAAGCAATAATGATTCGCCCTGGTCCTGATAAGCTATCCAGTACTTCATTGTACAAAACATCATCGCCATGGAAATCTTGATGTGAACCTTCGCTAAACGAGATGACACACGGCTGATTGCTATATTTCGCATAATCCATGATATACTTAAAACCAAGAGCGTCGGTAGCATAGGTATATTTGTAGCGATTTGCCGAATCTACCAACGCTTCATCACCAACTACAAAGTTACTGACCAGACAAATATCGCTCTCATACGCCATACCTCTATACGCACTGTTATATCCACTGCCTGCGGCTATGCCTAAGGTGTGCGTGCCATGCGTCTGAATCAATCCGTCTCTCGAATGGGCATAAGCCAATATTTCAGCCCCTCCCTTGTACGAAGCTCCCACATACATTTTGCTTTTCAAAGTGTCTACCGACAATTGATCCCAAAAACGCTGGATGCGATAGTTTGTTGCAGTAGCATCAAAAAAGTTGGGATGCGTCAAATCAAACCCCACATCTTGCACTCCAACAACAACCCCTCGTCCTGTATAGGCTTGCGGTAAGGGAGACGTGCCAGCATACACGGGCATTGCATCAAGGCAGTATGCCAATGAATCTGTATGCAAGCCATTGCTTCGGCGCGCTTCTATTCTATCGACATACTTTTCGAGCGACAGTTTGGCAAGTTGTCGCAAAGGTACACTCACAATAAATATGTCTCCAAATTGTGCCAATGACTTACAATGATGTTCTTGAAACACTCGTTGTGCATCTTTGCGAACTTTGACAAATGCACACAATTCTTGCGATTGACTGAGAGGGATGGGCTTTGAACGTGTGCTTTCTACATCTCCTTGCCGTCCTATCAGCTCTTGCTGTAAAGCCAACTGTCTCACCATTGTTGACATCTTGGCATAGTTTGCATGCTGTGCACTTGCGCACAACGTACAAAACATGGCGATAATGAAGAAAAATTGCAAACGTTTCATCACCTGCAAAGTAAAGCAAAATATCTGTTAGCTACAAAAAATCCATCACTTTTATTTAGAATATACTACAACTCTTGCAGTTAAAAGCGACATTTCTACAACGAAAAAATCCTCTCAAAAAACAGCTTAATTAAAGCTGCGTATATGCTACACGGAAGGCTAATTAATGCTGAATTTTCTTTACAAAGTGTCTCTCAAAACTCGCGTAAAAACAACCAACAGCAAAGTTGGTCGCAAATACGCTAA
>NZ_JRPQ01000045.1 GCF_000762405.1 Hoylesella timonensis S9-PR14 | reverse complement strand
CTGGGGTTATTTGATTAATATTTAACTGGTCCCGATTTTAAAGGGACACTAATGAAATTAGACTTAACTCAACTAAATTGAGATTTTCACAAACTTCATTTAGTGCCTGCAAATCTACAAAAGTTTCTGAAATTCTTATCAAAAAAAGATGTTAATTATTATATTACGTGCATATTTATTTTCTGCTTTACCTCAATATAGCCTGATGTAGCATCCACGAGTCCAATAAGACCATAGCCGCCATCGCTTCAACGATGGGTACAGCACGAGGAACGACACACGAATCATGACGCCCCTGCGCCTTGTAAGTAACCTTACTGCCCGCAACGTCTACTGTTTGTTGCGACTGCAATAGGGTAGCAACGGGTTTGAAAGCTACGCGAAAATAGATATCCTCTCCATTACTTATTCCTCCAAGAATTCCACCACTATGATTGGTTTTTGTGTGTATGTTACCATTCTTCATAGAAAAAGAATCATTCATCTCGCTCCCTCGTTGCGTAGCAAACGCAAAACCCTCACCGTATTCAAAACCTTTTGCTGCATTGATAGAGAGCATTGCGGCACCGAGTTGCGCATGGAGCTTGCCAAACTCAGGCTCTCCCAACCCTACAGGACATCCTTTAATGACACACGTCACTACGCCACCGATGGTGTCGCCATCCAACTTCGTTTGTCTTATCAGTGCTTCCATCTCCTTTGCCTTCTCCTCATCGGGGCATCGGACGGCATTCTCTTCGGTTTTGTCAAGATTGTATAACCTATAATCTTGCTGTAAAGCAATTTGCCCAACCTGTGAAACGTAGGCTTGAATCTGAATCCCATGTGTTTGCAACACTAATTTGGCTAAGGCACCTGCTACACATCTGCTAAGCGTAATACGAGCCGAAGTGCGTCCTCCGCCACGATAATCACGACAACCATACTTTTGTTGGTAAGTGTAATCGGCATGCGAAGGGCGATAAAGGTTTTTCAGCGATTCGTAATCCTTCGTGTGTTGATTGGTATTTTCAACCATAAAAGCGATGGGTGCACCCGTAGACTTTCCTTCAAAAATGCCACTGAGAAAACTAACCACATCGTGTTCTTGTCGGTTGGTGGTGATAGGGCTTTGCCCCGGACGCCGTCTATTCAATTCGTGTTGCACAAAATCCTTGTCAATAACAATGCCTGGCGGCATGCCATCGATAACGCCCCCAACAGCTTCTCCATGACTTTCTCCGAAAGTTGTGAGGGTATAAAGATGTCCAAAGGTATTACGCATAGGCTTCAGATGATTGACAATTGATTTCTATTAGTTGGATGTTTATTAGCAGTGACCGCCACAACCGTTGCTATCATGGCAGCAACCACCACCACAGCCACCTCCGCATTGGCATCCTCCTCCACTCATTTGACTCACCATCGCAGCAATTTCTTCATTGGTAGCCTCACGATTTTCGATAACTTTGCCATTAAATTCAAGTTCTTTTCCTGCCAATGGATGATTCAAGTCTACCTTTACACTTGCGTCAGAAATGTCCATCACCCTTGCCATAAATCGAGTTCCTTCCTCGTTCTGAAGTGGGACAACGGCACCTTCGTAGATATTTTCTTCGTCAAACTTTCCGTTAACAGTGAAAATCTCTTTCTCTAAATCAAAGATATTCTTTTCCTTAAAACTTCCGTAGGCTTGTTCAGGCGTAAGTTTGATATTAAATTCATCACCTTGTTGAAGATCGATAAGTTGATTTTCAAAATGATCCAAGGTAATGCCGAAGCCGCTGATGAACTGAAAGGGGACTTCCGCAGTGGCTTCTTCTACGAGTTCTTTCTTGTTGTTATTGAGGGTATAGAGTTGATAAGTCACCGCTATAAATTGATTCTTTTTCTTTTCCATTGGTTTTGTTGTGAGATTAGAAATGTTTGTTATTCATTATATAAAAGATATATTACTGCAAATTTACATAAAAATTGCGATATACAAGCTCGTGGGAATAAAGAAAAGTGCATTTTCTTTAGAGCTTTCTCTGTTTCATTGGTTGTTACAACAATGTCCCTTCAATAAATGAGTCGCATCTTTTAATACTTCTCCTCCTTGGTAAAGCCATTTGTTGTTTTTGTCCTATTATTTTACCAAAAAACGAACAATCAAAATCTTCAAAATAGAAAAAATCAATAGGCAAGCTGTATACAAAAATGGACTGATTTTAACAAAATAGATGCCTTTTCAAGTTGAAATATTGAATTAACGGTCTTGGAAACATGCATTAGAGGCATTATTCACATACTTCAACCCCATTAAAGCATGCAAATAGCAGGCTTATCTCAATGGGTTAGTCGCCAAAAAATGGTAAAAATAGGAATGGAAAGAAGTTGATTATGCGTAACATGTTTAATAACAGAGAATTATAAACCTCGCTCATTTTTAGCGTATTTGCGACCAACTTTGCTGTTGGTTGTTTTTACGCGAGT
>NZ_JRPQ01000044.1 GCF_000762405.1 Hoylesella timonensis S9-PR14 | reverse complement strand
AGCTGCTTGAACCACGACTGGTCGAAATAATGCAATGCCTCGTCGCTCTCGTTCCCGTCTGCAGCCACGAGTTTGAACGACTTTGCCATGACGAAGCCCTCTCGCTGGCGCACACAGCCAGAAAGATGTCCGTCAGCATCTGTGTCCCGATAGATGTCGTATAGCCTCTGACGGTTTGGCTCATCAATGTTTATGGCGAGCTGCCACGCCTTGCGCCAGTCTGCGATGTCTTTACGGGTTAGTGCATCTGTGGTCCGCTGTAACGCCATCACTACGTGTTTCACACGTTTGCGGTCATCCTCCTTTGCGAGATTGAAACTGCCGTAAGGCGTGCGTAGAACGTTCATGTCAGAACGTCCTGTTAAACCGCTGAAAAATCTTTTTATATCCATGATGGTTTTTTTAGTTTACGAGTTTACGAGTTGATAGTTGTTTTAGTTGACGAGTTTACGAGTTTACAAGTTGACGAGGTGATAGTTTTCAAGCAAAAAGTCTATTTACTCGTCAACTTGTAAACTTGTGAACTAAAAAGGACTATCACCATACCAATTTACCAGTTATTTCTCAATGGTTTTTGTGAGTGAAAAACTACTCCGATGCCAGAAGGTTCTCCCGTCGCATCCACACAGATGGGCAGGTCAGGCAGTATCTTTCCCGCCTGTACGCCTTCCAGCCACTTGATGGCGCGTTCGTATCGTTCCTTCCGGATTTCACTGCCCATCTTCTGCGGCAAGGATGCCGTCATGTGGTACAATGCGATGTCACACATATACATGACGATGAGTTTATTGCGNCTGAAGCCATCTGCGGNAAACACCGCTTTGCAGTCATANACAGGNCTNAGNTANCTNGANATCTCCTCCTGTGCCTCGCTCTCTGCGTTGGCCCGGTTTTCGGCAGAGGTCTGTGATACNGTTTTCAGGGCTGCCTCGCCNATAACNACNCTGTANTCTTCATCTGTGATAAACATGAGTTTGTATTTTTTAGTTTACGAGTTTACGAGTTAAAAGAGCCTCTCCCCCTTCCCCTCCCCAAAAGGGAGGGGAGTAGTTAGCTTGGCATGTTTTTATTTTTTTTTAGTTTACGAGTTTATGAGTTTCGTGTTTAGTGTTACCAATTATGAATTATGAATTATGAATTATGAATTATGAATTATGAATTGCTCACCATCCTACCATGAATTTTTGGCGGTCGG
>NZ_JRPQ01000043.1 GCF_000762405.1 Hoylesella timonensis S9-PR14 | reverse complement strand
CAGAAAAGTTGATAAAGTCAGAAGGAGATGCTACATTGGATGCAACTTGTTCTTCTTCCGTACAAGAAGTGAAGCCCAATGATAACATGGCTATAAACACAAAAGCCATTGAATGTAATAAATTAAAATGTTTCATTTTGCATTTTTTTTATATTTAGTGTTTCAATATACCAGTCATGTCTTTGAAAAGCTGCTCACAGGTTTTCCCTTTGTATCGAGGATTGACCCAGCTTCTGTTGTTGTGTGAGAGTTCCTGAAAAAAATAGATATTCACGCCAGCTTTTTTCAGTCCTTCGATGTAACCTTTCGTGCGTTTGTTGTGTGCTTCCACAGATCCAACATTAGCTCGTTTGATGTGTATTCCTGTCTTTGCCATTTCGTAAATTATTGCTTCCGTCATTAGTTTGCAAAAGACACTGTAATGTTTCTTTTTTCGAAAGAATTGAGTTTTTTGAAATCTCTATCGATCATTTTCGTGAATTTTGACAGTTGCAAAATAAATGACTTAACAGCAAATAAGCATCCTCAAAAAAATAAAAGTCTTA
>NZ_JRPQ01000042.1 GCF_000762405.1 Hoylesella timonensis S9-PR14 | reverse complement strand
CCAAGCCCAGCAACGTCTGTTTTTTCAAAGGAGGAGTCAACTCCAAAGACAACAACAGTTCAGAAAAATGGCGGAAAAGAAAGGATATGCACCACCATTGATAAGACTGTCATGAACAAGATACGTGTCATATCAGAAAAAGAAGGTGTTCAAATAAATGAGCTTATAAGTTTGGGACTTGACATGCTTATAAGCAAATATGAAGAAACACATGGACAGGTTCGTCCCAAGAAAGAAAATAGAGGGGACATTAACAACATTTTTCGTTAATGTTCTTACTACCACTTACAATGAACAGAGCGAATAACCGAGTAAGGTTCTCCGTTCTGTTCATTTAGTATGTACACAACAACGATTTTTCTCGCTTCATTCGTCACCATTGCTGTCTTTATTCTTTTCATATCATTATATTTATTCTTAATGTTTATTATATAGAATGTTCAATGATTATTTTTTTTAATACATCCGTCAGATTGCATTTCTTTTCCAACAAATGTGAAGAAAACTTATTATGCAGTATATACCAACCCGACCTGAAATCAACACTATTGCACACATGGTAGTTTAAGTCCTCCCGTAATTCATAAATAAGTACGCCTGCCGTTTTCTTGAAGGTCTTTGCACCAGCGCATAAACCTATAGCTTGGAGATGTGCTACTCTTTCATTCTCACAGAACCAATTATATGCCTTGCAAATTTTACCATTTACATAAAGGACGAAAATATAACTCTTTTCCATTTTGCCTGTTGTTTATAATTCAAAATATTATTCTGGGCATCCCGATTCTCAACCTTAAAGGATTTTTCGTTTCTTCGACCCG
>NZ_JRPQ01000041.1 GCF_000762405.1 Hoylesella timonensis S9-PR14 | reverse complement strand
GCATACTTTGAAAGAATTTAAGATTTGTTAGTCCTTTTATCAAAACACAGAAAATATTTTAACCGTTTTTTGGCATTTTATTTTTTTCATTTTAGAGCGCTGACAATAGGCTAAAAGGAGACAAACGGACAACTCAGCCCTACTATCATGCTACCATAACTTGTTTATAGGTATCGGTTCATGGCACAACTCGCTCCTTTTTGGTTCACGAAAGCGTGAAAACAGCGAACAATCTCATGGAGATAAACCGACTAAGTCATGTGAATAAGCCGATTAAGTCATGGAGATAAGGGTGTTAGAACATGCACTTAATCGAACTATCCCATTGCTTCAAGGCAAAAATGGGGTAAAAACTGCCTAAAACAGTCGTTTTTATGGGTGTTGAAAGAGGGCGTACCGTAACTCTCAAAATACTCGCATATTTGCAACGAAGGATGCGAGTGATGACAAATACGCGAGTTTTGAAAGGGGGTTTGTAAAGAAAATTACAAGTCGAGAGGGTGATATTTTTATCACTATCATCATTCACTTCGGTGGCATGAAAACATGCCAAAGGGTGAACTATTTTGCACACAAAAAAGACAGCCTACGCACAGACTAAAAATAAGATAATTCTTCAAGATCGAAGTTTCTCGCCAATCAACAACCAATGGTTTTGCTCAACGTCTGTCGTTGCAAATATATACACCTCTCCTCCCTCACGTATTTTGAGCCGTTTGCGAAGCTCGGCAACAGAAAGGGGGAAGTTGCGCGTCGCAATATTGGCTTGGCGAATAGATGCAAGTTGGGTCTTCAGCATTTTTTTATTCATAGAGGAAATGGCTTTAATACGAAACTTACGACCGGGAAAGCCTTCCACTTCGTGCTCGCTGACATAAAGGTGCGAGTTGGGCGCTATCTTTTCAACTTGGAATTGCTGTGCTATTTCCGCAAAACAGCCTGCCTTCATCAACGCAGCATTGGGTTCGTAGAGATATTGTCCTATCAGGTGACTGCCGATAGGGACAGACATTTTAGGAGAGACAACTGTCTGTTGAGGATAAAAAACAAAAGTCTGCTCATTGTTGACACAATGCACTGCAAGCGATGACTGCCACCGATGGCTCAACACAAACAACAACTCTTTGCACTCGTTGTTCACAGCGATGATGTGAACCTGCCGCACACAGTTTGACAAGGTGTTGAGCTGCACAACTGCTTGGTGCCAATCTAACATAGGTGATAGCTTCACCAGCGTGACCCAACTCTTTCGCAACAAGTCCACAAGCAGAGAGAGTAGATTGGGAGTACAGTCGGAGATGGCAACCGTTTTCGCACCATTATCATTACGACGTGCTGGGTCAAGATAGATCACCGTTGCTGGTTGCATGGTTTGCAAGTACTGCTCGCCGTCACAGCAAACTACCTGCGCTTGATTCACTCCTAACAGTGGCAGATTGTGTTGGGCTATATCACACAAGCAACGCTGTCGCTCCACATACACAGCCTCATGGAACGGCAGTGCCATGAACGAAAAGTCCACCCCCAATCCTCCCGTTAAATCCACCAAAGAGCATGCCTTGAGCAGCGCTGTATTTTCGGTAGAGGAATGTTCTTCTACCTTGTTTTGAAAATCAGACTGGGCACATTGCCACGCCAATTTGGCTTTGTACTGTGCCGTTTGTTCCGAAGAACATTGCTCCATAGACAAGTGAGGCGGATAAAGTAGCTCATCATTCGATGCCCATGACGGCAATTTGCGTTGAGCAGTCTGTCTTCCAGCGATTTGCTGTAATGCAAAAGGCATGTCTACATCGGGATATTTGTGAGCCTCTAAGGCTAACTTGCGCACATCGTCCTCAGCATGCTGGTGTATAAATTGAGACGTTTCAACATTCATGACTTTGCTCTTTTCGTATTGCTATGGAATAAAAATCATGCAAGCATTAGCGTATCACACGATAAGACTTTTTAGCTTGGGCTCTGGAGCAGTAATTAAAATGCCACCACTCGGTGCGCAAGGGCTTGAAACCAGCATAGCGCATCACCTTGCGCAACAGCTCACGATGACGCTGTGCCTGCTTAGAAATACATCGACTGGCAACCAGTTGGGACTCTTTGTCAATATGTGCTGCGGCGCCCATATAGTCAATCTTGGTACCCATATCAAGGGTATCGCCCTTCAGGGTACACAAGGTAAGGTCGACTGCTAACCCATAATTGTGCAAACCTCCGCCATGTGCAGGGTTTGAGACATAAAAATATTTGGGCGTTCCCTTTACTTTATTCCACATTTTTTGCTGAATAGCCATAGGACGGGCGGCATCATAGACCTTTAAGCACAAGTCGGGACGCAACTGTTGCAATCGCTTCTGCGCCTTTACCAAAGCGTGAGCAGCATGCGGATGCAAATAGGCTTCTCGCAAATCATCGTAAAGAACGGTTCCTGTGAAATTATCTGGGCGCGCATACATTAACGAAACTTGGATAGAAGGGTCCAACTTTTGTACGTTCACGTAGCCTCGTTTTTCTAACGACCGAGCCGTAGGACTTAAACGGTGAGTAGTATGTGCTGTCATTCCTGTTGTTACCAACATCAGCCAGACTAATATTTTCTTCATTTTACGGATGTGAATATGTTGTACAGAAGGATTGTGCTAAGAAATAAGCACTACTGAACTGTTGATGCAAAGATAAGAAGTTTGGAGCGAATAGACAAATGACAAATGTCCAAAATACGGGTAACCACCAGCCCCCTTTATCGTGGCAATTGATACAAAAGTCCCATGCGCCATTCATAGGTTGTCGCTTTTGCATCGGGATGGTATTTGTAATGAGTGGCTCGATGATAATAGGTTCCCGATAATTGGAGTCCCCATTGTTTCCAAAGGGGCAACTTTAAGGTGGGTCGCAGCATCCATACAGAGGTTTGGTTGTGTTCTCCTTGTGCGCTAAACTCCTCATGTGGTGTTCCTGCTGGCACCTCTTCGTAACCTCGCCAACTATACATTCTGAAAAAACGAGTGTCGAAAGAGAGGGAACACTGTCGTGGCAAGTGCAGTGAGGTAAAAGAATAGGCGGTAAAACCACTCCCCATATTGTAGGTTCGGTGATACGGTGCTCCTAAATAGTCGCTCCATGCTCCGCCCAAGAGCATGGCGTTGAGGAAGACAGACTGTTGGAAAGCCACTTTTTTAGCTTTGTTCGGAATGCGACACATCCACCCTATTCCCACACTGGCTGCCTCGGATAGCTGGTAAGGAGGAATGCCTCCATGCCGCTCATTGGCATTGTCGTAATTGAAATGTTGATAAAGTCCGAAGCGAGTTTGCATGCCTTTGGCGTCACGAACCGAAGTGGCAAATAACTGTCCCAATATCTGTAAGTGATTGACAATCTCTTGTTGATGTCCCAAAACCAAGGCGACATCTGTCTTAAAATAATCGTACGGTCGGTTTTCTTGCCCAAACGCATCCCCATATTCTACCTCAAAATGCACGTAAGGCGATGTGAACTCTCCTGTTGCATTGTGCCGAGTGTCAACATATCGACCACCAACAGAGAAGGAAAGATGAACGGGGAAACGGCTCTTATCATGATACAAATAATGCTTTTGGCGTACCTTCCAAGCTTCGCCTGTGATTACTCTATTGAGTCCTCGAATAGGATTGATAGCAGCACCCAATATCTCACGCATCACACGCGACCAACCTTGCAGACGTTGATCATACACTATGTTCGAAAGACGAAAAGTACACTCTCCGATTGCCAACCCTCCTATGCCCGTTGACAGTGCATCGTTAATAGACGGGAGTTCGTTCTCACCGGCAATTTCCCACAACAAATCCCCTGCAAAGGTATAGGGTATCGACTGCCAAAAGTTCATGCCGTTGCTCCGTGCGGCATTGAAAAACAGACTGCCATGATAAGGGTGGAAAAACATGTTGGTATGGAAAACATCGGCATCCCAAAACCATTGGTTGAGCTGAAGGTTACGTTTCAGCGTTCGACTGGTTACCTTGGCGAAGTTGGCATGCAAAACATAATAATCAAAGGCAAGCAGTGAGGCGTTGATACCCACTACTTGCGCAGCTGCGCGCCATGGGTGTTTAGCTTTATTCCACGGAGCATTCTCTACCCACCTACAACCATTGAGCGAATCAGGCAAAGCTATTTGCAGCGTATCTATCGATTTTGCGGATGCAAGGGGTACAATGGTGTCCACGTGTAAGCGATAGCTTTGCGCACTGCTGTTGGCAGATAACAAAGATAAAATAGCGACACAGCAGCGACACAACCAATTTGTAGGATTGCAAGAGTAAACCATTTGTTCGATAAAATGGGCGTTTTTGTAAGTTTCGCCCTTTCATGTGTACCCAGTACACATACATCATCATACATAAAAAAGACCTATACCGCTTGATGATCAGCACTATCCAGCACTGTGTTCATGAGGTATAGGTCGTATCGTGTTTGCTACAATAAGTGCAACAACATGTTCAAGAGACTACTTAACGGTAATCAAGAAATAATTTTTCTTGCCTCGTTGTACCAACAGATATTTCCCGTCAATGAGATCTTCTGCGGTAACGACTTGGTCGAAAGCTGTGAGTTTCTCTTTATTGAGCGACACTCCGCCTCCTTTTACCAACTTACGCAACTCTCCTTTGCTTGGGAAAATCTCCATACCCTCTTGGGTAAAGAAATCAACAGCTGTGCTGCCAAGCAAATCTTTGCTCACCGTATAATGAGGAACGCCATTAAACACATCTAAGAAAGTAGCCTCATCCAGCTTTTGCAGGCTCTCTTTCGTAGCCTTGCCAAATAATATTTGACTGGCTTCAATCGCCATATCAAGGTCTTCTTGCGAGTGTACCATGACGGTCACCTCTTGTGCCAATCGCTTTTGTAATGTACGACGTCCAGGGTCTTGTTGGTGTTCTGCTATCAGACTTTCAATGGTTTCACGCTCCAAGGATGTGAATATCTTGATATATTTCTCCGCATCCTCATCGCTTACATTCAGCCAGAACTGGTAGAAAGCATAAGGAGTGGTGCGATTTCTGTCCAACCAAATGTTGCCGTTTTCTGTTTTACCAAACTTCTTACCATCGGCTTTGGTGATTAACGGACAGGTCAAGCAGAAAGCCTCCTCATCACTTCCCAAGGTACGACGTATCAATTCGGTACCTGTTGTCATATTGCCCCATTGATCGTTACCACCCAATTGCAGTTTGATGCCATGTTTTTGGTAAAGATAGAGGAAGTCATAACCTTGCAACAACTGATAAGTAAATTCGGTAAACGATAATCCATCGTTGGCTTCACCATTGAGTCGCTTCTTTACACTGTCCTTCGCCATCATGTAATTCACCGTGATATGTTTACCCACTTCACGTGCAAAATCCAAGAATTTGAAGTCTTTCATCCAGTCATAGTTATTCACTAATTCGGCTTTATTAGGCTCATTGCCGTCAAAATCCAAGAACTTGGACACCTGTTGCTTGATAGCTTCCTGATTATGGTACAACGTTTCTGAATCTAAGAGATTACGCTCTAAGCTTTTTCCCGAAGGGTCGCCTATCATTCCCGTTGCTCCTCCTAACAACAAATAAGGCTTATGGCCACAACGCTGTAAGTGACGAAGCATCATAATGCCACACAAGTGACCAATATGTAAGGAGTCTGCTGTTGGATCTGTGCCCAAATAAGCAGACACCATCTGTTTCTCAAGTAATTCTTCTGTACCGGGCATCATTTGTGCTAACATGCCACGCCATTTCAGTTCTTCAACAAAATTCTTTGTCATCGAATCAAATTTATATTTTTGTTTGTATTTCTTTATTTGGGGCCTCTATAAAGAGAAACTTACGGCACTGGATCATATCCACTACCACCCCATGGATTGCATCTTAAGATACGTTTTACAGCTAAGTAACTGCCTTTCAAAGGGCCATATTTCACAATGGCTTGCCGCGCATACTCTGAACAAGTGGGGGTAAATCGACAAGAAGGTGGTGTGAAAGGGGTGATGCACTTCTGGTAGAACAGAATGGGAACAAGCAATATCCACTTGAGTGTCCACATCACATATTCTTGTATTTTCCTCAATACTTCCACAACTTTTCCACGATTCGATTTAAGAGTTGCGCCACATGCTTTGCAACCTCATCCGATGTATATAATTCATCAGCCAACCAAATAAAAGCGATTAAGAGTTGCTGTTGAGGTCGTGTAGCCATAGGTTCTGTTATCAACTGTTTCTGCAAACGATAGGCTTCCCTGACCTGACGCTTCACACGATTACGCTTCACGGCTTGCTTAAAGTGCCTTTTCGACACGCTGACCATCATTTTTACGGGCACATCTTGCGCTTCGTTCTCCGTTAGCAGATAAACCACTCTTAATGGAAAGGATGCAAGCGATTGGCTATCACTTCCATTGAAGAGCTTCTCTATGAGTTTTCTACTACATATCCGCTCCTCCTTACCCAATGTAAAAGAGCCGACAGGAGACATTTCAAACTACTTTTTATGTTTCTTCAGATACGCTTTTAACGCACTGGTCATCGATGGGTTTTCTGCATCAGGTGCTTTCAAGTCTAATCGGAATCCTGCATCTGTCACAGCTTTACAGGTCGCAGGACCAAAAGCAGCAATCTTAGTATCACCTTGTTCAAAATTTGGCAAATTCTTTTGTAAGGCATTAATACCCGTAGGACTAAAGAAAATAATCATATCATAGTCAAACGCTTTCACCTCTTCCTCGGTCAAGTCGTTGCTTACCGTACGGTACATGACACATTCCGTGTGCTTTAGCTTCTTGGCATCCAACATATTTTTCACATCGTCATTGTGGACACTGCTCATGGGTACGAGATATTTCTCTGCCTTGTGCTTTGCCATAATAGGCACCAAATCAGCGATCTTGCCTGTGGTTCCGAAAAAAACCTTACGTTTACGATATTGTACATACTTTTGGATATAAAGCGCAATACTCTCTATAACACAAAAATATTTCATGTCTTCAGGAATAGTTACACGCAATTCTTTCGCTAAAGTAAAGAAATGGTTCACCGCATGACGAGAAGTAAAGACAATTGCAGAATAATCTAAGATATTAATCTTTTGGTGACGGAACTCTTTAGCAGAGAGTCCTTCTACCTTAAAGAATGGACGAAAATCGCATTTCACGTCATATTCTCTTTCAATGTCATAATATGGTGATTTTTCTGTCGTTGGCTTTGGTTGCGAAACTAAAATCTTCTTCATCGTCAGTGTTCCTAATAATTTATTCTCAAATAATCATTTATAGTGTCAAACACGCCCCACATAACAAATATAGGGATGACTTCGAGCGCACAAAAGTACAAAATTATTTGCAGAAAAGAGCCTCTTTGGCGGAAAAAGATTACGCTCAACTTATAGAGTGTAAGGATTTTAACCAAAGAAACAATCACTATTGAGTAAATCACTGCACTGGATACCGACAAATCAAAATATGCCAAAAGCATGACAATGGGAAATAATATTACCCCTTCCATGGAGACTAAGAACAGCTTTGTCTTCATCCACTGGTCATTTTTCTTCCAATCAAAGAACACCCAGTTAGCAAACCAATATACAAAGGCATTGAACACGTAGTAGGCAAAAAATCCTATTGCATAAATACCAATCACTTGATAATGCTCTACTACAAAGGTTTCGGAGCCTAATGTACGAGTGTAAAAAAACAAAATCAGCGACAACAGCAAGCACGTTTGCAATACAAAAAAGAATTGCGAACGTATTTCGCCAGCTGTTTCTGTAAGACTGGTGGTCTCTCCTCGTGGCACATAGAAAAAACTCTTCGCTTGCCTAATGATAAAAGGTTTAGACTTCGACAAGGCTATCGTTGCCAAAATAAAACACCCCAACAAGATACTTGTAATGAGATAATCATTGGCTACCGCATAAGGAACAGGATCTCCAGGCACACCAACACGCCCTCCATCCAACTCAGGGTGAAATAAGGTGTCTTTTGAAAAGAACGACTCTTTATAATATTGAGGGAGATTGATGTCCCTAAAGCTTTTGCCTATTGGATGTCCTGGTAAATGTAAGGTGTCAGGTCTGTTACTCCAACTAATCTTACTTGGCTTTATATTTGCTTGAATAGCCGAGTCTTGTTGTGCTGGAGTGGCGTCTTTGGGTAACCATTTCAATACTTGTGCAGGCGTTGGCTGCGAAGATTTCTTCGCTTTTGTTGGCTGAACGTGCGCACTATCTACCCCTTTGATTCGAGCAACAGAGTCTCTCTGCAACATTTATATCAACGTGTATGCCTGTTGTCCTCATCCATGGGACAACTAATCCTTAAATACCAAATTCCTTCTGAATGCGTGCCACATCGTCTAACCTCTCCCAAGTGAAGAGTTCTACCTCTATGGTTTTTGATTCGTGGTAACGACTGGTAAACGTTTTCTTCTTCACTTCGTACTGACGCCCCATGTGACCGTATGCCGCAGTTTCCAAGTAAATAGGGTTTCTCAAACCAAATTTCTTTTCAATCGCTTTGGGACGTAGATCGTAGAGTTCGCTCACTTTCTGTGCAATCTCTCCATCTGACAGCTGTACCTTGCTTCGTCCATAGGTGTTTACATAAACATTGATAGGCTTAGCTTCACCGATAGCGTAGCTCACCTGTACCAATATTTCGTCTGAGACACCCGCTGCGACTAAGTTTTTAGCAATATATCGAGAAGCATAAGCGGCAGAACGGTCTACTTTACTGGGGTCTTTTCCAGAGAAAGCACCTCCTCCGTGTGCACCTTTACCACCATACGTGTCCACAATTATCTTTCTTCCAGTAAGTCCTGTATCACCGTGCGGACCTCCAATCACAAACTTACCAGTGGGATTGACGAAGTATAAGATGTCATCATTGAACAATCGACGTGTCTGTTCGTCGCACTGTGCCTTGACACGTGGCATGAGAATATGAATCACATCGTCTTTTATCTTTGCCAACATACGCGCATCATCCTCATCAAACTGGTCGTGCTGTGTACTTACCACGATGGTATGGATGCGGTTTGGCGTGTGATCATCGTTATATTCAATGGTGACTTGGCTCTTTGCATCAGGGCGAAGATAGGTCATCTCCTTTCCCTCTTTCCGAATATCTGCCAAAACTCGCATGATAAGATGTGCCAAATCGAGCGAGACAGGCATATAGTTTTCTGTCTCGTTAATCGCATAACCAAACATCATCCCTTGGTCGCCAGCTCCCTGCTCGTCTTCATTTTGTCGATTTACACCTCGATCTATATCTTCACTTTGTTCGTGAATGGCGGTCATGATACCACAAGAATCACCGTCGAATTGATATTCTGATTTGGTATAGCCTATCTTTTTAATGGTATTTCGAGCAATGGTTTGCAAGTCAACATATTCTTTCGAGCGTACTTCGCCCATGATTACGACCTGCCCTGTCGTCACAAAGGTTTCGATAGCACAATGCGCATCACGGTCGTATGCTAAAAACTGATCTAACAATGCATCCGAAATTTGGTCGGAAACTTTATCTGGATGTCCTTCTGAAACTGATTCTGATGAAAATAAATACGCCATATTCTTTATTATATTGATATCTATTGAATTTGCAAAGGTACGCAAAAAAAAATCTTTGAGCTCATTACACCTTTCTTTTTAAGGCATATTTACATCTTTTAAGTCGCAAGTTGAAAAAGCCTTTCGGTGCTATAAAGACAATGAGAGCGAACAGATCTTGACACTGTTCGCTCTCATTTTCAATCTTTTCCGTAAATTTTATTTGCTCTCATCGGGCAACATAGTCACGGTGATGTAGTTGTTCGACTTTAAGAACTCCTTCATAAAGTCAGAGATAGTTTGCGGTGTTTGTGCGCTCACCAATTTCTTATAATCGGTATGGGTATCTATACCATACTTCCGATACACACCAATAACGCCATTCCAGTAACCGTTGGTCTTGGCTACATCGTCGGCTTGCTTCAACATCACAGCCTTAATCTTTGCCACCATGTCGGCATCTACGGTCTGTGTCATGTCCTTTACAGCCCCTTCCATAATGCTTAACGCCAGCTCTTTCTTCTCTGGTTTCATTGGACAGTAGCCCAACATTTGGATAAGATGATAGTCATCCTCTATCGAAGCCGTTGCCTGCGCACCACAAGTGTAAGCTGCACCAGCATCCTCACGTATCTTTTTCAGGTAAACCATTGACAACACCTGACCTGCAATAGATGCTCTGATATCATTCTCCAACGTATAAGGCATGTCTTCATTGAACCAAATCTTAAACGAAGTGGCTTTCGGAGTTTCCATTTTACGCTTGAACGTGTTGTCAATCTTACCCTTTTGTAAGAAGGTGACACGCTTTCCTTTGACAATATTCTTCTGCGAAGGCAAGCTTGCAATGTATTGGCAGATGAGCGGGCGCAACGTTGCTTCATCAAAATTACCGATAATTGTGAAGGTCCATGCAGCGGCATTGGCGGTACGTTCTTTCGCCATTTCCAAGATACGATCGTAAGATACATGCTGCAAGTCTGCTACCTCAACAGGTTTCAGTCGTGGATTGTGTCCGTACATTGTGGCGGTAAGCGAGTCCTGTAATGCCTTTTCTGGAGAAAGTGAGCGATTTTTCAGACTTACCTTATACTGTTCTATCAAGTTAGCAAACGACTTCTCATCCTTATTGATATTTGTGAAATACAAATAAAGCATTTGCAACATCGTTTCTACGTCTTTCGGTGTTGAAGAACCACCTACAGACATCTTCTTAAAGCTCATTCCTAAGTCCACATTGGCTATCTTTCCTGCCAGTGCCTTTTGTAATTCGGTAGACGAAAACTGTCCCAAACCACTCACTCCTATCACTTCATCAAAGAGGTTGGCATTGACATAATCTTTCGCTCCATAGAGAGACGAGCCGCCAAAGCCTTCACCCGACAAGAGCACTTGGTCTTTCTTGAGGTCTGTATGTTTGATAACCACCGTGGCACCATTCGAAAGTTTCAACTCTGTATAACCCAAGAGGGCATTCTTTTTCTCGCTCTTAATCTTTCCAGGTGTGGGCTTTTTGGTAATGAGAGGTTCGTTCTTTACATTATCTACGTATGCCGTCACCTGCGCTTGCTTCGCTTGCATCAGTGCTGTGAGCAACTCTTCACGAGTTGGATACACGTTGCCTTCCTTCTCGTTGTTGAAGTTCACTATAACAATGTTACTATCATTCTTAGGAATGAGTTGTGACATATATTCGTTCACAGCTTCTACAGGAATCGCTGGTACGATTTGTTTCATCAACTGATAAGTATAATCAATAGACGGCATAGGCTCGTTGGTCAAGAAATAACCTAAACATTCGTTGAAAAACTGCGTGTTCTTGCGCTTGTCTTTGTTGCTATAAGCCTTATCCAAGCTACTCAACAGGTTGGCTTTATAGCGTGCATATTCGGTGGCGGTGAAGCCAAATTCAACGGCACGGCGTGCCTCTACCACTGCTGCCTTCAAGGCTGTTGCCAATTGAGAGGGGTCTTTAGGTTGCGCAAAGATACTAAACGCATCTTTCGTCTTCGCAAAAATATAGTTGCCATCACTGGCTCCAGCACCCACGTATGGGCAATCTGCCTTTTGTGCTGCCTCGGTATAACGGTTGTTCAACATGTTGAGAGCCGCTCCTCTTACATAGTCGTAGAGGATATACTCTACCGACTGTTTCAGCGAGTCGGGGTACGTATCGTGCTTGAACATCACTTGTACATTACTGGTGCGCTGTTCCTTATCTTTGTCAATAATGACGATAGGTTCAGAAGTGTCGGGTACCGGCTCGTTCAACACAGGAGCTTGGTTGGCTGGGTTCTTGATACCACCAAAGAGTTTCTTGATCATTGCCTCGGTATGGTTTACGTCCACGTCGCCAATCACAATAATTCCCTGATTAGAAGGATGATACCATTTCTCATAATAGTCGCGCAATTCCTTGGGCGAGAAGTTGTCTACGACACTCATTAGACCGATAGGATAACGCACGCCGTACTTACTTCCAGGATACAGTTTGGGCAGATTACGCTCAAACATGCGGCTCTGTGCGCTGGTACGTAGTCGCCATTCCTCATGTATCACACCGCGCTCCTTGTCTATCTCCTTTGGATCGAGTGTCAAACCCGTAGACCAATCGCGCAATATCAACAAGCAAGAGTCGAGCGAACTCTGTCGAGTAGTGGGTACATTGTCAATGTTGTAAACTGTTTGGTCGATGGAGGTGTAAGCATTGAGGTCGCTACCAAACTCCACACCAATGGAACGCAGGTACTCTATCAGGTCGTTGCCTTTGAAGTTGTCGCTACCATTGAACGCCATGTGCTCCAAGAAATGCGCCAATCCTCGCTGACTTTCTTCCTCTTGAATGGACCCCACTTTCTGTGCAATGTAAAAGTTTGCACGGTGTTCGGGCCAGTTGTTGTAGCGAATAAAGTAAGTAAGACCATTGTCAAGCTTACCCATTCGCACGGCAGTGTCTACCGGTACGGGCGGCATCTGCATCTGGGCATGCAACATACCTGCACACAACAGAAGCAAAGCACTAAAAAGATGTCTGATTTTCATAGGTGAAATAATTTTATAAAATGAAACTTCTTGTTTGTCTGCAAAGATAGAAATTATTTGTTAAATTATCAATCTGTCATAAAAAAGAAAAGAAAATACGTGTTAAAATCTCATTAAAAATTGATTTCAAAAATTAGCTTTTTGAGATTTTGAACTTGTTTTTGAAATCAATATGAAAGTGAATAAAGGAATGGAACACGTAACACTACCAAACAGACTTACGTAAAAAAAGTGGCTTCCCACTCCCACCATACTCCATTTTTTTTGTACATTTGCTCGGTGAGGTGAAGGTCTTTTCTATTCATCCGCCTCCACATATCAAATAAAAAAACCTACTATTCGAGCGATATGAAACCATTAAAATTCAACGTTAGACTTCTTGTAACAGGATTGGCAGGATGTACTATCACGGCTACCACCGCAAAGAAACCTGTCAAACCCAACATTATTTATATCATGTGCGACGACATGGGCTACGGTGACTTAGGCTGCTACGGTCAGCCGTTTATTGAGACACCCCACATCGACCAACTCGCCACCGAGGGCATGCGGTTCACACAAGCCTACGCAGGTGCCCCTGTGAGTGCCCCTTCGCGTGCCTGCATGATGACAGGGCAACACACTGGACACACTCGGGTACGTGGAAACGAGGAATTTTGGAAAGATGTTCCGATGGTGAAATACGGTGAAAACGAAGACTATTCAAGAGTGGGACAGCTGCCATACGATGCCCACCACGTCATTGTACCAGAAATCTTGAAAAATCAAGGTTATCGAACAGGAATGTTTGGCAAATGGGCTGGTGGCTACGAAGGCTCTGAGTCGACCCCCGACAAGCGTGGCATTGATGAGTTCTTTGGTTATATATGCCAGTTCCAGGCACACTTGTATTATCCCAACTTTCTCAACGAATACAGTCGTGAGCGTGGAGACACCGCTGTCAGCAGATTGGTGCTGGACAAAAACATCCGTTACCCCATGTCGGGCAAGCAATATTATCAACGCCCTGAATATTCTGCCGACTTGATTCATCAACGTGCGATGGAGTGGATAGATGCGCAAGACAACCTGCATCCCTTTTTCGGTATCTTTACTTATACCCTTCCACATGCCGAATTGGTACAACCCGACGATTCGCTTTTGGCGTATTATAAACGGAAATTCTTTGTGGACAAAACATGGGGCGGACAACCTCATAGTCGCTATAACGCCACCGAACACACCCACGCTCAATTTGCTGCGATGATTTCAAGGTTGGATATTTATGTGGGGCAAATCATGCAAAAGCTGAAAGAGAAGGGGTTGGAAGAGAACACTATCGTCATCTTCACCAGCGACAATGGACCTCATGAGGAAGGTGGAGCCGACCCTGCATTCTTTGGAAGGGACGGAAAATTGCGTGGTCTGAAGCGACAGTGTTACGAAGGAGGCATCCGCATTCCATTCATTGTACGGTGGCGCAACCACATTGCTGCTGGCACGGAAAGCGACTTGCAAATTGCCTTTTACGACCTTATGCCTACCTTTTGCGAGCTGGCTGGAGTGAAGAACTACCAAAAACGCTATGCCAACAAGAAACTAAAAGTGGATTATTTTGATGGGATCTCGTTCGCTCCTACGCTATTAGGACAACCACAACCCAAGAAACATGCCCATTTGTACTGGGAATTTTCTGAAACCAACCAGATTGGAGTACGCATGGGCGACTGGAAAATGGTCGTCATAAAAGGCATTCCACACCTCTACGACCTGTCCAAAGACTTACACGAAGATCATGACGTGGCAGCCGAACACCCTGAAATTGTGCGACGCATGACGCAAATTATTCAAGAAGAGCATGTAGACAGTCCGCGCTTTCCTGTCACACTGCCTGCAACTATCCAAGCATCTGAACACAAAGAGCAACGGTAAGTCGTCGCTCTAAACCCACAAAACAGGCTATATTGGACAGCAAAACAGTCTATTTTGCTCACCAATATAGCCTGTTTTGTAGGCATATATCTTTCTGTTTCCAAACCAAAGGGATGACAATTGTGCCGCTCCCTCAAAACAGATAAGCCATTCAGTCTTCAAGATGAGACGAGGACGGCGTACACCCTACCCCTTACGAGGCTTACGGCGTGCCCATCCTTCTTCGGAGAAATCGGGGGTCTCGCCCTTGAATTTCACCTCGGGTTGCTGGAAGAACTGTCGCCAATCGCCCGTATCTTCCTGCTGATAAGAGGGGCGTTTCACGCTTTTTCCATTCTTGCGTCCGCCCTCCGCACGTCTACCTGCAGCCCTTCCGCCACCTCTTGTGGCTTGCGCTTTACGTCCATGACCCTCTTCGTTGGCATCATTGCAGCGCACCTCTCTACCCTTGTAGGTCGCTCCCGACAAAGAACGCATCACCTTGTTGGCATCTTTTTCGGGTACTTCGATATAGGATATTTTTCCCAACAGGTCGATATGTCCCACCTGCTGCCTACCTTTTACATGCTGGTTAATAAACTGCATCACCTCTCCGGGATAGAATCCGTCGTCCTTACCCAAGTTGATGAACAGCCTTCGATAACCTCTCTCGGGCGTACGAGAGCGACCTCCGCCTCGTTCCGAACGAGCTTTCCTGCCACCACGCATACCTTTTTCCTCACCTCTGTCGCCACGTTTGAGCGAGGGTTTCTCTATCTCTGGCGCATTCGCGTAGTAATCCAAGAAGCGTCCAAACGTCAAACTGACAATCTTCTTGATGATATCATCCTTGTCGACGTATTCAAAGTGTCTGTTAATTTCAACCATGAAGGGCGCAATCTGCTCTTCGTCAACATCAATCTTCTCGATGTCGTGCATGGCTTTATACAACTGCTTGGCGCAAATTTCCTGTGCAGTAGGCAACGTGCCGTCCACAAATTCCTTGCCTATGATTTTCTCTACGGCACGCACTTTGGAACGCTCACGGGTGTGAATGATGCAAATAGAAGTACCTTTCTTCCCTGCACGCCCCGTTCGTCCGCTACGGTGCGTGTAATTCTCAGTATCATCGGGCATGCCATAGTTGATGACATGCGTCAGGTCGTCCACATCCAATCCACGTGCAGCCACATCGGTTGCCACCAACAACTGGGTGACGTGTTGGCGGAACTTCTGCATGGTGAGGTCGCGCTGTTGCTGACTCAGGTCGCCATGCAGCGCCTCTGCGTTGTATCCATCCTTGATAAGTTTGTCGGCAATCTCTTGCGTTTCAATCTTCGTTCGGCAGAAGATAATGGCAAAAATGCGTGGGTAGTAATCCACGATGCGCTTCAGTGCCAAGTATTTGTCACGCGCATTCACCATATAATAAATGTGGTTCACGTTCTCGGCACCTTCGTTTCGGCTTCCCACTACAATCTCCTTGTAGTCACGCAAGTAGGTCTTGGCAATCTTTTCTATCTCGTTGCTCATGGTTGCCGAGAACAACAGGGTGTTGCGGTCGTCGGGAACGCCTGCTAAAATGGTATTGATACTCTCCGAGAAACCCATGTTCAACATCTCATCAGCCTCATCCAACACCACATTGTTTACATGGTCGAGCTTTGCTACCCCACGGTTCATCAGGTCGATAAGTCGTCCCGGAGTCGCCACAATGATTTGTGCGCCATGTTTGAGCGCATGAATTTGGGTGACGATACTGGCACCTCCGTACACGGGTTCAACGTGTAGATTCTTGATATATTTAGCAAAATCCTTCAAGTCATCAGCGATTTGCAAACACAATTCGCGTGTAGGACTTAAAATAATGGCTTGCGTATGCTTGCTGGCAACATCTATTTTCTGCAAAAGGGGCAAGCCGTATGCTGCCGTTTTACCTGTTCCTGTCTGTGCTAATGCAATTACATCGTTCTTGTTTCCCAACAAATAAGGGATGACCTCTTCTTGTACTGGCATGGGATGTACAAACCCCAGCTCCTCAATGGCGCGTCGAATCTCTTCGCTAACGCCTAATTCTTCAAATGTCTTCAAATTCTTTTCTTTAATCGGGTGCAAAGGTACGGCTATTCCGTGGATGCACAAAGTAAATGCACTTATTTCTATCTATTGTAATACAAACATTAACATTCGGCATCGTTTTGATTATCAATGCCAAACAATCACAATACGGCGGCACTACTTCCTGTGGACTTCAAAGCAACAACCAACGTTTTGTACCCATAATAAACACAAAACTAATCCTCCTATTTTATTTTTTTTGCGAAGCTAATCCTTTGATATTCGCTGTTTTTCAGTACCTTTGTCCTAAATTAGGAAAATACGATGACAGATATATGTTGTTTGGGTCATATCACGAGAGATAAGAATACGACACATAAACAGACCGTCTCCATGTCGGGAGGCACTGCTTATTATGTGGCTTATGCTTTTAATCATCTACCCTCAAAGGTTAGTTTTCAGTTAGTAACCAAAGTGGGTAGCGAAGATATACCCGTGACACAAGAAATGAAAGAGGCGGGTATTGACGTGAAAGTGTACCCCAGTGCACACACTGTTTTGTTTGAAAACATCTACGGAGAGAATCAAAATACCCGTTCACAGCGTGTATTAGCGAAGGCTGATCCCTTCACCATTGAGGAGATGAAGCCGTTAACGGGAAAGATATACCATATCGGCTCTCTTCTAAATGACGATTTCTCACCCGAGGTAGTGAAGTATTTATCTACCAAAGGACAAATCTCTATTGATGCACAAGGTTATCTTCGAGAGGTTTGCGGACAGGATGTACACCCCATTGACTGGAAAGACAAGCTGGAAATTTTGGCATGTACGGACATCATCAAGGTGAATGAACACGAAATGGAGGTCATCACAGGACTCAAAGACGCACGCCAAGCAGCCAAACAATTACACGCATGGGGTGTGAAAGAGGTCATCGTAACACTGGGAAGTGAAGGGTCTATCATTTATGCCAACGACCGTTTTTACGACATCCCCGCCTATGCACCGAGAGAAGTAGTAGATGCTACGGGGTGTGGCGACACTTACTCGGCTGGCTTTTTGTACTGTCGCTCACAAGGAATAGGCTTTGAAAAGGCAGGAAAGTTTGCCGCTGCCATGTGTACACTCAAGTTAGAACACAGCGGACCTTTTGACAGAAGCATTGAAGAGGTGCGAGCTATTATCAGAAAGCACGAGAAATAAGGACACGTCGTCATTGGCAAAGATCGAACAACGCCACTTGGTTTTACTGGAACCAAGTGGCGTTGTTCATTAAAAGGACTCTTATATCAAGTACCTTATATATTCATCATCATAGGAACGACATATTTAGCCAAGCAATAACCACCGCCAATGAGCCAAACAAATAAGATGGCTGCCAACAGAAAAGGCTTGACTCCTGCCTTCTTAAACTTGTCAAAACTGGTCTCAGCTCCTAAAGCTGTCATCGCCATGGTTAAGAGAAAGGTATCAAACTGATTAATCCAGTCTACCCAAGCAACGGGCAACAGATTGAACGAATTGAATCCTATAACGACCAAGAACAAGATGGCAAACCATGGAATGGTAATCTTCGCCTTAGATGTTCCTTGTTCATTGTTCTTAGAAAGATAGCGAGCAGTGTTCCAACCCAAAATCAACAGCACGGGAACGAGCATCATCACGCGAATCATCTTCACGATAATAGCAGAATTGGAAACATCCTTTCCCATGGCATTGGCAGCTCCTACGACATGCGCCACTTCGTGAACAGTGGCACCAGTCATCAATCCCATTTGGTCTGGCGACAAGTCAAAGATGCCGTTGCGATACAGCACAGGATAGAGAAACATTGACAACGTACCGAATATAACGACCGTAGAAACAGCCACAGCGGTCTTATAAGGCTTTACCTGAAGGGCGGATTCGGCTCCTAACACAGCCGCAGCGCCACAGATTCCACTACCCACAGAGGTGAGCAAAGCAATACCTCGATCCATTCGCAACAGCTTTCCTATGAACACTCCACCACACACAGTGACCGTCACCACGATGGCATCGATGACAATGGCAGGCAAACCCACTGCCGTAACGTCCTGAAATGTGAGACGAAAACCATAGAGGATGATGCCTATACGCAGGATACGTTTGGAACAGAAGTTGATACCAGGCACCCAAGTGTCTGGCAAATTGTTTCGCAAACTGTTGGCATAGAGCATACCAAGGATGATACCGACAATCATAGGACTAAATGACAGATTCTTCACAAACGCCATGTCACCAATATAGAAAGCGGCAAGGGAGAACAAAGTTATTAGGAGTACGCCATGTAGCATACTACTTCTTTTTTCACTAAACATAGACTAAAACTTTTTATTATTGAGTTGCAAAGGTACAAAATGTTCCCTTACAAGAAACAGGCTTTGTCAAAAAAAGATTAAAGAAAATAGGGTTGCCGCCCTCAAAGCTATTGCTCATCCTTGTGTTCCTCACTGTCATCGTCCTTTTCCTTCATGTTTCGTGGATGATGTTGCAATATCTCTTCACGCAAAGTGGTGGTATCAATGTGCATATATAACTCGGTGGTTCCAATGCTCTCGTGTCCCAACATGGCTTGAATGGCACGCAAATCAGCACCACCTTTCAACAATTCGGTGGCGAAAGAATGACGAAGGGTGTGAGGAGAAATCGTTTTTGTAATACCAGCTGCTACAGCTTGCCGCTTGAGCATGATGAGAATCATGGTTCGGGTGAGGTGTTTTCCGCGTCGATTGAGAAACACATAATCCTCTTCTCCTTGTTGTATCTTCATTAAATTACGATCCACAAACCAATATTGCAGTTCCCTTATCGCCTTTGAAGAAATTGGCACCAAGCGTTCTTTACTTCCCTTTCCCATGACACGGACAAAGCCTTCCTCTAAATAGAGATTGGAAAGTTTGAGGTTCACTAACTCGGAAACGCGCAAACCACACGAGAACAGCACTTCAATAATCGTCTTATTGCGCTGTCCTTCGGGCTTTGAAAGGTCGATACTCTTCTGTATTTGATCGATTTCATCGGTAGACAGCACCTCTGGGAGACGTTCGCCGAGATGCGGAGATTCTAATAATTCGGTGGGATCTTGTTCTATTTCACCAGACAGCAAAAGATATTTGTAAAACGAACGAATGCCACTCAAGATACGAGCTTGCGAGGTGGGTCCTATATGGTGTTCATGTAACTGGACTGCAAAATGCTGCAAGTCTTCCAATTGCATGTCTAAAGGGTTCATCTCTTGCTGTTCGCAGAAGGACAACAGCCAGCTCAAATCGTTTTGATAAGCTGCCAAAGTGTTGGGCGAGTAATTGCGTTCCAGCTTCAGATAGCGGGCATAAGACTTCACAATATCTGTGATTGTTTTCTTGTCACTTTCCATTTTTATGCGTATTTTTGCAACATACACATCACTTTGCATTCACGCAGATGACTTCTGTTTAGCAAGACATGTATGAACGATACAAAGATAACTAAATCATACGAATTATGAAAATTCAAATTATCAATGGACCAAATCTCAATTTATTAGGAAGTAGAGAACCTGACATTTATGGACAGACCTCTTTCCAAACTTTTTTTGAGGACTTGCAAAGCCAATATCCAGCGATAGAACTATCCTATTATCAAAGTAACATTGAGGGCGAATTGATCGATAAAATGCAAGAAGTAGGCTTCACCTACGATGGCATTATTCTCAATGCGGGTGCTTATACCCACACAAGTATTGCCTTGCTCGACTGTATTCGCTCTCTGAAGGCAGAAGTGATAGAGGTTCACATCTCCAACGTCTATTCACGGGAGGATTTTCGACATAAAAGCATGATTTCATCGGCTTGCAAAGGCGTCATTGCTGGCTTTGGATTGAATTCATACCGACTGGCAATAGAAGCAATAGTTGGATAGTTGACGAGTGCACAAGTTCACAAATTCACGAGTGAATGGCTTGCTATTTGAATACTCGTTAACTTGTCAACTCGTCAACTTGTAAACTAAAGAACTCGTCAACTCGTCAACTTGTAAACTTAAAAACTAAATTCTCCCCATGAATAATGATTTAGAAACTTATCTTCTCTCGCACATAGATGCCGAAGGAGACTACCTATATCAACTTTATCGAGCCACAAACATCCACACCGTGCATGGACGTATGGCAAGTGGACATTTGCAAGGACGGTTGCTTAAGATGTTCGTTGAGATGATACAACCTAAGAATATCTTGGAGATTGGTACCTTTAGTGGCTACAGTGCCATTTGTATGGCAGAGGGACTGGGTGAAGACGGTCGGCTTTATACGTTTGAAATCAACGATGAAATGGAGGACTTTACACGGCCATGGATAGAAAACAGTCCTGTGGCATCAAAGATCCATTTCATCATTGGCGATGCAAACGTTGAAGCACCCAAACTAAATGTCGTGTTTGACATGGCTTTTGTGGACGGTGACAAACGCACCTATATAGAGACATACGAAACGGTATTGAAGCTATTGCGGCCTGGTGGATTCATTCTTGCCGACAATACGTTGTGGGATGGACATGTGATAGATCCACACTATCAACACGATGCGCAGACACAAGGAATTGCTCAATTTAACGATTTCATCGCACAAGATGCACGAGTGGAAAAGGTTATATTGCCCATTCGCGACGGTTTGACCATCATCCGGAAGAAGTTAAACGAGTGACAACAAGCTCTTAAAAAGACTAACAGATGGGTTGTCATTTGATAATCCTTGACTTTCCAAACACATACCGTGCCACCTGCAACTTTTGCAAGATATAGGCAACGGTGAAACTGCCGACTACCGTAAACAGCAAAGCCACCAACATGAAAAGCATTCCTGACGGTTCGAACATTAGGTAAGATTGAAACAGCTTGGAAAGCACCGTAAACATGGGAGAGAAAAGCAATAGGATAAGAGAATTTCTACCGATGAAAAGGGCGATTTTTGCCACACCTTTGGGCAAATAGGGATACAGCCAAAGCAAAAAAGAGATGACGAAATACACGATGAGCATGCCCCCTATGGTGTGCCTTTGAAGCGCATTTGGCACGCAAGTGGCAACTAATACAATCCCTATGAACGACCACCATGCAGGATGGAATGTATCAATGAACGGTCGATGATACAGACGCAATGCGACACCTACACAAAAATACACGGCATTGATCCAAGTAACAAGTCCCAAAAGTGCCAACACCCACAAACTTAGCAACACGCACAACAGCATCCAGACACGATGATGACTCGCAAATTGGGCAACAACATAAGTAACAATGCCACACAACATCAGCGTATGCAGGTACCAATAAGGACCCAAAGGGTGTAAAAACAGCTTATCAAGAAACAAACCAAAGGTGAGTTGCTGAATATGCTCACGAATGGGTAAGACGGATGCCATGACCACATACCCACTCTCCATCAACAGATAAGGTACGAAAATCCACTGTATATATCGCAAGAACTGCGAAACAGGCTTCTGTACATGGAGCAGATAACCCGAAATAATAAGAAATCCAGGCATGTGGAACGTGTACACAAAAGCCTTGGCAACGGGATAACGATTGCCAATATAGACAAGATGAAAGACTATCATCAAGAGAATAAAGACACACTTGAGAAAATCTAACTCCAATATTCTTGCCTGAGGTTTTGTTGGAGGAGTTGTCACCATCGGCACAAAAATACGAAAAAAGATTTAATTGTCAACTATTATAAGTATCTTTGTCTTCCACTAAAATGATACACCCTTAAAATAGAAGTTTTATGCAAGAAACAAGACAAAACCGCATTGCAAGATTGCTTCAGAAAGAACTTGCTGTTATTTTTCAATCACAAACTCGAGCTACACATGGTGTTATGGTAAGTGTTACCCGAGTACGTGTCAGTCCTGATTTGAGCGTTTGCACGGCTTATTTGAGTATCTTTCCCTCCGAAAAAGGCGATGAAATCTTAGAAAATATCAATAAGAACAACAAATCCATACGTTATGAATTGGGTTCGAGAATGCGCAACCAGCTGCGAATCATTCCCGAATTACGCTTTTTCATTGACGACAGTCTTGATTACATTGAGCATATCGACGAACTGTTGAAAAAGTAAATCCGCAAAGTTTCACAAAATCAGTGAACAAGTAACGCATGAATTTCCCGTTTTTCGTATCCCACCGCTACCTTTTCTCCAAGAAGAGTACCAACGCTATCAACATTATTTCTATCATCTCTATGATAGGCGTTGCCGTTGCCACCATGTCATTGGTCATCGTTCTGAGTGTATTCAACGGTTTTCACGACTTGGTTGCATCGTTTCTGACAAACTTTGATCCGCAATTAGAGATTGTTCCAACACAAGGAAAATCGGCAGATGCACAAGACAAGCTGTTGAAACAGGTGAAACAACTAAAACAGGTTGCGGTATCCACCGAAAACGTTGAAGAAATGGCGATTGCCATGTATCAAGACAAGCAAGCCATGGTAACGATTAAGGGAGTAGAAGACAACTTTGATAGTTTAACCCATATCAAAGATATTCTGTATGGAGATGGAGAATATCAACTACATGCTGGCAACTTAGAATATGGTGTTCTTGGCATCCGATTGGCACAATCACTGGATGTAGGAGCATCGTGGGACGGCTTTATCAAGATTTATGCGCCCAAACGCATAGGTCAGTTAGATATGTCAAATCCTGGAGACGGATTTGTCGTTGATTCTCTTTTATCGCCAGGTGTGGTGTTCTCCGTAAATCAAGCCAAATACGATAAAGGACATATCATTACCTCCATTGACTTTGCACGACAGCTGTTTGATATGAAAGGGCGAATTACCTCGTTGGAACTGAGGTTAAAAGCGGGGAGCGACCTCAAAGAGACACAAAAGGAAATTCAACACATCGTAGGCAATAAATACAAGGTATTGGATCGTTTCGAACAACAAGCAGACACCTTTAAGATTATGCAAATTGAGAAAATCATTGCCTATTTCTTCTTAACTTTTATTTTGGTAATTGCTTGTTTCAATATTATCGGTTCGCTTTCCATGCTCATGATTGATAAGAAAGAGGATGTGATAACGCTGCAAAACTTAGGTGCCAGCAACCAGCAAATCACAAAAATATTCCTGTATGAAGGACGCATGATAGCCGTCATCGGCGCTGTCGTTGGAATTGCCTTAGGACTATTACTGTGCTGGCTTCAACAAACTTTTGGATTGGTATCACTGGGTCATCAAGCAGGCAATTTCGTTGTGAATGCCTATCCAGTAAGCGTACACTACTGGGATGTAGCCTTTATCTTCCTAACCGTAATTATTGTGGGCTGGGCAGCTGTGTGGTATCCTGTGAGATATTTCAGTAAACGACTGCTCAACGCTAATCAATAAAGAGCGTAGTAAGTCGCTCCGTCCCTTACATGACGAGCATTGAACATCCAAACCGCTGTGCCTTTACAGCAAACTTACTACCACTTTTCAGCTATTTCCACAACGCTCTTGTGCCTTAGCTGCAAACAAAATAAGTGTGTGAGGTAACAATATTGTGTGTCATCAACACGGCTTTTTCTTTTCAGAAAGATATTTCATTGTAAAAAACGAGCTTTGTTCTACTGTTTCAACAATAGCTCTACCGAATGAAATCAATCGCACTGTTTACTTCGTTCGCTTTCCGTTGTTTCATTTGTTGTAACAACACGGACGCTTCTATGATAGAATTGCGTCTTTTACATTCTTATCTTTTTAGATAAAGAGATTTGCAGTATTTGTCCTATTATTTTACCAAAAATCGACCATCTAAAATCTTCAAAATAGAAAAA
>NZ_JRPQ01000040.1 GCF_000762405.1 Hoylesella timonensis S9-PR14 | reverse complement strand
TTATCTGCAAATTCAGTAATGAGAGGACGTGTAAACGCAATAAGGACGTTCAAGGTCTTAGTTGCGGATTTGAGGTTAAATTCATTTTTTGACTATGTTTAAGTGTTTCTATTTAGAAGGAATACCTTTCTTCCATACCTGCACCTTCATTTGCTTAAAATCAAACACGACTGTTTGCCCCAAAGACTTAAAGAAAGACAAACCGATTTCCACATCAGAGCTTCTATCATTAACTGATCTTACAGATAGTTTTTTCTTTGAATCCACTGTATGCCCTCCAAATAATACAGAAGGCGATTTCAACGTAATGAGCGGAACCGAAAACAACCTATTATTCTTTAAAACAGTTATATTCTTGCCTTTAATAGAAGGAAAATTGCACTTCTTATAGAAATTATCACGCACAACGATATAATCACTATTACCTAAATTTATCTGACCAACCGCGAATTCATTGTTTATTGAAACAGGCAGGTAGAGTGCAGGAAAATCTGGGTAGGCAAAGTACATGGATTCTTCAAAGTCTGCCTTTGGAAGCGTATCTGTAGGAAAGTTAATTATTTGATGTTTCCAATCAATGGCAATTTTCTCCAACAGCCTAATAATTGGGAGTCCTATCTGTGGAACATTTATCCTTGTATAAAACGCTTTTAGTTCTTTCGCATATTTCCTTGACAGCTTATGCTCCTTAATATAAGCTGTAGGATCTACCATAACAGAAACTAATGCTGGAACATGGGTGAATTGAAGATTGCCGATATTGATAGAATCCAAATACACAACTGGGCATCCTGCAACACTATCTTTCCCACATACTATGCCCAATTGGTCTGCAACCTGAGGAGTTATTTGAAGTGGATATCTTAATTCAGTTGTCCAAATAGCGTCTAAAGTCTCACCATTGAGTTTGATTTTTGTTCTGATAATTGGATTAACCGAAAATTTAACGGCTTGACTCTCATCCTTACGAATAGCATGTACTGGTGAAATTAATACTTTTGCCTTCAAACTATTTTCTTCATCAGAAATTAATTTCTCTGTAGCAGCAGTATATTTCTTGTCATTATAGTAAATCATCTGAGAAGGATAATAATCTTGCTTCAGCCACTCCAGAAGAGCTTCTTCTTGATCGTAGAGACCCTCTGCTTTACAAAGCGTAAAATATACATCGGCTAAATATAGTGCATCAAATCCGTATGCTTGCCAATTATACCTTAGGTTATCATTGATTAAGCTTATGGCATAGCGATTTTGATTGTTTGCAATAGCTGCTACTATCTTGTTATTGAGTTTTAAGAATGGATTAATAGAATCCTTATCGGTATACACCTTGCTCATTTCCAAATATCTACCCGAGCTGAGAAGATTGCCATAAAGCCCAAACTTAGATTTATAATCCTGAGAATATGTGGATAGTGCACAGACTGTAGACATAACTAATATCAATAACCTAAAGTTCTTCATACTCTTATAAATTTTCATTAACGTTTCCTTTAGAATTTATTCACTCAAATAATTAATAATTCATTAGTATAATCGTGGATTATCACTTTTCTCCCATATCTTTACTTTCATTTCTTTAAAGTCAATCACCATCGCTTCACCCAAAGACTTAAAGAATGGGTAACCTAATAGTACATCCCACGGTTCATTCGTCATTACAGAATCCCGTAGTTTAATCAAATATGTTGGTTTCATTGCTGTATACCCATATGTTAAAGAAGGATTTAACAAAAATACGCCAAGCGTATCTTGTAAGCCTACCATTGTAACGGAATATATGTCATTACTTTTATCATACCCAATGGGAAACAACTTGCTATTATCTTTCTGATATTGTCGATTAAGCCCCATGTAAAAAGAGGATCCTGTATCTACTGATCCCATCATTGACATTGAATTAATAGTGATTGGTGTTAATAAATATGGCCGTGAATAATTAGTCATAAAAATACGTTCTTCAAAGTGGGGAGTAGGCAATTGCTCTTTAGGAAAGAAAAAGCATTCGTATTTCCAGTCAATTCCAAACTTTTCAAAAAGTTTAATAATAGGCAAGCCGATTATTGGACAGTTCATTTCATTATATACATTCATTGCCTCCAAGAGCTTCTTTTTTGATGCATGTTGCTTATATAGGGCTGGAATTGGACTTTTCATATCTACGATACACGTGGGAACATGGTAGAGGGTATAATTCCCAATCATTAAAGAATCAATATAAGCTATTGCGATTTTTTCATTACCAGAAACGATACTATCGCTTCTATAATCAAGATCTAGCTCATCAGCATATCGATGCGGTAAGGATATTGCTACAGGTGATCCTGTATCCCACAGAAAGGTTTCCGTAGTTTCATTAACCTTCAACTTTGTTTTAATATGCGGTTCAAGTGTAAACTTAATCGGGTTTGGCTCACCTTTACATACGATGCGCATCTGTGGTCTTTTACGAGCTATTTTCATGACTTTAGCCTCCTCATCAATCATCTTATTGACATCAGCAGTAATTTTTTGGTTTTTATAATACTGCTGTTGTAATGGTGAATAGACATCCTTAAGCCAGTTGTATTGAGCTAAAGCATCATCATAACGTCCTTCTGTTAAACATAGATTCACCATGAGACCAGAAAATATCTGAGTATTTCTGTCATATTCTTTCCAGTGAGTCTTCATATTTTCATCTAGCAACTGTATGGCTAAATCATTTCTATTATCGCCAATCGCAGTATATACAGAATTCAGCAATTTTAGAGTAGGGCAATCAATGTTTGATTTACTATAGAACTGAGTCATCTCCCAATATCTACCTTTATATAGATATTCTAAGAACTGCTTCTCCTCTAATATTCGTTGCGAGTGTGAAAAAGCCGACGTTGGAAATGCAATAACTAAATATACTACAAATAGGCGTAAATATTTCATATTTATCTTGAATTTTTATTTAAACCTTAATTCCGCAATACTATTATAAATTAAACTTTTTAAGTACCTGAGCAACAAAAAGTTGCTCAGGATT
>NZ_JRPQ01000039.1 GCF_000762405.1 Hoylesella timonensis S9-PR14 | reverse complement strand
TACCCAGGGCGCTGCCCTGGGCTGTATTCTTATTGGGCTTTCAGCCCGTCTTTGCTCGCAGCATCAACTGTTGTACGGTGTCATGGTTATACGCCTTATTGGGCTTTCAGCCCGTCTTTGCTCTCAGCATCAACAGGCGTACGTTACCACAGTTATACGTCTGTTGGGCTTTCAGCCCGTCTTTGCTCACAGCATCAACAGGCGTACGTTACCACAGTTATACGTCTGCTGGGCTTTCAGCCCGTCTTTGCTCACAGCATCAACTGTTGTACGGTGTCATGGTTATACGCCTTATTAGGCTTTCAGCCCGTCTTTGCTCGCAACATCAACTGGTGAATAGTGTTTTGGGCTATGCGCTGTTGCCCCTTCTGGGCGTAAATATTGCCTTACTAATTTACATCTGTTGATAAAAAAAGCTTTGCTAAATTTGTGTCATTCGTTGAACGCTGGCGTTCATTGAATTTCAAAGAAAGAAAAATTCGTTTCTTTTGCTTAATTCGTTGTTAAAAATAATGTGTCAATGAAAAATTGTGACGTGGAGTGAGAGAGTGGGGGGGTCGATAAAAAAAAGGCCGATTCGTGAAGAATCGACCTCTATTATGATTGCGTCAAACAATTATTTGTCTGAACTTTCCATGTCGGCTTTCAGTTTAGCCAAGACATCCAAGTCGCCCAAGCTGGTACCAGCTGCCACATTGTTAATGGCTGCGGCATCGTTTTGCTTCTTGTTAGTGTGCTTTGGTGCAGCCTTCACTTCTTCCTTCTCATCTTCGAATGTACGACTGTGAGAGAGGATGATGCGCTTGGTATCTTTCACAAACTCGATAACCTTGAAGTCGAGTTCTTCGCCTTGTTTTGCTTGCGAACCGTCTTCCTTTACCAAGTGCTTAGGCGTAGCAAAGCCTTCGCCACCTTCGTTCAGGGTAATCACGGCACCCTTGTCCATCATCTCTGTAATCTTACCTTTGTGGATAGAACCGGGAGTGTAGAGGGTTTCGTAAGTGTCCCAAGGATTCTCTTCGAGTTGCTTGTGACCGAGTGACAGGCGACGGTTCTCTTTGTCAATTTCGAGAACTACTACCTCAATTTCTGCGCCCACAGTAGTGAACTCTGAAGGATGTTTTACCTTCTTGGTCCAAGAGAGGTCGCTGATGTGAATCAAGCCGTCAACACCTTCTTCTAATTCTACGAAGATACCGAAGTTGGTGAAGTTGCGTACCTTAGCGGTGTGCTTGCTTCCCACAGGATATTTGGTTTCGATATCCTCCCATGGGTCTGACTTGAGTTGCTTGATACCCAAGCTCATCTTGCGATCTTCTCTATCCAAAGTCAGGATAACAGCTTCTACCTCGTCGCCTACGTGCATGAAGTCTTGTGCAGAGCGCAAGTGTTGGCTCCAAGACATTTCGCTCACGTGAATCAATCCCTCAACACCCGGAGCAATCTCTACGAATGCGCCATAGTCTGCCATAACAACCACTTTTCCTTTCACCTTGTCACCAACCTTCAAGTTTGGATCCAAAGCATCCCATGGATGTGGAGTGAGTTGTTTCAAGCCAAGGGCAATGCGCTTCTTCTCGTCATCGAAGTCGAGAATTACCACATGAATCTTTTCGTCTAATGAAACCACTTCGTGAGGATCGCTGACACGGCCCCAAGACAGGTCGGTGATATGTACCAATCCGTCTACACCACCTAAGTCAACGAATACACCGTAAGAGGTGATATTCTTAACAGTACCCTCGAGGATTTGTCCCTTTTCGAGTTTGCTGATAATTTCTTTCTTCTGTGCTTCCAACTCAGCCTCGATGAGTGCCTTGTGTGAAACCACTACATTGCGGAACTCTTGGTTAATCTTCACTACCTTGAATTCCATGGTCTTGCCTACGAAGATGTCGTAGTCGCGTATAGGATGAACGTCAATCTGGCTTCCCGGTAAGAAAGCTTCGATACCAAACACGTCAACAATCATACCACCCTTGGTACGGCTCTTGATGTAACCCTGAATCACCTCATCATTGTCAAGTGCTTCATTAACACGATCCCAACTTTGTGTAAGACGGGCTTTCTTGTGAGAAAGAACCAGCTGGCCCTTTCGGTCTTCTTGGTTTTCTACATAAACCTCAACCTTGTCTCCGATTTTGAGATCTGGGTTGTAACGAAATTCTGAAGCAGGAATGATACCATCGCTCTTGTAGCCGATGTTCACAATCACTTCTTTCTTGTCAATCGAGATGACAGTTCCTTCGGTGACTTGATGTTCACTCACCTTGTTTAAGGTTTCGTCGTACATCTTTGCCAAGTCATCACAGTTGGCGCTTACGTTTGTTCCATTTTCGAACTCATCCCAATTGAAGTCCTCTAATGGCTGAACGTTCTTTAAGTTTGACATAAATAATAATAAATGTTTAAAAATTAATAAAGTTAGACTTTATGTGAATTAAATAAATCGGGTGCAAAATTACGACATTATTATGAGAGGTGAAGATTGAACGAACCGAAACCTCCGTTTCTTAATGTTTTTTAACAAAATACAACGGTTTGCGTATCATCATTCATGGCGGCATTACTGTTTTAATGTGCCTCAAATGATGCCACCAATGCCCTTGAACTTCTCAATGAAGGCGGCAATTTTCTGGAACACACTCTGCTTCTTCGTTAGATATTGCGGATTGAGCGGACTCATCTTTGGAAGGATGGCATTGAGGTCTGTTCCGTTTTCACTGGCAAACTCACGCTTCAGCGATGTTTGGATATACCGCTTGGCTGCGTCCACATTCAGTTTCTCTTCCGCAATGAGGTTTGCCGCCTCTTCCTTCTGTCGCTGCTGCGCATAATCGAAGAAAGCAGAAATGATGCCTGCCTTGTCTTGAATAGGGTCAAGGTCTGTGTCGTGAATGAAGTCAACCACCAATCCCTCTTTGGCTCTGTTGCCAATACTCGAGCGGATGATTCTGCGCACTTCGTCAATCAATGCGTCTTTGTCTTTTGTTTTCTTGTTGTGTTCAACCGCCAATTCAAGGATATAATCCAAGTCTATTTCCTGCGATTTGAGCAAGTCTATCTCAAACACCACATCGTCCCAGTCAATCTTAGATTCTTCAGCGGCTTTCCCTTCTCGCTCCCGTCTGAACCAGTCACGAATATCGTTGTAGGTGGAACGATAATCTTGTTGTCGTCTTTTTCAATATTCCGTTTCAGTCCTGCCGTGCTTTCCGACCCATTCACGCTGTCGGGCGAGAACCGTTGGTACTCTTTCATGGTTTGAAAGTCCAAATCCTTGCGGTCTACCACGAAGAACACCTTATCTATAAAGTCGAGCTGGGTTGCCAATCGAGCTGCCTTAAAGCTGGTGAGCGTCTTGCCCGAACCGGTGGTGTGCCAGATGTAGCCTCCTGCTTCGGGGGTGCTCCACACCTTTGCTTGATACGAACTTCTGATTTTCCATATCAACCGCTCGGTGGCAGCAATCTGATAGGGGCGCATGATGAGCAACGTGTCGCTGGTGTCAAACACAGCATAGGAAAGCAGTACTTGCAGTAGGGTGTTCTTTTGGAAGAAGGTTGCCGTAAAGTCTTTCAGGTCTTTGATGAGCATGTTGTCCGCCTTTGCCCAGTTCATCGTAAAGTCGAGTTGCTCGCCAACTTGTGACAGCTTGGTGTAGCTGTCTAAGACAATGAAGTTTTGCAATTCTGCAATGGTGTTGTAGGTGGTCATGATGATGTTGTTTTTTTTTGTTGTTAGCTGGGGGCAGGTGTATCTAGGCGTATCTATGTGTATCTATGTGTCCCTAGGTTTACCTAGGCTTACCTAGTCATCCCTAGTCATCCCTAGTCTTTCCTAGTCTTTCCTAGGTATTCCTAGTCTTCCCTAGTCATCCCTATTCTCTCCTTCTAACCGTTTGAGGCGTTCTTTAAGCGCCTTTATCTCAGCTTTCAATTGTTCATTTTCTTTCAGCAGAAGCCTCCTTTCCTCGTCTTGCTGCTTTCGGTAGCCCGTGCGTGCCGCATACATTCGTTCTTTGATGCCTCCTTGCTCCACAAACTGTTTCTCCAAGCTCTTCAGGAAAGAACACATGAGTTTGTCTGTAATATGGCAGAGGGTTAGCAATGCGTTGCAAAACTCTTCTGCCGTCCAGCGTTGGGCGTAAGGCAGATAATCTTTGGGCTGGTTGTGCGTCTTGCAGAATGCGAGCATGGCGTTGTATCTGTCGTGCTTCTCGTTCCATAGTGCAAGGTGGCGTGTATGCAAGTAGTCAGCGTAATCTTCGCGCAACTCTTGCAATGATGCACGAGCCACGTTCAGCAGTTTTAGCTCCATCTCTGAGGATGTGTTACCGTCTTCTATTCCTTCTACGATATTTTGTTTTCCCGACCGTGCCGCTTGCACCATCTGGTCTACCGTTCTGTCACCGTATTTAGGTAAGAACCTTGTGCAGAAGATGTATGTCAGCTGATAGATGGTGTCAGTTTTTTGATAGAAAAACAATTCTTTGTAATCCTTGTACTTTCTAATAACCGTAGTTTCATTAGCCATGATATTTTTTCTTTTACTGTGCGAACGTCAGCAGTTGGTTGCGGTAATACTCATACTGCCGCTTGCGGCAGTCCAGCTCCGCTTCAAGCTCTGTAAACTTATCAAGAATCTCCACTATCCTATGTTGAACAGAAAGTGGGGGGAGGGGGATTCTCTTCTTCTGCGTCCCAATGGGAGCGAACTTGCTTGTTCTCAAATTTCATTAAGTCTTTCATGTCTCTATCTCCTTGATGATTTTATTGATATCTGCTCGCAGTGCGTCGATGCGCTGCACCGTTTGTGCCACTTCCTCGTTCAGCTTCACGATGTCTATCACCTCGCGCGTATCCTCCGCCTCTACATATGTGCCAACGGAGAGGTTGTAATCGTTCTCGGCAATCGTGTTGTTGTCCACCGATGTGGCAACATGCTTCACCTCGTCCTTGTTTCCAAAGATGCCGACAATGCGTTCGATGTGCGCGGGCCCAATACAAACTGCTTGAAGTCCCAGCCATCTACGGCGCCGCGCACCTCGTTAGCAATTCTCCAGATGGCTGCCTGCAGTTCGTCCCCTTGTTTTGTGTTTGTCATTATGCTGAATGTTTTATATTATTTCATTTATCTGCAAAAATACAATTTTATGACGTGAAACACGAATATTTTTTTTCACAACGAAATTATTTTTTTAACAACGAATAAAACGAAAGAAACGAATTT
>NZ_JRPQ01000038.1 GCF_000762405.1 Hoylesella timonensis S9-PR14 | reverse complement strand
CCTTGTAAAAGTTACGGATTATACCGACTATCAAATCGCCAATAACCGCCACGCCAGGGCGATAACCAAGGAACTTCTTATTAAAGATGATAATGTGGAGTCAAATTGTTCCATGATTGAAAATAATCCCTCAAAAGGAGTGAGTCTCTCAGATTTAATTTGTATCTTCGCCATGTCTATCGTAGGATTCATATGCACATGGTCAAACTAATACTAGTAAGGTATTTGATGAAATATTAAAAGCATTAGACGTATGGTCACTAAACCCAATCTATCAATTATTAAAGGAAATTATTGATATATGAATAATTTTAAACGATTAATCCGATTTATCTGTTTTGGTTTGATGCTAGATGGAATTGTTCGTCTCTTCTTGTTTAGTCAATCACAACGATTAACAGAAATGATAGATCTTAATTATTTGATTATGGTCATCGTTCCTTCATTTATTTATGTATTTTTGTTTGTTTTTTCAAAAAAAATGAGAAAAGGTTTGTCTTTCATGAATCTCGTTTTGGGGTTTGTTTTCTTGTTATCCTTAATTTTAAAATATTTGGTATAATGAACAAAGATAATTTGTATTTACCTTTCTTTTTCAGCATATTTTATTTCATAGGTTGGATAGCTATACATATAGGAATTGGGTCAACTCCTCGTGAAAGTTTAATTTACCATTATCCTGCGGTTCTGTGGAGAGATTTTATAGTAATTATCGTATTGACTATATTTTATTATATATTTTGTTATATACTGCAATTGATATTTGGAATAAAAGATGCTACTGCTCGTTTACAATCAACGGTGGGGTTGTTTTGTTGTTTAGTAATTAGTTTTGTAGTAGGAATTGATTGGAGTCGATTAATTTAACCTCAAATCCGCAACTAAGCCCTTGAACGTCCTTATTCGTTTACACGTCCTCTCATTACTGAATTTGCAGATAATTTGAACTTGAAGCACCCACTTCTTCCTACAACGTCCCCTTAACCCACAATGTGACTTGAGGCAATACACAATATCATTCCCATAAGTTGGTCAGCATTAATTATATTGTTATGCAGTGTAGTTCCAATTTTACAAACGCTGGTTAGTGGATGTTTTTTCGATGTAAAAATATTGTTCTTCAATGAAAGAGCAGTGCGTTTAGCGCAAACAAACGTTAAAGCTTTGGCTTTTATGCGTGATTTCTGTACCTTTGTAATCTAAATATCATTTTATTTTATGCATCCCATTTTTATAGCAGGCCCTTGCGTCATCGAATCGTGGGAACTGCTGGAAACAGTGGCTTCGAGACTGGTTGAAATCAATCAGCGCTTGGGTACAGAGATTATCTTCAAAGCGTCGTTCGACAAGGCAAATCGAACGTCTATACACTCATTTCGAGGTCCCGGTCTCGAAAAAGGACTGCAAATGCTGGAACAGGTAAAGAAAAAGTACCACCTGCGCATCACCACCGACATTCACGAGAGCTATCAGGCAGAAGCCGCGGGACAGGTATGCGACATCTTGCAAATCCCTGCCTTTCTCTGTCGACAAACCGATCTGTTGGTTGCAGCCGCCAAAACGGGCAAGGTGGTAAACATCAAGAAAGCCCAGTTTTTGAGCGGAAAGGACATGAAATATCCCGTTGAGAAGGCACGTGAGAGCGGTGCCAACGAGGTGTGGCTCACCGAACGTGGTAACTGTTTTGGATATAACAACTTAATTGTTGATTTTAGAAATATTCCCGACATGCTCGAACTGGTAGACACGGTCATTATGGATTGTACCCACAGTGTGCAAAGACCAAGTGCGGGTAATGGAAAGACGATTGGCGACAGGCGCTTTGTGCCCTCTATGGCAAAAGCAGCCAAAGCTTTTGGGGCGACAGGTTATTTCTTCGAGACACATCCCACGCCCGACGAAGGTCTTAGCGATGCAGCCAACATGATAGCGCTCGACCAACTTGAGTTGATTATACAAGACTTGTTGAAAGCATAAACCATTCTGACACCAAGAGGAAACGATATTAAGACATGGACGAGAATACGAATAACTTACTGAAACAGACGAAAGATTTTGCTGCACAATGTATCAAGGATGAAGCCCAAGCGTTGTTAGACCTCATCCCACAGTTAGATGAACACTTTGAAAAGGCAGTAGAACTGATGTTCAACTGCAAAGGAAAAATCATTGTAACGGGGGTAGGAAAAAGCGGTCATATCGGTGCAAAGATAGCCGCAACGTTGTCTTCGACTGGCACTCCGGCGTTCTTTATCAATCCGTTGGATGTCTATCACGGTGATTTGGGGGTGATGACACCCGATGATGTGGTGTTGGCTTTGAGCAATAGCGGACAGACAGACGAGCTGTTGCGCTTTCTGCCTATGGTGCTACACATGAAAGTACCCGTGGTATCTATCAGCAGAAACGCCCACTCCTTACTGGCTAAATATTCCACAACCCACATTCTTTGCTCGGTGAAGAAAGAGGCTTGTCCGCTGAACTTGGCACCAACCAGTAGTACTACAGCAGCACTTGCCATGGGTGACGCATTGGCAATTGCCTTAATGAAGGTAAGAAAATTTAAGCCAAATGATTTTGCGCAGTTTCATCCCGGCGGTGAATTGGGTAAGCGATTGCTCACCACAGCTGCAGATGTGATGCGTTCGGACAATCTTCCTATCATTCCAAAGGAGATGCATCTTGGTGATGCTATTATTCATGTTAGCAAAGGCAAATTGGGATTGGGCGTGTCGTTAGAGAACGAACAGGTGGTAGGTTTGATTACAGATGGCGATATCAGGCGAGCCATGGAGAAATGGCAAGCGCAGTTTTTCGACAAAACGGTGAGCGATATCATGACAACAAATCCGAAAACCGTAGCGCCCAGTACAAAAATAACGGAAATACAACGAATCATGCATCAGTATAAGATACATACAGTGTTGGTGGTGGACGAAGCAAACCATTTATTAGGAATAGTCGACCACTATTCGTGCATGATTTAGTAAGACAAGGTAAGAAAATTTGAGGACAGTTTTATTTATTCTAAGTATAGCTTTTTGTGTCACCACAAGAGCACAATCATCCGATTCCATCATTGCTCAAGCGTTGTGCAAGGAAGGCGTTACATTCACACACGATAACAAGGTAACCCTTTTGACCAATGGACAGGAAAAGTTTGATGACTTGTTCAAAGCCATTGAACAAGCCAAAAGTAGTGTACACCTCGAATACTTTAACTTTAGAAACGATTCGATAGCAAGCCTTTTATTTCAGCTTCTTGAGCGAAAAGCAAGTGAAGGAGTTGAGGTGAGGGCGCTTTTTGATGCCTTTGGAAATGCCTCGAATAACCGTCCCTTAAAGAAGCGACACATCGACTCCATACGTGCAAAGGGCATCGAGATTTATAAATTTGATCCTATTACCTTCCCTTGGGTGAATCATGCACTAAGCAGAGATCACCGAAAAATTGTGGTGATTGATGGCGAAGTGGGTTACACTGGGGGAATGAATGTGGCTGATTATTATATAAAAGGTACGAAACAAGTTGGAAAATGGAATGATATGCACTGCCGCATTGAAGGACTTGCAGTAAACACTTTGCAAAGTATTTTCCTAAAAATGTGGAACAAAACGGCAAAACAAAACGTACACGGTTCCAAATATTACAGAGGACACAGAAGTAGAGATTACATGGAGGGCTTAAACCCCGACACTTGTGCCTCTGCTGGGCATAAAACGGTTGGAATGATCAATCGTGAACCCAGAATAAGTAACAAAATCATTCGGGACTTTTATGTTGAGGCAATCAATGCTGCTCGTGACAGTTTGAAGATTATCAACCCCTACTTCACGCTCAATCGTGGTATCAAAAAAGCGCTGAGAAATGCGATTCATCGTGGTGTGAAAGTAGAAATCATGCTTTCTACCAGCAGCGACATTCCCTTGACCCCCGATTGCGGATTTTATAATGCACATCAACTCATGAAGCAAGGGGCAAGGGTATGGATGTTTACCGATGGGTTTCATCATACAAAGGTGATGATGGTGGATGGAAAATTTTGTACCGTAGGGAGTGCCAACCTTAATGCGAGAAGTTTAAGGTATGACTATGAGAACAATGCCGTTATCCTTGATCGGTGTACAACGAAACAATTAGACCATCTTTTTGACCGAGACAAGAAATACAGTTTTCTGTTGACGCCAAAGAGTTGGGATGAGTTTAGGAGTCCATGGCAGAAATTTCGGGGTTGGTTTGCACATTTGTTAGCTCCTTTCTTGTAGCCATAAACTTAACTGAAATGCCCCAAAATAGGTCTGCAAGCAAATCTGTACAGACGCTGAGCCATTATATATTGTTGATGTCTACATACCCATGCGTTACGGCGTAAATGGTTAAAGCAGAGACACTCTTCACCCCTAATTTCTCCATGATATTTTTGCGGTGGGTAATAACCGTTGTCATTCCGATATTTAATCGATCGGCTATCTCCTTGTTGATATAGCCTTGCACGATTAAAGACAACACTTCTATTTCACGGTCAGACAGTACTTTTTTCTTTAGCACTTTGGGTAAAGGTGGAAGGTGTTGCCCCGTACCATGCGCATGCTGTTCGAGCATAAGGACAGAGCGAACAAGTTCGTCCTCTGGAACATTCACACAAATGCTATGAAATCCCGTTAGTTGGGTCATTGGATCATTAGAAGTGGTGAGGACAATGGTCTTTCTACGTCGGTCAAGGAAAAAGCCCCGATTTTCTAAAACAATGCTCACCGATACAAAATAGTGAAAGAAAGAATCAGGAAAGTTTTGACTCAATTCATCAAAGGAATTGAAAGTCGAAACTTCCATAATTGGAAACACATCCTGCAATATTTGCTGTAATCCTAAAATTGCAAGCGTATTGGAATCGATAATCGCAATTTGAGGACGCCCGTTTTTTATCATTTGTTTCTCCATAGCAACGGCAAAGTTACCATTTCTTTTTGGGTTCTCGATAGAATTTTATTAACAATTAGTAATGCGAGGCATAAAAATGACAATATCATTAGCATACCTCGAGAGCAACTCAATGTCAATTAGTGATGCTCTGGGACGATGGCAAAATATTTCACGTCAGTACTCGTGAGATTTTCCATATAGTGCTGGTGTCCCATCGGACAGTAATGCACCTGACCTGCATGCACAGTTTCAATCTCTTGATCGTAATGAAAGGTCAATGTTCCGTCCAACACATAAATAATTTCACAGTTTTGTTCGTGTGTATGTAGTCCCGAACTTGCGCCTGGCTTGAGTGTAGAGAGCATTATTTTGCACTTATCGTCTGCAAAACTTTTCGTTCTTAACTCTCCTACTCCGCCCTTAAAGCCCTGAATGACCTGTTCTTTAATCTGTTCGAAATCGATAACCATAGTCTATTTTTTTGATTTTTATTGGTCATACAAAAGTATATAAAATATAGAAAAATACAAAATCAATGGAAGAAAAACTCAGGATTGTGGGTACAGATTAAAATAGGTGCACCCTTTTGAGAATGCACCTATATAAGTTTGTAACAGAATAAAGCCTGCGATTATTTGGCTGATTCGTGTTTGTAGTAAACGCCATTAGCCAATTGTGCCGTACCTTTGAAGGTAGACTTTGTGGCGATGACCGTAAGTTTGTCGCCTACCTTGAGTCCAAGTTTACCAACAGCCCCCTTACGAGCATCGTCAGTTGCACCATAACCTGGGTAGCATCCATATAGATAGATTTCGCTATCTCCATCTTTCAATGTCATGTTGCCGTAATCAGCATTCTTTATTTCTTTAATTGTACCTGTCACCAAATAATGAACTTCTTTGCTATCCGACTTTTTCAGCACATCTGCAATGGTGATAGGCGTAACGTGTTTAACATTTTCCAAAGCTCCTTTGACCATCTGTGGGGTTCCTTTGTATTCGCCACGCTTACCCGCAACGGTGATGATGTCGCCTTCTTTAACATCCTTACCTTTGAATCCATGCAGTCCATAAACATAGACTTCGCCAGAAAAATCTTTCAGATAAACGTTGCCATACTCTGCATTTTTTATCTTAGTGACAATGCCAGTTAATCTATATTGTGTTTCACCCACAGGTGCGGCAAGGAAGTTGGCTACAGATGCCTTTACGATAGCTCCCAACTGCACAATAGTAGCCGAAGAGGTATAATCCTTCTTTCCATCTGTGGTATGGAAGATAATCTTGCAATGGCGGTCTCCACCTGTATTGGCAGTTGCCATGAACTTAACAACGGCGTTAGTACCTCTCGACTGAATGGAAGAGATAGCGAGCCAAGACTTAGCCGATTCGGGTATTTCTACCGATACACCTTGTCCCTTACAAGTAAGATGAACTGTCGTTTCGCCTCCACCAACGGCTATTGTGTCGTTAAAGACGGAGTCGACTTTTATCAAAGACTTAACGATATTGAGTACATCAACATCTGCTAACTCTATGGTTGAGCCATAAATCTTTTTGGGTCCTTCTACCGTGACTTCATCACCCACTTCAATTCCAAGACTTGCAAAGTTCTTTTTATTACCCTTTTCATCTTTCGTGCCATAAATCAAAATCTCTCCCGTCTTGTCTTTAAGAATCCAGTTACCATAGAGCGTATTGCTGATAGAAGATACAATACCTTTCACGCGATAGGTCTTGCCAGCAGGACCAGCCAGCACATTAGCGACGGTTACGACTTCTTTCTTTGACAAGCCCTGAATGACATTGACGTATTGAGTCTCGCCAGCACAATGGATAAGTACTTGTGCAGAGCGTCCATCCAAAGTCTTATCGGCTTTGAAAGTGAGTAACTCATTACCCTCATTGTCTTTACCCTTCGTGATAGAAAGCCATTTAACAGAGTCTGTTTTGGTGACGACTTTTTCCATCGTCCAATCCGTTGATGCTTTCACGATGATAGAAGATTCTCCACCTTCAACAGGTATCGACACATAAGAGGAGGAAACCTGAACTGCATCTAACAGTGTGATGTCTTTATTGTCTTCACAGCTGGTGAACCCAAGAGCTATAAAGGCAATGAATGTAAGAAAAATATATTTTAGTTTCATGTTTTCAATTTTTCAACTATATGAATTAATTAAATGTATATTTAATACCAATGGAGGCATACCAGCACTGTCCGAGAGAGTAACTTGGTGTGAAGGTTTCGGTATTGCCTTGTATGGACGAAGGAGTTGAGTAAGTGGCATAACCTTCTTTGTCTACACCTTCGAATTTAAGGATACGTGCTTCAGCACCAATAGCAGGATTCAAATATTTTGCTACACCCCAACTAGAATTGAAAAGATTCATGAGGTTCTTGACGTCACAACTGAGTTGCAGTTTGTGTTTGGTGTTGCCAATGTTGACTTTGAAATCGTGCTTATAACTAAAGTCGATGCGGTGAACCCATGGAGAATACAGACTGTAAGCCTCTGCATATTCGCCCTGATGCTTTTTGAGGTAGTTATTGTTATGCACGTAATCCATGAAACGAGTCTTATCATCTTCAGAAACAAATCGGAAATCATTGTTCGCTACTTGTTCATCGGTAGGAATATATAGGGCATCGTAATTATAGCCGTCGTTATTGATATCATTCACCGTCATGTAAGAGTAGTTGGCTCCACCTCGCCATGCTTCGTAGAAGAAACCATAGTGGTTACCACTCTTGTCATGAATGGTTGCAGATGCCATTAAGCGATCGGGAGTAACATACTGTGAATTGTGCAAACGAATGTGGTTAGGTCCTTCAACCGTAGGTACATAAGTAAATGCTGACTCAGCGTTAGAACCAGGCATACCTGTTACGTTCTTAGACACCGTGTGCGTATAAGCTGCTGTGAAATCCAACCATTCGGTAGGTTGGGTATTCAAAGTAATGTTTCCTATCCAACCATATCCACGACTGGTATTCTCAAGAACGAAGGCACTGGTGTTGGTATGATATCCTGTGGGATAAATAGGTCGGTTGTCTACACCGTTGAAGCGTGCAAAGCCTCCTACTGAAGGAATGCTCCAATCAGAGATAGAAGTCTCGTTGATGGATTTGTTGAAAATTAATTCGCCTGTCAGAGTTGCAGGAAATGAAATTGGGAGCTGGTAGTCAACAGCAATGGAGGTTTTCCATACCTGTGGCATCTTAAAATCAGAAGCGATTCCAGCCACTGCCGAAGGCACTACGCCATCTTCAGGCTTGACCGTTGTGGGATAACCTAAAGACGCCAATTTATCGTAAAGAGCGGCATGTGTGGCTCTCCCCTCTCCGTCTGTTACCAATCCACCTGCAAACTGTGTCATGTCAAAACCTCGCTTGGCAGCAATTCCTGCATTGATGTGTGCATTGTATTGCACCATACCACCGTTGGTAGGCATGTTGGTAAAGAATACAAGTGGCAGATTTCCTGCAAACAGTCCCGTACCACCACGTACTTTCAGCGTCTTATTACCCAAAACATCCCAGCTGAATCCAACACGTGGAGAGAATATCCAGTTGGCATTAGGCCACTTGCCAGTGTCAAGGTGTCGACCATTAAAGTCTAAGTCATTGATTGCTTTATTGGCAATCAAATCTTTGTTATCGAAGACTAAATTATCAATGCGCAATCCGTATGTCAACTTAAAGTTATCGGTCATTGACCATTCGTCTTGTGCATAGAGACTGTACTTGTTGGTACGTACACGAGCTGCGGGGGCTTTTTCGCCATCATAACCGTAGGTAAGGTTTACAATCTCAGGTGTACCTCCATTCAGAAAATCATCTAAAGAAGTATAGCGATAATATCCCGTACCATTACGCATATAAGAGTTATCAGCCATTTTATATTCATAAGCCAAGCCTCCTATTATCTTATGTTTGCCCAAGTAATAGGTCAACTCATCTTTCACGTTCCATACATTGTTATGAACAGCATTGTTCCAAGTAAACAACTCGTATCCAAGTGACAAATAAGCTTGTCCATCTTTAAGGATATCTATGAAGGGGAATTCACTTGAATTAGTACCACGAACATCGTCCAATTTAGAATAAGTAGCCAATAATTGGTTTGATAAGTTTTCTGATAATCTACTATTCAAATCAAAGGAGAACGAATGTACCAAGTTATCCTTGGAATACATCGAATTAGCATAAGCCATAGACGCTTTTGACAAGCGACCTTCTGACATACGCGTACCACCGTCCATAGAAGAAGCATTAGGAGAAATCCAGTTTTGATTCTTTGTATAGTTATAACGCAAAGCCAAACGATGTTGGTCGGTAATGTTCCAATCGATACGTGCCAACAGCTTATAATTATTCTTGTCGGCAGGGAAATCGGCGTAAGAACCCGTGTCATAACCATATTTGTTTTTGACAAAATCTGACACTGTCTGCAAATCCTTCAAAGATGTACGAGAGATAAAGTTGTCAGGGTCTGCAATACCCTTAGCAGATCCTCTCCAACGGTTCACTATCGTAGGAATGTTAATAGCCTCGGCATTTACAAAGAAGAACAATGTATTCTTAAGAATTGGACCTCCGAGCGTAAAACCGTATGTGGTCTTCTGATCCTTTTCGCGAGCTCCAGATATTTGTTGCCTTTTTACAGCGTCTCCTCTGAGGTTCTCGTTTTCATGATATACGTATGCCGTTCCTTGAAACTGGTTGTTACCAGATTTGGTAATTGCGTTAACACCACCACCAATAAAGTTTGTTTGTCGCACATCGTATGGTGCAACAACCACTTGTAACTCTTCGATAGCCTCTATTGAAATAGGATTTCCTCCACCAGGAAGTGAGGGACTCAAACCAAAATTGTTATTGAAGTTGGCACCGTCTACCGTAAAGTTTGCAGTACGACCGTCTACACCTCCAAAGCTCATACCGTTGCCGCCATAAGGAGACAAGCGTGTGATATCAGTAATACTTCGGCTTACTGTCGGCAAATTTGCTATCTGCGACTTGTTGATGTTGGTAGAAGCACCAGTCTTTTCGGCAGCAAACTTCGAAGCCGTAGCACTTACAACAACCTCTCCTAACAGTGCTGCATCCTCAGAAAGCTCAACATTCAGGTTGTAAACTTCGGCCAATTGCAACTTAATGCCCGTGTAAGTCTTAGTTTGATAACCAACATAACTTACTGTCACCTTGTATGGTCCGCCTGTACGCATACCTTGAATATTGAAACGACCATCTACATTCGTCACTGCTCCATAACGCGTTCCAGAAGGTTCGTGAACCGCTTGAATGGTAGCACCAACGAGTTGTTCACCCGTTCCCTTAAGTGTAACCTTACCATTCATGGAAGAAGTTGTAACCTGAGCCATGATGGAATGACAAACTATCATCATCATGCTCACCAGAAAAAGAATTCTTTTCTGCATTTTGTTTGATAAATTTTAATGAATAATGCGGTAAAATATCGTGTAATACAGATTACGATTGCAAATTTAGCTAAAAATATCGATAAAGTTGTTACATTTTTATTAAAAATGTATGCAACATGAACATTTATCGACATTTATCGATAGGATTCACATTGAAAGAAAGTTGTTACTTGTTTTACCACTTGTCTTAGAACTTAGCAATTCAAAGAGTTACACAGCAGCAAGAATCAAATATTGAGAATCATACGCATTCCACAAATGTATTCAATGAACTGTATTGCTCTTCCAGATGGATGCCATCTTATTTCGAATAATCCAACTGTTAATGGCTGTGACGCCTAATAATAGAACTACGCCTAATAAGCAAGTCGGACCAAGACCGCCATTATCAAGACTGGGCAACAGATTATACAATACATCCATGTACAAGGGGCGAACGATTGCTAAAATTCCTATCGCAAGTACGAACACAAGTCCATGAAGTGACAAGGTCAGAAGCTGATAAGGTTGGGCAACTTGTGATGGACTATATCCTATGAGCATCAAATTTTGTAGCTTAGAAGTATTTTTTTGTACCAAAAGATAAATGCTTAACATCAAAATATAAAAGCTCAATACAGATATGATCAATCCTATCATCATCACTATCACTACAATCAGGCGAAAGAAATAAGCCATCTTTTCTGCAGAAGAATTGCTGTTTTCTACTTCATATCCTTTTTTTTCTAAGTATTGTGAGAATTGTGTATCTGTGGGATTTGCTACATCTACGATGAGTCGATTAGGTTCATTTTGAGGAGTTGATGAGAATCTTTGGTTACTCCACACCATAAAACTTTCTGGAACCAAAATGGTACTGAGTTGGCTGGAGAAGCCTATCACCTTTCCCTTTAGTGTTTGTTCTTGTCCATTTCCACGGATATGGATTTGTACATCAAGCATACCCACTAAACCTTCAGAAATCTTTGGCAGCGAATGATTTCTTGCATAGCCGAAGTTATACATCGCCAAATACGATTTAGGGAATATGATAGGCACGATATCGTCTTTCCCATCGTACTTCCATTCTGATAAGGGAACATTTACAAAAGCGTCTGGAATACTTTCAAAAAAGAACTCGGAGTCAAAGAGACGATTTCCTTGTACATCCATGCTTACCTCTGATTGATAATTAGCTGAATGAAAGGAACCCACTTTTTGTATAAATGGTTGTTGAGAAAGATGATTTATTTCTGATGAGGAAAAATTGTTTGTCCTACCACTAAACGATGTGTTGGTATCTATACGTTTACTGATAACGAGATAATCGCTCTTCATGAAACTGTCTTTATCTTGGAAGAAAGGCAAAACATCACGATAGAACTGGTAGCCAAACAACACAATAAACATCCCAAAAAGACTTGCAAAAAAGAATCCAACAAATTGTGGGATACTCATATTCTGCTTCAGCAGTTTCCAAACTAACTTCATAATCGTATCATCTTATCGTATAAAGCAGGCATATGCTTACCGATACTGGTAATAATGACACCTGCTCCTTGCTTGTTTACTTCTGTCATCATGAGGTCTTGCATTACCTTCGCATTCATATCGTCAAGATGACTAATGGGTTCATCTGCCAACAAGAAGTCGAATGGCTGAACTAAGGCACGCATCATTGCCACTCGCTGCTGTTGTCCAAAAGACATTTTAGAGACCTGAACATTCTTCTTATCAGCGATACCTAATGCTTCGAACCAGCCCATTATCTCGCTCTTCGATTTATACTTGGTCATGTTATTCTTAATCTCAACATTCTCCCAAGCTGTCAATTCAGGAAATAGTCGAAGTTCTTGAAACATATAACTGATATGATGTCTTCGAATATCTATCCAATGACGAATATTAAAACTGCTAATATCCTGTTGATCAAACATGATACAGCCAGCATAATCGTGTCTATACCCTATTACATAACTGCAAAAAGTACTTTTTCCTTTGCCCGAATGTGCTTCAATCAGGTAATTCTTACCTTTCTCTAAGGTGATATGTCTGTTCCAAACTTCGGATTGTAAGCCTTCCGTTTTTTCAAAAACGTGTGGCATTACATAGTCAAAAAGAATTGATTCCACGAGTTAATTGAGTTTATACACGAGGGTATGTATGTTTCCAAAAACAGGTCTGAGCAAATCTGTTATCATGCTAAGCCTTTCGTTGCGATAATCCCTCACATTGATAATCATCACCATCTTTTCACCCTTTATCTGATGGAGTATTAAACTCTCAAACGGATGATTGGATACCTTTATTGAATTTAATGCCTCTTGCGGAGTTGCTCCACTGTAAAATTGCAGGTTGTCAGTAACACCAAAGAAAAATCTTGTTTTGCCATTCGTATATACAAAAGCATGCTTGTTCCAATCTGTTAGCTTTCCACCCGCAGGAACAGATTGCTTCCAGTAATCCACATCTGCCAACCATTTGGAATGTGCTAATTGAGCCGCCATCGAGATACTGATATTTTGCTGCTCATATTGAGGAATCACCACACTCATATCTCCGTTGACACTTCGAATAATGTTATCCAAATCAATGGCTTGATTGATTCCTGTCAGGAGCACTTGTAAGCTTTTATTATTCTGCAATATGGGTAAAAACTGCTTGCCATCTACGTTAACAAACATCCCAAACAATGCTGTATCTGGCATTGCTGCTATGTATTTACCTTGAATAGGACGATAAATCTTTTTCGACTCCTGTATCGTTTGGTTGATACGCTTATTCCACGAAAACGGTGAACCTTCTACATACCAACATCCCTTCTCTACTTTCATCTTGGCAGCTATCAAGACATCTGTTGTCGTTGCATCCTTTGGGGCTCCAAGCATCAACGGGGCAATGATTTTATCGGGCAAGGCTTGTGCTTGTGCCACTAACGTCATAGGACTGTCCAAAGAGTCTAAAACTTGGTATATCGGTGACGCCAAGATACTTTCTTCTTCGTCTTGTTGCAAGTATTTGGCAATGGTGGCTTTCGCTTCTTCTTGCTTCGTCAGTGGAATAGGTCCCATGATTAACAACGACTGCTTGTTATATCCCACCATCCACGAATCACGAATTGTAGAAAAGAACGCATCTCTAAATGAAACGGATTCACTCCCCATGCGTTGGAGCATAGTTGATATTTTGTCAGCATTATCCACTTTAGCACAAATACCAAGATTTCCATCAGGAGATGTAAAAAGATAAATCTTTTGCGTGAAGTCTATCCCACTCTCATCAAGATTTTTCATCTTAAGAATGGTTCTGAGAAGTGTTTTATTATTGATGCCACTCATCTGACTGGCATCAAAAGATACCAATGCTGTAGACTCCTTAGGAATGGCTTGCTGATAGCTTTCATTGGCACATCCTGTGAATAACAACACAGAGAAGATAATTGCTACTAAAGAATAGGTGTAAGAGAATTTCATTGTAGAAAAAATAGTTTATGGGTAACAACGTCTAAACATTTGGGTCATCGCAACTGCCATCAGTCCAGCGGTTTCAGTGCGAAGTCGGTTTTTTCCAAGTGAGATTGATTCAAACCCTGCTTGCTCGGCTAATTTCACTTCATCAACAGAGAAATCACCTTCAGGACCTACCAAGATAGTTATATCGTCATCGTCTGTCATTTGGTGGAGCGTAGTGAGCAAATCTTTGCGTTCAATCTCTGGGTAGCAATGTGCTATATAGCGATGTCCTGTCGTTTGATGATGAATAAAGTTCTTATACGAAACCATTGGATTAACAATTGGCTTCCAAGGCTTTCTACTTTGTTTCATTGCCGCTATCACAATCTTTTCTAATCGGATTGGACGTATCTGTTTGCGTTCAGAAAATTGACAATTCAAGAATGTGATTTCATCAAATCCTATCTCTGTCATCTTCTCAACCATCCATTCTATACGCTCCATCGTCTTGGTAGGTGCAATCGCTAAATGAATATGTCCACGCCAGCTTTTTTGTTGCGGTAGTGTTTCCTGTATTTCATAGAAGCAATGCTTGGTTGAAGCAATCGTAACTATTGCTCGATAAAAATTTCCAACGCCATCCATGAGAAACATCTCATCTCCACTCGATAATCTTAGTACGCGTAACGCGTGGAGTGCTTCACTTGTAGGAAGTTCGTTAACGTGGTCGGCATCAGGAACAAAAAAATATCTAACTTCTTTCATTTTTTGTCATCTGTATCAAGTAAATTGCGTCTTTTCATTTCATCTCTCAAGTGTGATGCCATTTCGTAATTTTCTTCTTCAATGGCTTTATTTAATGCTTTTCTCAGCATATCATCAGTCAGCGTGTTGAGAGGAATAGACATCCCTTTGGAATCCTTCTTAAAAGCAACACTTTGTTTCTTCATCAAATTCTCATCCATATAAATGGGCGTTTTACTAATCAAGGACAGCAGCAAAGCATCGCTCACCCTTATCGTATAAGGTTCAAATGTCGAATTATTCATCAACAAACACCGATATTGACCGTCTATCACATCGTGGATAAGAATTTCAAAGTCAGCAGTCGTTTCACTCCGCACTACGTGCCATAACACCTCTGGTAATAACAGGGGTGTAATAGGGATATTTTGTATTCGCAACTGCAACTGGTACAACATCTGATAGTCGCAAGGAATAGCGATTTGGCGTTGCTCATTTTCATCAACAAGTATCACCAATCCCACATCCTTGTTACCCACTATTTCTGTCACACTTTTAACAGTTAGCCGTATTTTATTCATACTTTCACTTCTTTTTTAGGTCTAAACATGAAACCAAAGCAAATACCTACTACCAAAGCATAGGCTGCAAAAATATACCAGCATATAGGCCAATCTGTCACGCCATTCACTGTATGCGAAGTAACGACAGCTTGCGCAGCAAACGAACCAGCCGTGGCACCTATTCCATTGGTCATCAACATAAACAATCCTTGTGCACTGGAACGAAGAGAGTGTGGTGTAGCTTGGTCTACATATAGCGACCCACTTATATTAAAGAAGTCAAACGCCACACCATATATTATCATGGAAAGTAAAAACATCCACACGCCACTCCCAGGATTACCTAAACCGAGTAAAGCAAATCTGAGCACCCAAGCAAACATCGCTATTAACATCACATTCTTGATTCCATACCTTTTCATAAAGAAAGGAATCATCAAAATGCACAGCGTCTCACTCACTTGAGACAAAGAATATAAAATGACAGGGTATTTAACACCAAAAGAATCAGCATAGGCTGGTATCGATTTGAAACTTTCTATAAAGGGAGTGGCAAAACCGTTGGTTATCTGCAAACTTACTCCTAATAACATGGAGAAGATAAAGAAGATAGCCATATGCTTATCCTTAAACAAGGAGAAAGCGCGCAACCCAAAAGCATCCACCAAAGAGGTAGCCTCATGATGCTTACTAACTGGACATTTGGGTAAGGTAAAGGTATATAAGAAAAGAAGTACACTCAAAACCCCACTCACCACAAATTGGTTTTGGTTGCTCTTAAATCCCATGATATCTACAAACCACATGGCACAAATAAATCCGATGGTGCCAAAGGTACGAATGGGTGGAAAATCTTTAATCGTATCCATTCTTGCTTGTGTCAGCGCAGTGTATGCAACCGAGTTGGATAAAGCTAAGGTCGGCATATAAAACGCTACACTCAATGAATACAATGTAAAAAGAACACCAAACTCTGCCGCACTACCTTGCATATATCCATAATAAGCGGCACCAAACATAAACAACCCCGCAAGCAAATGGCACATACCCAAAAGTCGTTGTGCTGGTATCCATCTATCGGCTATGATACCCATCAACGCAGGCATAAATATAGAAACGATGCCCTGCATGGCGAAAAAGATTCCAATATTTGACGCCATTCCAATGTTCGTCAAATAAATGCCCATACAAGTAAGATATGATCCCCAAACGGCGAACTCCAAAAAGTTCATGGCCGCCAAACGCACTTTTAAGTTCATAGTTGACTCTTTTCGTTGTTTTATTGATGATGCAAGCCGAAGACAAACAAGCTTTGCTTGATTAATACAAAGGTACGCTAAATGTAACAACTCACAAAATAAATGAGTATTTTTTAAGTCTCATCTCACGACTCTTGCTCAAAATAATATAAATGCCAGACCAAGAAAAATGTTGGGATTCAAAATACCAAGTGAGACTTTTTTCTTAAATTTGCAAACGTAGTTGAATTTTGAAGTTGAATCTACCATGCAGCATATCTAACACACCTTTTTTGTTTAATGATTATTTAATGAGCATCTATGTACAAAATTATAGCAAGTTTATATCGTTATAACATGAGGGGATTTAATAAGAGTATCCCCTATTTTGCTACGTTAAGCAACATCCTCGTACTTTTTATATTTATTTACTTTCTAATAATAGTTCTATTAGATACAAAGAGTATATTTGATATTTGGCATGCAGACTCGAAAGGAGAACAGTATCTGATAGGTGCAATTTTAGTTGTACCGTTGTATTCTTTAGCGTGGTTTTTATTTCCTGAACGAAAAATGAAAGAACACGAGACGTTACTGACAAAGAAAGAATATCGATTGGGATTATTCTTTTATGTTTTCTTGGTAATATTCCTGATAGTTCTTTTATTTATTGTCGCTAAGGCAAGGGTATAAAGAAGTATTTAAAGTTTGTAAGCATCACACCGTGCATCCTTTCCAACTATCATGTCGCGCCACCCTATTTCTCTGCAGCCTATAAAAAATCGGGTAGGAGGTAAATGTTATTCATAAAAGGCATTTACCTCCT
>NZ_JRPQ01000037.1 GCF_000762405.1 Hoylesella timonensis S9-PR14 | reverse complement strand
TAGCGAGCTATACGACTGAACGAACAAGCAAATTGAACCAAAAAGAGTCCACAAGCTGACAAAACGTAAAAAACTGACATTAAGAAACCTTTACGCTGGTAATTTATAGAACCGCCCTTAATAATGTTGGTTGGTGTTTGTATCCTATCAAACGGAACGTTTTTCGGTGAAATAGTTTCCTCTTCAACCAATTTTTAACACAAATGCTGGGCGTTTTTTCAACCAACTTGCTCATGCGCTGAAAATATGCGAAAAATAGAGGTGTTTTGCTATTTTGTTGATTATTAGCTTGTTATGCGATTTGAAACCACAAAGCACCATGAAAAGGTAAAGTGGTTTAAAGGTTAGATACCTTCTTTTAATACAAAAAGGCCTGCTATATGATGCAAATTGGGACGTAAAGTCATGTACATTGGGCCCCTAGCTCATACAGATTGGACTTCAAAAGCATAGATATTGCCAATTTGTTCAGTGTGAATATGCTAATAGATAGTGATTTCAAGGCTTTGAAAACCTAAATTATCCTCCTGGTTTATCTATTTCGCAATTTTGTTTTGTCAAAGAAAACGAATCTATTTAACAAACAAAAGGTTTGTTAACATACGCAAGTAGCGATGTCTACATCTACAACATCATCCACAATGACACAACAGGGGAACTTGCCAAGCACACAAGGCATAAGATGAAGTACAGGCATCGTCCCAAGGGCAGACATCTTCCAATTAAAGACAGGTTGAGTATCC
>NZ_JRPQ01000036.1 GCF_000762405.1 Hoylesella timonensis S9-PR14 | reverse complement strand
GTAATGCCTCAAGTCACATTGTGGGGTAAGGGGATATTGTAGGCAGAAGTGGGTGTTTCAAGTTCAAATTATCTGCAAATTCAGTAATGAGAGGACGTGTACACGCAATAAGGACGTTCAAGGGCTTAGTTGCGGATTTGAGGATTACTTATGTAGTTAGGCTGTTGCATATTAGTCTTCGTTAGAATGGTCGTTTATGAAAGACGTTACCAAATCTTTTATTGTTTGTTCAGCATTATCAATGCCAACCAAACTTATCAACTGTTCATAATCATCGATTTCATTGTCTGTAAAAGTAATGACTATCTTACGTTCGTTGTTTCCTGCAATATGAGTATAGTTTTCGGGATGAGCCCAAAAGCAATTTTCACATAATTCCACATCCTTGATTGTCCAGTTAGGACAGTGCTCGCAAGTCCAAGATTTGGCTCTATTCGCAGAAGGACTGAGTAGCATGTAGCAATCTATGTCGCTTTCATCTTGTTCGCCGCCTATCTCATATGGAACTCGATGGTCAACTTGCAAAAGCCTTTCCTCCATTGGCTGAAGATAAATAAAACAAACTGAACCATGTTTGTCAATTAGAGCCTTCTTTAATGCTTCAGAAAGTGCAGTTCTACCTGCCACCTTGGATATTTTATTGTCGGAAAAAACTGGATCACCGAATTTGTAGGCACCAATTCTTTTCCCCTCACTACTTTTTACATTATAGGTAACCAGATTTACTCCTCGTTCCCTTACGTCTCTTGCCGCTCTTGGTGCATGTTTATATCCGTATTTATTTTCCAGTTCTTCAGTTGTAATAAAGCCATACTTTAAAATATGCTGTATAACAGTTGCGGGTCGCTTATCTGTTATCGAGTTAAGCCTCTCAAGTATTTCCTTTGAATATTTCATTATGTAAATAATAATTGATTATGAACTGTTGGTTGTACTACATCTTGAAGATTTGCGCTTAGATATAAAGCCTCAAATGTAACTTCTTTCTTTCCAAGTAAAAGAGCCTGACTTGAAAGGCCTGCATTGAGCATTACTTTTCTTAGTCCCAAATCATTAGGCAAATCGTTACCATACTGTTTATCTCCGCAACTTCCATCATAGCTGATGATGTAGTCAATACCTCTTCTATTGAGATCTTCCAAGCTTTCGACAAACTCATTATAATCTATGCCAGAAAAATAGCGATTGTCTCTAGTTGCGCAAACACCTTGATACGGAGGATCCATATATACGATGTCACCAGGTCGAGCCATCTGCAATACTTCTCGATAGTCTACTGAAGAGAATTCTGTCCTATTTTTCAAGTAGCTTGAAATGCGGAAGATATTCTTTGATAAGTTTGCAGGAGAAACACCTTTGCGCCGTTTGTCCGGAGATTGGTTGAACTGACCATTACCACTATACCTAACAGAACCTTTTACACATCGGGCTAAAAGATACAACATATTGGCGGCGCATTGATTGCCACTATTAAAGTCATCACGCACTTTATAGTAATGTGCAACACTACCTTCATTAAAAGTCAACTGCTCGTTCCAGACCCTTGTGTAATCATCGAGTAGACGCTGAGGATTGTTGATTGCTTCCTCTAGCACACTAACAAGAGGTGTATTGAGGTCATTTAAATGATATAATTGAGCTTTATTCAGTCTTGAAACAGCTATTGTAATTGCAGCCATACCTGCGAAAGGTTCAATTAAACGATTGAATCTTTGAGGAAAATACGGCAGTATCTGAGGAGCTAGATTTCTCTTAGAACCTTGATATTGAACTATATGAGGTACACTACCATTCATCTTGTTTAAATAATATAATCTTAATTCCGCAACACTATTATAAATTAAACTTTTTAAGTATCTGAGCAACAAAA
>NZ_JRPQ01000035.1 GCF_000762405.1 Hoylesella timonensis S9-PR14 | reverse complement strand
CGTAAAAAGACTGACATAAAAAAACTTTACGGTGGTAATTTATAGAACCGCCCTTAATCAGAAAAGAGTAGAAAGAAATACAGGTCTCTTTCTACTCTATCATGTAAAACATTTTATCTTATAACATATATGACTGGTTCTATAAATTACCACCGCATATAGTCATTAAATTTTTATGAAATGCGTTATTTCTCTTCAAACAATTTATTAAAGTCGTCCAGTGAAATTTCTTTCTCATTCAATTTCACCGACTTTTTCAAGGCTTGCGTCAGCTTCGTGTCGATGGCACGATCTACGAAAGCATCTACACTCTCTTGCTTTTTCAACAAGTCGTTGACATAATTCTCGATATATTCATCGGGAACATTGCTCATACCGTATTGTGCAAACTGGGCACGAGCAGCACCGCGCGCTACTTCTTTGATATCTTGGTCTTCTACCTTAATATCATGTGCTTTCACCAACTGCTCTTTAATCAGATGCCAAGTGAGCTGCTTGATGCTCTCGTCATAATTCTTTTCTACAAACGCCTCATCCTTGTCAGGATTGTTTTTACGCATGATGCGCTTCAACAGTTCGTCAGGATATTCCAGTTTTCCAACCTTCTTTTCGGCATAAGCACGAGTATCCAACAAGAATTTGTAATCGCTTTCGCCCTCGAGTTGTGCTTTCAGTCCCTCGGCTATCTTCTCACGGAATTGCTTTTCGTCTTTCACAGCGTCCTTGCCATACACGTTATCAAACAATTCTTGGTTGACAGCATGGTTCTGATAACGGCTAATTTCGGTAATCTGATAGCTAAAGTTGCCTTCATGCTCTTTCACCTGTTCTTTATCAATTTTCAGGAAAGAAGCCAATTCTACATCACTGGCATAAGCCTTACGAGGATTGAAGGTGATGATGTCACCCAACTTCGCACCGTCGAATTTCTTTTTCTCGTCCTCTTCCTTGATATAGCTGGGCATTAAAACGGCAGCCTCAACAGTGATGCCACCCTCTTTGGTGTTTCCATTTTCGTCCAATTCACGCAAATCACCCTTCAGCATATCATTGCCCTCAAAAGTTTCTACCTTCTCATAGGTTCCCATGCGAGAGGCAAACATTTCTACTTGCTGGTCAATCAACTTGTCGTCTACCTGAATATTATAGTAGTCTATCTTATTTTTGCCATTCAACTCTATCTTAAAGTCGGGTGCCACAGCAATATCAAAAGTGAAGGTGTAAGGTGCTTCTTTCTCGAGATCTACCGTTTCTTGCTTGTCAGATGCCAAAGGCTCGCCCAGCATTGGAATATTATTTTCCCGAATGTACTCATAGAGTTTCTGACCCACCAATTTGTTGATTGTATCCATTTTTACGGATGGTTCAAACTGGCGTTTAATCATGCCCATGGGAACTTGTCCAGGACGGAAACCTGGTACATTTGCTTTTTTACGATAGTCTTTCAATGTCTTCTCGACATCCTCTTTGTAATCAGCTTCTTCGACCGTAACAGTTAATAAACCGTTAATCTTGTCGGGATTTTCAAATGAAATATTCATCTTTAACGTTTTGATTTATGATTATTTTTGTTGTTTTCAAATGAATGGCAAAATTACGCATTTTTACCCTAATCTCCTAACTTCACTATAAATTATTTGTTTTTTAACGCAAATACAGCAAAATAATCATCTATAAATCAGACAGTTATTAACCCATGGAGATAAGCACGCAAACTCATTACTTTAACCGCCTTATCCCATTATATTAAGGGGCTTAAAGACATGCTTCAAGAAACCCGCGTCTTGATGATTCATCCAAGGCTGCAAAATTTCTTAGAGAGGTTAGTTATTTTCGTTTTGTTCAATATCTTCGTCCAATGGAGGCAGACAAAACCACACACCAATTTAAGCCTAATAGTAGATTTGAGGATGCTGTAGCTCTCTACAACTTTGATATAGAATTGAGAGATTTGATGTTCAAGACAGTCCAACGATTAGAGATTGCTCTGCGCACAACTTATTCAAAATTTCCATTTGGCTGAGAACGCAGAGCTGCAATGAGGAATGCTGTTTGCCCTTACTCGTTTTCAGCTTGTTTCACTTTCTTGAACAAATCGGAGGCGAACACCAAATCATTCAACCTTTTGTTGTCTGAATTCACAACATCAGCTTTATTCCCCATCCATTCCACTTTCCCTTTGTAGATGAAAGTGATGTGATCGCCAATTTCCATGACAGAATTCATGTCGTGCGTATTGATAATTGTGGTGATATTAAACTCTGTTGTAATACTCGATAGCAACTCATCAATAACCAACGAGGTCTTAGGATCGAGCCCAGAATTAGGTTCGTCACAAAAAAGATACTTAGGATTCAACACGATAGCACGGGCAATTGCTACTCGTTTCTGCATACCACCCGACAACTCGCCAGGCGACTTCGCTTGCGCATCCAAAAGGTTGACACGCTCTAAACACTCTTGGGCACGCTTCACACGCTCTCGATAATTCTTCGTTGAAAACATATCCAAGGGGAACATCACATTTTCAAGGACGGACAAGGAATCGAAAAGGGCAGAATTCTGAAACACCATTCCCATTTCTCGCCTCATCACCACTTGTTCGCGCCTACTCATGGAGACAAAATCTCGACCGTCGTAAAGTACTTGTCCTCGGTCTGGTGCAAGTAAACCTACAATATTTTTTACCAAAACGGTTTTGCCCGAACCGCTTTGTCCTATGATAAGATTTATCTTGCCGTTCTCAAATTTGGTATTGATATTCTGCAAGACTTCTTTCTCACCAAATGATTTATATAAGTTTTTTACTTCTATCATAAACTCAACAACTCAGAAACTTTAAAAACTCAACTCAGCAACGGGGTGAGGAATACATCTGCAAACAACACCAATACGGAGCTACTCACAACAGCATTGGTCGACGCCTCACCGACAGCAACTGCGCCTCCCTCCACAGAAAAACCGTAATAGGAGGAGACACTGGCAATGATAAAGGCAAACACAAGACTCTTAATGATACTCATCCAAATAAACCACACCTTAAAGGAATATTGTAGTCCCGTGGTTAAATCTGCAGGCGAAAGCACCCCACTATAGGCGGTGGCATAAGCCCCTATCATTCCTGCCACAGAACTAAAAATCACCAAAAAAGGCATAATGGTAATTAAGCCCATTATCTTAGGCAGGATGAGATAGCATGCAGGATTTACGCCCATAATATCTAATGCGTCGATTTGTTGAGTAACACGCATTGTTCCTAATTCAGAGGCAATATTCGACCCTATCTTTCCGGCAAGTATCAAGCACATAAAGGCACTTGAAAACTCTAATAAGAGAATCTCACGAGTGACATATCCCGTTGTCCAACGAGGCATCCACGGGCTCTGCACATTGATTTTCATCTGAATGCAAATAACGGCTCCAATGAAAAAAGAAATGAGCAATACAAGCGGAATGGAGTTGACACCTAACTTCGACATCTCTTTTATATATTGCTTAAAAAACATGCGCATACGCTCGGGACGACTGAACGTGCGCCCCATCAACAACAGGTACTTCCCGAACGTTATTAGATATGTGATGATTAATTTTATTACCAAAATTCTACTCGCTTTTAATCTGTTCTGTTATCGTTAAATCATAGCTTGGTACAAAAGTAACGAAATTCCCCATATTATCCACGAGAATTGTCACTGTTTTTCTTCGCAAATGCCAAACTGTATCATTTTACAACGCCTGATGTCAGCATTTCCTCACGTTCTTAAACGAGCAGCCCTGATGTTACGAACAGAATAAAGCGAACTTCATCCTTTCTTTTTTGATTATTTTTCATACCTTTGCAAAACAACCTCATCGATTCGGAATGGAACAATATACCGACACATACACCTCTCCCTTAGGAATCATCACCATGAGCAGCAATGGCAAGCAACTTACAGGACTGTGGTTTGAGGGACAAAAGTACTTCGGCCATGCACTAAGTGACCAACCTTCACATCCATCGCTCCCCATTGTTGACGAAACCCGCACATGGCTCGACGTTTATTTTCAGGGCAAGTACCCTACATTCATGCCCCCGATTCTGCTGAACGACACGCCATTTCGTCAGACTGTATGGCAGCTATTGTTAACCATTCCGTATGGAGAAACCACCACCTACAAACACATTGCCTTGGAATGGGCCAGGCAACACGGTGTGAAAAGCATGTCGAGCTAGGCGGTGGGTGGTGCCGTTGAACGAAATCCCATCTCCATCATCATTCCCTGTCACCGGGTTATCGGCACCAACGGAAGCCTCACGGGCTATGCGGGAGGCTTAGACAGAAAGCGGTGGCTGCTGCAATTGGAGCAAGCAAACACCGACAGGTTCTTGCCGGATCAGTAGAGGTTTCCTCGTAAGTTCAATGAAGAAATACAATTTTTTGAAATAAATTCCCGCCAAAGTAACTAAAACTGCCGTTTTTTATTCCCACTGGCTTATATATCGCGATTTTTATGTAAATTTGCAAAAGAGTAAAAATCAAGATACAGCATTCATGAATGATCAAATAGAAACGGAAGTGCCACAACAAGAAAGCGAAAGCTTGGTGCTGCGTACTGAAGGACTGGTAAAACGATATGGCAAGCGCACCGTTGCTGACAAAGTGAGCTACGATGTACACCAAGGGGAAATTGTAGGACTGTTGGGTCCCAATGGAGCAGGAAAGACGACTTCGTTTTACATGACGACAGGACTAGTCATTCCAAATGAGGGGCATGTCTATCTAAACGAGCAAGAGATTACCGACTATCCCGTCTATAAACGTGCACAAGCAGGCATTGGCTACTTGCCACAAGAAGCCAGTGTGTTTAGGAAAATGAGTGTGGAAGATAACATCCTTTCTGTTTTGGAAATGACGAAACTCTCTAAGAAAGAACAAATGGAGAGATTGGAAAGCTTAATTACAGAATTTAGACTGAACAAGGTACGCAAGAACAAAGGCGACCAACTGTCGGGAGGTGAGCGTCGACGTACAGAGATAGCTCGCTGTTTGGCGATCAATCCTAAGTTCATCATGTTGGATGAACCCTTTGCAGGTGTAGACCCCATTGCCGTAGAAGATATTCAACATATTGTGTGGCGACTCAAATACCATAATATCGGTATTCTTATTACCGACCATAACGTGCAAGAGACCTTAACCATTACGGATCGCGCCTATCTGCTATTCGAGGGAAAAATCCTTTTCCACGGCACGCCAGAAGAGTTAGCGAACAACAAAATCGTACGAGAAAAATACTTAGGTAGCAACTTCATCCTTCGCAAAAAAGATTTCCAACTCATTGACGAAGAACGAAGGGCAAGAGAGGAATAAGCAACTATCCTCTTTCTTCAGAAGGAAGAAGATTGATTTGTTATCACGAGCCAACTACTCCTCTCCCTTTCACAGAGAGGCAAGGGCTGAGATAGTTTCTTACTCATCCGCATCATATCCTTTCCCCTCACCGCTATAATCTTCGCCCGTTTCATACCCTTTCAACATATCTTTCAGGATGGCAATCATCTCGTTTTTCAGAGATTGAGGTTCTAAAACAATCAGAGCCCTGCTATTCTTCAGCAATTCTTGCTTAAAATCGAAGGTTGGTTGAACATACAACTCGTATTCTCTATATTCGCCATCGCCCGAATCTTTTACCATGCGCTGAGAATGGTGCAGTGGCGTTTCTTCCAAAAAGATATATTGTGGCCAAAAGGCTCGTAACCGAATATGCTCTGCCTTTTTACGAGGATCTTTCATGATACCGAAGCAGTCGGCAAAGAATTCATCGGGTGTCAGAGGCTTCTCTTTACGCACCTTCACGTCCAACTTCTCAAATTCCAACAAACGATTGACCGCCAAGATTCTGACGTCCCCATTCTTTTTATCACGCCCGATAAGATACCAACGCTGTCTGAAAAGTCGAACAAAGAGAGGAGCCAAGATAAATGTATTCTCAACACCGTAAGCATTTTTGTACGACACCCTTACATATCTATTTTCATCAATACAGTCTAAGAGTTGGTTCATGTATAACGTATCTTGTGGAGGATTTTCCAACATAATCTTATCATGCTGCCTCACTCTTTGTGCCATTTCCGAAATGCGAAACGTACTCAGCAGCCAGTCCACGACATTTGCATTATCGTAAATCGACTCCTTGATATAATACACATTCCCTGCTTTCTTGTTACACTCGATATACACCCCCAACTCTGTAGCAATATTCTCTCGATAACGATGAAACGTGCGGTCAGTCAATTCACCATGATCCACATTATATGAAGATGCAGACCATCTTTGCTTAATCTCCGTCAACGTCATTCGCTTTTGGCGCAGTATGTCAATCAGCCATAAATAGGCACGCAGTCGTCCATCCATGTGTGTATGTGTGAAGGATTACAAAGAAACCACTGCAGAGCATTACTATCGAACTGATGCAATGATCGTCGCTTTGGGTTATTTCTGATAGATTTTATTGAGTTCGTCTTGAGTAAAGGCCTTGAAGCGTGCCTGCCAATAAAGGGATTTCTCTTTATCGAATTGATCTCTGTAAATTTTAGATTCACGAGACGTATGCAATATGGGGTTATTCCCATCGCCCATGTGTTCATTCCATGTGAGTTCAGCAAAAGGCGAGTCTTGCTCCTGACCGATATGGTGCAACTCATACGGGTCACCATTGGCATCACGAGGTGGGAATCCCTCTCCTATCAAGTCGGCATTATTATATTCAGCCCATTTATCCCAGTCTGCCAAATATTCTTTCAGCCATGTGTTACGCCTAATGCTGTAGTCGCTCCAGTTAATATCGGTTCGTATAAGAGCCACCCGTCCACCAACATTCCGTTCCACCAGTCCTGCTTTCATATAAATTGCAGCCTCCTCCATAGAACGAATATGGCTGATTACGTTATCACTCCACCCTGTCTGGTTGTGCAAAAGGTTCTGTTGCTCAATTGTAAGAAATTTATTCATATTGTCTTGATTTTTCATTTCTTGAGTATTTATTTAGGGTCTGCTAATTAAACAAAATAATATCAAGATAGTAACTATCTTCTCAGACTACAGACTTCACATTGAAAATGAGCCTTTCGGCAAAATATACCAAAAAGCTCATTTGTGTAGTTAATTTTGATTTTGACCTTTTGAATTTTGTAGTGCAGAAACAACAGCTGTTGCAACAGTTAGAGCGACACCTGCCACTTTACCCCAGTTAATCTTCTTTTTAGAATTAGAATCTCCCATTTTTTTAATAATTTAAAAGTTAAACAAACTTGCCGTGTAACAATTTTATTTGTTCTGTCACATTCAGCATTTATATTAAATGTTTTCATCACCCTATCTTCTCCACCTTTAAGCATGAGCAGTTGAGTGCGCCCATTTTATCTAAGTCTACACCAAAGTTGTTGATGAAGAACTGGATAACTTTCTCATTTTTTCCTTTTGTGAAATTTAGTTAGCATTTTCAAGAAATGTCCATATACACCTATGATTTCCCATGATTCTTTAGAACGAACTCTTCTAACTCTTTAGCTCTTTCTTCTGTAATTTTTAATGATTTCATTTCTCTTGCTAATAATCTACGTGTACTATCAGGAATGACGCCATCAATCATAAAATCTGTGAGAACATCAATGTATTCTTGCTCCTCTTCGCTAAACGTTGTCGTACACATCGCTATTATTTCTTGCGCACGTTCTTCTGAAATTCCTAATTTTATACGCTTGCGTTTTAGGAGTACCATTTCATTATCATCAATCTTTCCGTCATCTTCAAGGCAAAACTTCACCTCGTCCAAAAAAGCTAATTCTTTTTCGGATAGCGTGTTGTTTATTTTGGTTGATTGATTTTTGTTTTCCTGCGAGTTATTGTCAATACTTTCTTCTTTAACAAATTCATCAATAGGCTTAAATTTAATTTTTATAATGATTTCTTTTTCTTCCGTTTTACTAAAAGTGCTTTCAATGGAACGGTCAACAGAAGCATTCGCCTTAATGAGTAAATTACTCATAGACCCTTTTATTCCCTGTATTTGTGAACTTGAGATGTTTGTAGTTTCTGCAGATGTTATTTTTTCAGAATAATTGAGTAAGTTTCCATTCAAGCGTTGTTTAATCATACTCTTCCATGTAGAATCAGAATCAAGCCAAATTAGGTCGTTAGGACAAAAAGGATATTTTGAGGGGTGAAACTGTTGAATTAATTCTACTCCATCTGTCTTCTTCGTTCTTTCTGCAGTTTTGCTACTTGCATTTCCTTCAAGAGATGCTTCTAATAGTTTTCTTCCACCGCCCACATTAGCATTAATAGTATTAGATATGTCTGTTGAAATATCTGAACCTTTTGTCCTTTGTATAATAATTTCTTCAGCTCCCAAACATTGAACAAGATAACAAAACTCTCTTATTTTATCCAAAAAAAGTTTTTCTGTTGCAATCTCAAAAGGGATGTATTCTGTGGGAATTAAAGGATGTCCTAAATAAAGTGTATTTGCTTGTGGATGCCCAATTGGAAAATTAATATCTTGTGGGAAAGTATCCATTGTGAAAACGCATGGAATTATCTCGTCTTTGTCGTAACATCCAGCAATTTGTTTTTTGTTGCCAACAATGAACATAAGATTTCGCTTTCTATACTCAACAGTATTGCAGAAATTGTTTTGTTCTTCATTTTCATTATTTGCTTTTTTTACAATGACTTCAGTAAGCTCATCATATCCATTTCGGGCATTATGTTGAATATCATAATCATTTGATTGCATTGCCTCAATAAAATAATTTCGATTTAGGAGAGGATTGTCTCCAACATAACCTTTATTAAGATATATGAGAAATTTACCCTCATCCTCATCATCGCAAAGTTTTAAGGCTTGATCGAATGCTTCTTGTGCTTCGTTTTCACAAGTTATTCTTTTTTGCCACAAATTGTCGGGGACGTTATCTTGAAGGTCGATTTCTCTTTGAATATCCCATGATTCACCTGAAAAAATGCGACCAAGCCAAAAGTATCCAAGACTTTGGTCTACTGAATCAGAAGTATTATTAATATGTTGATAACATATATTTTTTGCTTCTTCAAATTTTTTCTCTTCTATTAGCTGTCCTACTTCTGTACCGATATTTTCAAGTTGAATTGTTTCGATTGATTTGGCTATACTTTCAAATATGGTTGCAAGCCGTTGCGCCGACTGTAAATCATTGTTTTCATTTCCACTTGATTTAAGAAAACAACCTATTCCATAGCCATAAGGTTCTCCGTCAATGTTGAAATATATACAAGCATCTTGATATTTGACACTCTCAATTCTGTTCCATGATAATATTTCAATATCGTCAGCTGAATCATTATCTAATAGTATGTATATATTCTTATCTGTAATAACAACTCCTTGATTTGCATTATTCCAAAAAGAAGTATCACGTCCCATTAAAATTGTTTCATCTAATGGAATATTAAAATTCTGTCTAAAATCTCTCTTTTTTGTATCGGGAATATTCAAAATGAAGCAATCGCTATTATTATCATAGCTGGTTAGTCGATATTTTGTTACACCTCTTCTGAAAATCTCTAATGGACTTAAAGGTGCTTCCTCCTGTTTTTGGACATGCTCCATGTTATTTGGATTATATACCTCTGCACCTCTTTTTTTGAGATTATTTACCAAATTATTTATGTTTACAGAAGATGCTAATGAAAGTTCAATAGGACAATTATCTAAAAGTTTCAGAACTTCTGACCACTGTAAGTCTAAAACTTCCATTAATTGTTTAGCAACAGCAAATTTCTTTTCACCAGCATTTTCAATTACTATTGTTTTTTCCATTGTATTTTATTTATTTAATGTTTACATCTAAACTACTATCCATATTAATCAAGTGGATAAAACAAAATCTATCAACTTTTGAATTTTGGAAGTATAAAATATTTTTTTTGTTTAGCTCGTTACATTTAAAAACTTACTTGTACTTTGAACCCAAAATAAGATAAACATCTGACTCAGCTAATTGATTAGAGAGACACAGTAATTCTTACCCTATCTTCTCCACCCTCAAGCATGAGCAGTTGAGTGCGCCTATTTTATCTAAGTCTACACCAAAGTTGTTAATGAAGAGTTGGTTCACTTTTTTGCACTCTTGGATGTTTGTGACAGGATTGTTAACAAACGAAGCTATTTGCACGCTCATTCCTGGCTCGATAAGCATACCTGCGGTATTCTTACGGCGTGTTACGGTAATTCTGAATAATGCCATGTTTTTAGGTTTTTATTGGTTAATACACTTTGTTGTTTCTTCATGGCGCACACCTAAAAAGAAAGGCATGAACGCCTCGGTATCACATTCTACTAAGAGTAAGGCTCTGGTAAACCCGAAATTAAGTAAAATACGAAAGAGGAATCCATGCCTATGTTGGCAGTGAACTCGCTCTGACTCTCCGCATTCATAATTTCAAGTTTAAATTTACCAGATTTTACTCCTTGAACAGAATTGTCATGGCGTGCGCACAATTTTATGTCGCTCACATATTGATAGCAAAGATATAAAATATTTTTATACATCTGCAAAACGTTTGCAAGAAAAAATTGGATTCCTCTCATTTTTTATATTTTATCTTTTAACCGCATCCTACTTGCATCAATCTCCACATTCCCCCTTGGGATGTATCTGTTTATACAATGTCGCACCATATTGATTTACCATATGAGTTAATTTTGCACGGAATTTATGATTTACTAAGCGCAAAATTACAGGGGCGTGTTGCCATATTGTGTCATAACCAGAAAAATTATTAAGCTTTTGTGTGTTTATTCTCACGATGGAGTAAAAATTTATAGATTGATATAAAAAAAGCAAGCCTTGGCTTGCTGCTATCTTTAGAACGAAACAAGACGCTTCGCCCTTCTTATAATTCAAATACCCCTCCCGAGGTGACAACTTGATAAACAAAGCGAGACAACTCGTCCCACTTTATAGCACACTCATTGACAACTATAAGCTTATTGAAAAAAAAGCTATCCGTAATAAGGGTGAAACTTTAGTAAGTGACGAATATCAAGAGCCTTTGTATGCTAACGCCCATTAACGCTAATAAACGCTAACTCACCCACATTCCTTAAAATATGAATTGTGGATGATGAATTATCTGAGATACCAAACGCCTTTGTTTTCTACCATTGGAACCACTATCTCTTCGTTCGTACTATCCCCATAGGCAAAGACTAAAAAGACATTAGCTGCATGCTTTTCTGTGTCGGCTTTTACCTGAACGATATGAACATCCTTAATGCCACGATGTTCAACGGTTTGCTGACTCATATACATTTTGGCATTTGCAATGAGTTGCTCCCTATATATGTCAGGAATACTGTCATGGCGAAAATGCCCATCCACAAAGGAAGCATAATCACCTTGAAGCAAATAGTCGTAATATTGCTTAGCCGCACGTGCCGCCACCTCGCCTTGGTCTACACCTTTGGAAGTGCAGGCAGCGACAGCCATGAGTAAGGCTATGTAGAGTAGTTTACGCATCATCATTGGGTTTCGTTCTCTGTACTATTGATGCCGACAAAGGTACTAAAATTATTTGAAAGCGCAGAAGAGATCATAAGATGCACCGAAAAGTTTATCTACGCCGTTTCCCCTTAGCTGGAACAAAATATGATTGATATGCTTCTGCGAAATCCACAGAACTGACCACTTGAGGATTTTTGTCTGGTTTGTAAAGAATCATGCTACCAAACGCAATCGTATCAGCATGAATAATCTGACCATTGGGAAACAAGATGTCAGTATAGGTGGCTGGTACGAGAATGGATTTTTGTCCGTGTCTTTTCATCAATTCCCCAGGCTGAAAAAGATAATAGTTCACATCATCAGCCTCAACATAAAAATCATCTTCATTCTTTGCCGCTTTCTTCATCTTTTCAATGCGTGCGTCTGAAACAACAGGTTCTAACACACACGCTCGTTGAGGTACCTTAAAAACTTTTTTCACAGCTGTCTTATGCTGCGCAAACACCGTTGACGCCCCTAACAAGAGCATCATCTGTATGCACAGGACGACTATTTTCTGACACCAACAGAAAGAGAATGTTTTTACCGTCTTCATATTTACATCGTGAAATATCACTTCTTCCGAATGAACACGTTGATAGGGCTTCCCGTCAACGTCCAATTCTCACGTATCTTATTCTCTAAGAAACGACGATAGTTTTCCTTAATATATTGAGGCAGATTGGCATAGAACACAAACGAAGGAATCTGCGTGTTGGGCAGTTGCGTGCAATATTTTATCTTGATGTACTTGCCTTTGATAGAGGGTGGAGGTGTCGCTTCAATGATAGGCAGCATCACCTCATTGAGTTTTGAAGTTCCTATGCGTAATTTTCTACTTTTATAAACATTCTTCGCTGTTTCAAGCACCTTAAAGATACGTTGCTTGGTCAAAGCAGATGCAAATATAATAGGGAAATCAACAAATGGTGCCATGCGCTCACGAATGGCATTCTCGAAGGTCTTGATAACCTTGTGGTCCTTGTCCTCCACCAAATCCCACTTGTTAACTACCACCACCAGCGACTTGTTGTTGCGCTGGATGAGCTGAAAGATATTCATATCCTGCGACTCGATACCTCGTGTGGCATCAAGCATAAGAATACATACGTCGCTATTCTCTATGGAACGGATACTACGCATCACAGAGTAAAACTCAAGATCCTCTGTTACTTTATTCTTCCTACGGATGCCCGCTGTGTCTACCAAATAGAAGTCAAAACCAAACTTATCGTAACGGGTATAAATACTATCACGAGTAGTCCCCGCTATCTCGGTGACAATGTTACGATCTTCCCCAATAAAGGCATTGATGATACTACTCTTCCCCACATTGGGACGTCCTACGACCGCAAAACGTGGTATATCCTCTTCAAGTTCTTCACGCTTATCCGAAGGCAACTTCTCAAGCAGCAAATCTAACAAATCGCCCGTTCCGCCACCTGTTGCAGCACTGATACATTGTGGCTCACCGAGTCCTAAACGATAAAACTCAGCAGCCGTATAATACTCGGCACTATTATCCACTTTATTGGCAACTAAGATAACAGGCAGCTTTGTTTGGCGGAGTATTTGGGCTACATCAGCATCCCAATCTGTGAGACCGTTCTTAACATCGACCACAAACAGTACCAAGTCGGCTTCTTCCGTAGCAACAACCACTTGCTTGCGAATGGCGTCCTCGAAGATGTCATCCGAATTCACGACCCAACCACCAGTATCAACGACCGAAAACTCACGACCATTCCAGGAGCACTTCCCGTATTGACGGTCGCGTGTGGTACCTGCCGTGTCACTTACTATCGCTTTGCGCGATTGGGTTAAACGATTAAATAAAGTGGACTTTCCAACATTGGGACGTCCCACTATTGCTACAAGATTTGCCATTTTGCTTATATCTCTCTTCTTAAACCGATGACGGAAAAACGTACATCTGTATATTTACTACTAAAAATGTTTTAACAACACTCTCTTTCAATGGTGCTTCAACAACACGACTTACTCGGGATTATACCCAAAGCTATTGAGCTCACGGGTAGAGTTTCGCCAGTTTTTGTCCACCTTGACAAAAGTCTCCAGATAAATCTTTTTACCGAAAAACTTCTCCAATGCCTTACGCGCCTCGGTGCTTACCTTCTTTAACGCCATGCCTTGATGCCCAATGATAATGCCTTTTTGCGAGTCGCGCTCAACATAGATAACCGCATGAATATGAATTTGCTGCTCTGTTTCTTTGAAGCTATCTACCTTCACCTCGACCGAATAAGGGATTTCTTTGTCATAAAACAGCAGAATCTTCTCACGGAAGATTTCACTCACAAAGAATTTGGCGGGTTTGTCCGTTAATTGGTCTTTACCGAAATAAGGAGGACTATCAGGTAAAAGTTCTTGAATACGATTCAACAGGACATCTATCCCAAATTTGTTCGACGCAGATATTGGGAGTATTTCAGCATTCGGAAGAATGTTGTGCCATTTCTCCACCAGTTGATCTAACGTCTTTTGATTACTTTGATCGATTTTATTGATCAGCAAGATAACAGGTATAGTCATCTTGCGAACCTTCTCCAAGAAATCAATATTCTTCTCCGGCGTCTCAACAACATCGGTTACATAAAGCAAAATATCAGCATCAGCCAGTGCAGACTCAGAAAAGGCGAGCATATATTCCTGCATTTTATAATTTGGCTGAAGGACGCCAGGGGTATCCGAAAAAACAATTTGCATGTCATCGGTATTCACAATTCCCATGATTCGGTGACGCGTTGTCTGCGACTTGAACGTAGCGATAGAGATACGCTCCCCTACCAACTGATTCATGAGCGTGGACTTCCCGACATTGGGATTACCCACAATATTAACAAAACCTGCCTTGTGCATAACGTGATTCTTTATGAAAGAACAAAAAAGCGCACTCTTTACCAAGAAAGGATGCGCTTTCATTATTCAATATATGAAATATTTAATTATTTCTTTGTAGCCTCTGTAGCGCCATCATAAGCCCACTTAAAGAAAGAAGCCCCATGTACGAATCCAGCTCCAAAAGCAGTAAAGATAACACGATCTCCTTTTTTCAGTTTGCTTTCATAGTCCCAAAGAGCGAGTGGAATTGTAGCAGCACTTGTATTACCATAATGCTCGATATTCACAGCAACTTTGTCCATAGACAATTCTGCACGCTTTGTAACGGCTTCAATAATACGCAGATTAGCTTCGTGAGGTACTACCCAGTCAACATCATCTTTGCTTAAATTATTCCGTTTCATAATTTCCAAAACGTCATCGCTCATATCTGTTACCGCATAGCGAAAGACATTTCTTCCCTCTTGGTATAGATAGTGCAAACGATGATCTACTGTGAAATGAGATGGTGGACAAACACTACCTCCTGCTTTCATGTGCAAAAAGGGCAAACCCTTGCCATCGGTGCGGAAAAACATGTCCTGCATTCCGTATTCGGTATCCTCGGAGGCTTCTACCAATACTGCTCCTGCGCCATCTCCAAACAGTACACAGGTCTGGCGGTCTTGATAATCTACAGTTGAGGACATCTTATCTGCTCCAATCACAATAATCTTTTTGCAGCGACCGCTTTCTATCATAGTGGATGCAGTGCCTAATGCAAACATGAAGCCGCAACAAGCCGCCTCTAAGTCAAAAGCGAAAGCATTCTTAAGTCCAAGTTTCCCTAACACGATAGATGCCGTAGAAGGAAATTTGTAATCAGGCGTGGTTGTGGCAACGATTAGCGCATCAATGGTATCAGGATCAACGCCCGTCTTCTGTATCAATTGCTTAGCCGCCTTTCGCGCCAAGTAACTGGTTCCAAGACCTTCTTCTTTAAGAATTCGACGCTCCTTGATACCTACACGAGTCATAATCCATTCATCGCTGGTGTCAACCATGCGCGAAAGCTCCTCGTTGTCAAGAATATAATCAGGAACATACCCGCCAACGCCAGTAATTATTGCGTTGATTCGTCCCATTACTCAGCAACTTCCTTTTCAATCGCAACCTTACCTCTGTAATAACCACAAGTTGGACAAACGGTGTGGTAAACATAGTATGCTCCACAGTTAGGGCATACAGCCAATGTAGGAACTACAGCCTTATCATGAGTTCTTCTTTTAAGTGTACGAGTCTTTGACTGTCTTCTTTTAGGATGTGCCATTTTCTTTAATCTTTAATTATTGTTTTTAATTTTTCTAATTGAGCCCAGCGCGGATCTATAGGGTCATTTTCAGTTGCTTCATTACTTCGGGTAACCAAACAATTGTTAAGCGCCCTCATCATCACATGATTACATTTTCCAGGTGCATGCACATGCTGGATGGGAATGCTAAGATCTATAAATTCATAGATAAACCAAGACGTGTCGATAATTCCTTCATCTTCAGGCACGATCACTTGGTCATCTTCGTCTGAGTATTCTGTTCCAAGTCTGACTACAAGACGTTCGTCAGTCTCTATTGGTTGGTTGAGTTCATCGAGACAGCGGTCACACTGCACCACAACGATACCAACAATATGAAAACTGAGCATAAAGCTACCCGCCATTTTTCGAAGAGTAAGCTCAACAGAGAGATTCCCTTTGTGAATATCTGGGGCTTTAATGGCCTCAAAGTACTCATCGGTAAGCGTAAACTCGAAGTGTTCAACTTCTTGATTCACAGCTCTTAAATCTATCTTAAACGGCTCTAAGTCAAACATATTCACACTTTGAGATGCAAAGTTACAAATATTTTCTGAGATGTTCATCACTTAGTGGCAAAAAAGTTGTTTTTAACACTAAATGGTTGTATCTTTTTCCTTCGACGAGAGATGCAGATAATCAAATCATGGCATGATCTTTTTCTTAATAAAATGACATTTTGGCTTAAAAAAAGCAAGCAGGGACACACTCGTTCATGGTGTGTCCCTGTCTGCAATTTTCCCTAAATAGGAAAAGAAGGCATCAGTAATTCTTCGGTGTCCAATTCCAATTTGTCACATTGCCGTCGGCTTTTCGGCTGATGAGCGTCGTCTGGTCCTTGTCGTGCTGCTTCTGTCGCGGTGCTTCACCTCCGAACTCGTCCACGCCTCTGTTGACGAACAGGCGGACGGGGAGGAAGTATTTAAGACCATCGTTGTGTCCACGTTCGAAGCCGTCATTGCCGATACGGCGGAAACACATTGTCCTATTGGTAGATTCGTCATCTTTCGTAACTGAAATTGACTTCCACCTTGTTCTTGACCAATAGCTGACGTAGTACGTCCATCCTGACCCCGTGTATGGGTAGCCTACTAGTGGCAGCACTCGGTAGCAGTCGGTCTCGAACAACGGATTGTCGGGAGAGCTTTTCCCCCACCACGCATCATCCTTGATATCATTGAGGCCCACATTGGCGTTGCCTATCCAGCGGCTCTGCACCACGAGGCGCATGCCGTGGCTGTCGTTGGCACCATCGCCCTTGCCACCCATGTTGATCAGTCGCCAGCGGTAGGCACAGCGGTATCTCCGTCCCATAGTGTATCCTTGATTCTTAAGCTTTGCATCCTTGTTCGTGCCGTCAAAACGGATGGCAAACATCTCTCCTTTTTCCCTATCCTGCATGAAGTAGGAGTAGAAAGCAGGGTATTCGCCCCAGTGCAATTCCTCCTGTAAAGATAGCTTATTATTGTTGTGCGTCTCTCCCGCAGCAATGTTAGAGCGCGGGTCGTCTTCACCGGGATTGTACATCTCAAACCATGGTGTGGCTCCCGGCGTAATGTAGTTCCAGCTCAGCAAGTTTTTTTCAAGCCAACGGTCGTGTATTGACGTATAGATGTTCGGAATGGCGCATCCCCATTCTTCCGAGTTGGGAACATGATAGTTTGCTGGCAACATGGATTGTCCCCATGTAACGAATTTTATCTTGAAAATGCCTTGCTTGAGAGTCCAGTTATTAATTTCTCCATAGCCTTTATCATTACCATTCGGCTTGTTAGAGTCGTGCCATCCCTTCTGGTTGGTCATGCTGTTGGTGACGGCGAGTCGCTCCAGCGGATTGGGCCATGCGTATTTGAGCTTGTCGCCCTCCTTTGCGCTGAAGCAGGGGCGGCAGACGCCCAGTTCTATGGAGAAGGCTTTACCACGTGTCTGTGCGAAGTCTTTCAGCTTGTACTCGTTGGAGTTGGTTGCCGGATCCACCGCCTTGGCGTAGAGCCATTCGTCGGCGTAGGGGTATTTTGAGTCTTTGGGCTGTTTGCGCCCGAGCATGAAGCTGCCGCGCTCGGCTGTAATCTGCGTGGTTCCGTTGTAGTTGGGCAGTGGGACAGGCATGCCCCAGACGTAAAACTCATCATAGTCTTTGTCCGCTTTACGTCCGCGCATCTTTGCGGCGTCGTAGGTGTATCGGTACTCATAGAAGGGGGCACCGTATACACCGGTATTCTCTTTGCTGGGATCCGTGTCCGTGACGTTGTTAAAGTGCAAGTGTCTTTCGTCATCGTATTGCCAATAGAAGTTACGGTCTATGCTTGCCTCCCATGGACGTATCTCGCAGTCAAGTCCTTTCCCGTGTTCCATGTCAAGCACGTTCCCTTTGGCGAACAGGCTCATCGGCATCATCATGAACCCTCCGTTGGCTGTAAGCTGCGAACTGGCGAAGGTGTATTTGTGCGCCTCGGGCTTGACCAGTTTCGTGTCGCGCTTCACCTTGAAACGAAGAAGTGTACCCATCGCGTCGAACGCCCATTTCCGCAGGTTTATCACGTTTGGTTTCTCTACTTTCAATTTTGTCCATCCCGTGCTGAAAGCCGCCGTCACACGAAGTCGACCCTTCTCGTCGCGGGTGTTGTGTTCACTGGAGGGGTTCATCTTGACATAGAAGTTGTATAATTGATTATAGAGCTTCTTTTGGTTCGCATTATCCGCCTTCTTCGCTGCCTCCTTGAAGTCCTCGCTGTATTCTCCCCCAATGATACCACAGATGTACCACTCCTCGTCGGGTCTGATTACCGCGCTGTTATCAAGCCATGTGAGCGTGAGCAAGTCTTCCTTGGAATAGAGATGCACGCCTCCGCCCTTATGCTCGCTCACGACGTCCCATTTGATTTCGCCCGCACCCATGACGACCTTGTCGGGGTCCATGGCTTACTTGCCGTTAATCATCTTCTTGGAATTCTCGTCCACCTTTACCACGAAGACTCTCGCCTTGAGGTTGGAGCCTTCGGCAAGCGGCATGTAACGGTCGTTGAGCGAAACCGCTCGTGTAGCAGGCGCATCGGGGTCTAAGGCGCGAGTTACGTTGGGCAGCTGCATGCCAGCGTCGGCAGAGAAAGTTACGGTGGTGGTAGCGAGCTTGGCATCGGCAGGATTGACGTTCTCGCCACCATTGTTATTCACTAAGTTTTCGTCTGCACATGAGGTAAGACCAGTGCATGCTATGACGAGCAGCGCAAGTAGCGCAAGTGTCTTTTGTTTGTTTATTCTCATTAGTGGTGTCATGGTTTTATCTCCTTTCCAATTTGAGAGTTGTCTGTCTCCCAGGTAAAGTCATTAGAGTCAAATATGCTCTCGTTGTCAAACTCGTGTCTCTTACTTAGTTCTCCGCCATATTCAAATCCTCCCATCGGGGCAGAGATGTCCATCAAATTGCATGTCCCTATTTGGTACACCTCGCACTGGGGTACGACGTAAGACCTTTTCTTTTGTTTATAATCTTGCATACTTTTGAAATATTTTTATTGTTGATAAAATGATATTGTGTAAAAATGGTTTCTGTTGGAACGGGGGCGTATCATACCTATAGACTCTTGTCTTACCAGTGTAGGTGTCAGCACATTGCGCTATGATCGAAGACACAATGACAGAGCTATATCCCGTTTGCCTTTTTGCTTGTGTTGCGTTAGAAACTTCACCACATATTGAGGAGGTGAAACCTCGACAAGCATAAAATGTACAAAGAATTTGAAACACTTCCTGTCAGCCATATCATGAAGACTGGCAGAAAATGCATTACAGACGACAAATGAATAAAAAGTGTTAAATATACAGGGGGGGGGGGATAACAGATGTTAACGAGCATGTGGTTCGCAGCCTGCCCGCGCTCTCTTTCTTAAGAGCGAACGAAGCCTTGTGCAGGCAGTTAAAACTTTGTATCGAATTTTGGTACATATCCTGTTTAACTCGTTACTGTTTGATGTACTTATAATTCCTCAGAATGCTCAATAAAGGGACGATACTATCCTTAAATCCTGAATGAGCGTGCAAAGTTAAGAATAATTTTTGAAATACCAAGCATATTTCTTGAAAAAAAACGCTGAGTTACACTGCAGAGCGAAACAACACAGAAATAAAGGTGTGTGTCGTGTACTCTCCACTTTCGTCAATGAATCGAAGCCTTCAACTCAATGCGGAAGGTGGTTCCTTTATCTTTCTCTGAATCTTTAACGAAAATTTTGCCTTTATGATATTCCTCAATGATTCGTTTGGCAAGAGACAGGCCTAGCCCCCAACCGCGTCTTTTGGTGGTAAACCCAGGACGAAAAACGTTCTTTATATCTTTCTTCTTAATTCCCTTTCCAGTATCAGAAACTTCAATCACTATTTTTTTCGATTCACGGAAAGCCGAAATCTTAATCTTGCCCACAACTCCTCCCATTGCATCCACTGCATTCTTGCATAAATTCTCTATCACCCATTCAAAAAGAGAAGGAGACATGAGTACGAGTTGATCGTTTCCTTCAAAAGAGATTTGAGATTCAATGGCAATCTTTTTGGAGGTTCGACGGTTCATATATGCCACAACATTCTGAAGAACTTTTGACAAGCTATATAACTCTAATTCTGGCGCAGAACCAATTTTTGAGAATCGGTCGGCGATGAGTTGCAAGCGCTTCACATCCTGATCTATCTCTGGAATTAAAGTGTCATCTGGGTACGTTTCTTTAAGTATAGCTAACCATGCCATTAAACTTGAAATAGGTGTACCCAACTGGTGGGCGGTCTCTTTAGAAAGTCCCACCCAAACTTTATTTTGTTCGGCTTTCTTTGAACTAAGAAGGGCAAAAAGTGCGACAATCACAAAAATGAGTACCACTCCCAACTGTATATAGGGATAAGTGGAAAGACGTTTGAGCATGAAAGAATCATCATAACAAACATCGATGTACTCCTTTTCTTCAGGCTCATTAAAGAAGATGCGGATATATTTGCCAGAAGTTTTGAGCTTATGACCCAATTGCTGTACATAAGCAACACTATCTACTTTGGACTTGTTAGGAAGTTTGATATTACGGTTACTCTGTATTGTTCCTTGGCTATCCATCACAATCACGGGGATAGTATGATTTTCATTAATCACCTTCAACACCAAATTCAAATCCGTATTTTCATCTGCCTCATTCAGGGTTCGCATGGCTTCTGCCCAAATCTCCATTTTATTTTGCTCCTCCTTCTCCAAATCACGGATGAGACGATGGGACACAATTAAGGAGATGACTGCTATCAGCACAGCAACAATCACCAATATCACTTTTACGTGTCTAACTCGATCTGTCCATTGCATAAGCTAAAAACGTCAACGAACAAGATTTATTGCTCACATCCACCGTAACCTTTCACACCTTGGCATCGTTTTCCGATTATCCACACAGTGCCACCCTATATCTCTGTAGCCTATTAAAAACAAAAAAGCCTCCAGCATCGGTTGAGACACTGGAGGCGTGAAGTAAAAAAGGCA
>NZ_JRPQ01000034.1 GCF_000762405.1 Hoylesella timonensis S9-PR14 | reverse complement strand
TGCTCCATGATTGAAAATAATCCCCCAAAAGGAGTGAGTCTCTCAGATTTAATTTATATCTTTGCCATGTCTATCGTCGGATTCTCTTGTTTTTTTTTGCAACACTAAGATAAGTGAAAATTCTGACATTACAAAATCTTGAGCAACTTTTTGTTGCTCAGATACTTATATAGTAATATGGATTTGAAATTCGAAATACTTAAATATTCACATAAGCAAACTTGCAACAATGCACAAGAAGGAAAAGGATTCTTTATGTTTCCTTACTACAACTATATCTATGATGCAATAATCAAAATCATAGATAATTATCCGTTTTTGCAGACAGATGACATTGTAGAGCAGCTTTCATACCAAGTCGTTTCTTATGCTTACAATACTTATTTGAAGTTTGTTTATCCATTTGAATTTAATTTGGCGAAAGAAAATAACTTTTTGAAAGGTAGCACAGAAGAAGAACAAAGTCTATTCTTTCGTGATACATTATCATCTAATGATGAATGGATAACATATTTCTTTGAAAAATACCCGAAGTTGCTTTCTATACTTGAGAGTTATTCTGTCAATATTATGCATCATATTGATAGGCTTCTTTCTGCTTTAAAAGTAGATATAGAAAGTTCTGCCATAAAAGATTTAAAGATTACAGAGATTAAACTTTTTGAAGGGGATTTGCATGAGGGCAATTGTGTCTCATCAGTTTTGTTTTTCAATGGTACGAAATTGTATTACAAGCCAAGAGGAGCTGCTAATGAAAAGTTCATTGCGGATACAATATCTGTACTTGATAAGATGGGATTATCTATACATTTGGGGATTCCTGCCTTCATAGATAGAAATAGCTATTCTTGGCACTTGCAAGTAAAGCCTTGTGATATGGAGAATTGTGATTCTATTAATGAGTACTATTATAATTTGGGAAAAATACAGGCTTTCTTATATCTGTTTGGTGCACAAGATATAATTCCTGATAATCTAATGGTTTTTGGTAATTGCCCATATATAATTGATTGTGAATCTGTTGTATCAAAGAAATTTAAACATTTAGATAGCACTAAAATCAGTGCGTATTTACAATCTTCTGTCCTTGAAACTGGTATCTTACCAGATTGGATGTTTAATGATGCAAATGAAAGGGCGCAAATCTCATCTGTTTTATTTGAATTTGATGCTTTTAATTATCATTTGCCGAAGAAAGAAGGAAAATGTTATACTATAACGACAGAAACTCTTCAAGATTTTGAAAAAGGTTTTGCAGACGCATGTGACTTTATGAGAGCACATAGACTTGAATTATCAAGATATTTCAACTCCTATGATTTCAATTCTATATGTTCAAGAGTCTTATTGCATCCAACAGTTATATATTCTTATCTTTTAACAGAGATGGTAACTCCCCCATATCTGCATGGAGACAAGGATATAAAGGAACTTATAGAACCTATTGTCAGGAAAGAATCTTATGGTGTGTTAAGCGTTCCTCTTATACATTCTATTGCAAATCAGATAGAAAAAGGGAATATACCCTACTATTTCATGTATTTAAACAAGAATTCTCTATATACTTTGCCAAATAGCATCGTTGTAGATGAATGGATTTCTGTTGCCCCAAAAGAAAACTCTGTTATAGTAGAAAAATTATCTACACTCTCCACAAAAGTGCAGGAAGAGCAATTGTGCATGATAGATGAGTCTGTAAATTTCTTTATAGATGTTGTAGGAACTACTAATATAAATAAAGTGCGCATTTTACCTGTTGGAAAAGATTCCTTAGATAGAAATGTTCTATGGCAAGCAATCGAGCGAATTGAGAAAGAAATTCGTAAACGAATGATACAAATTGATAATGAAATAGGATTTGTATGTAGAACAAGGAATGTCTATGATGGAAAATTCCAAGTCTGTTTGATGAACGACTCTTTATATGATGGACTTTTGGGAGTATGCTTGTTTTACCTTACCTTGTTCACATACAGTCATAACATACAACACAAAGAAATTGCGCATGGAATTTTTCAGCAACTGTGCGAACATAGGGATATTGTCCATATTGGCGTTGACAAAAGTGAGATTGCTATATCGCCTTTATCTGGTATTATGGGATTGTTGTACATTATGGAAGTATTTCCAGATTTATACAATGTTTCGGTGTATCAGTCTATAATCAAAGAAGTAAAAGAACTGATACCTATTACCACTCTATTTGATTATATGTCAGGATTAGCAGGTGTAATACTTTTTACAACACAATGCAAATTAATGAAAGAAACTGATAAGTTGACTATTTTGAAAACGAGTGGTGAAAGGCTGTTGCAACTTGCCAAGAATATAAAAGGTAAAACATATTGGACATATACTGATGGCAACAAGATTATTGGTAAAAATGATTTGAATTTAGGAGGATTTGCTCATGGCAGTTCTTCTATGGCAACAGCAATATTTTTGCTGTATAAACAATTTGGTGACATTCGATATTTAGAAGCATTTAAACACTCGTTACTTCATGATCGCTCTTTTTATTCTGATAAGATTCAAGGCTGGATCGATGGAAGAAACCCTTCATATGAAGAAGATAGCGGAAGTTGGTGTCATGGTGCAACAGGAATTGCATTGTCAAGACTTATCTTGGCGTCAGAAGGATTTTCCGATAAAACAATGGTAAAAGAACTAAAAATAGCTATCAACCAGATTGAAAAAAGAATTGGCTATAATCTTTCTGTTTGTCATGGCTCTATGGGAAATTTGGAAATACTGCACTTGTTATCTATGCAAAATGATACAAAAACTTTTAGATGGGTTAATTCGATAGCAACAGAGATAAGTAAAAGCCAAGATATTATTTGTGGAGATGACAACCGAAATAGTCAAGTAGGGTTGTTTTTGGGATTTGCAGGAATAGGATATCAACTTCTAAAATTTTATGATTGGAAAAATATTCCAAGTATATTGTGTCTTGAAATCGCTCACTCCACATTTTTAAATGAAAATAAAAGCGGATGCCGAAAAGCTCATAGAGTAGGCTAACTTAAATTATTTCAATTTATGAAAAAAATTAATCAGTTGAAATCTGTTCTGACAGACGAATTCTCTGTTCTGAACAAGGAGTCATTAATGCTTGTTCTTGGAGGTCAAGCTCACACTGTAGCAGCACAAGGTTCTTGTGGTTCTTCAAGAAGTAGCCGAAGCTGTGACCATACAGCTGTGTGCAATTGCATGTGTCCTATTATTGTTAAACGACCAAAACCGGGCCTACCAAGCACCAACCTTTAATGGAATTGTAGCTTGTAAGGTTCTCTGAAGAGTTCAAATGGATGGGGCTGCCAAATACTATATTTCGGCATACCCCATCCTTGGTGTACGCTCGGCATGAGCATTTTCTAACGGGTGGAAGTCCCGAGTAAGCCCTAATAGCGGGAATTACATAGCCAAGAGCAAGG
>NZ_JRPQ01000033.1 GCF_000762405.1 Hoylesella timonensis S9-PR14 | reverse complement strand
AGTGCTATATTTTAATTAACATATATTAGTCCTTTTATCAAAACACAGAAAAAATATTTGACATTATTGGTGTATATTCATCGATATGAAAAGTATGCGTTACCAAACTTGTGTGGAGCAACAAAATTGGATAGTGTATAGCGTTTTTCAGTGTCAGCGTGTTTATCTCGCATATACATTGTTATTTGAGCTTATCGTGTCATCTGCAGATTGTCCAACAATAGTCCTTTTTCAGAATAAAAATATACCATTATTCACTTATTTATGTAATAAATACGTGATTTCTTTTGTAAATTTCCTAAATAAGCGTATCTTTGTCAGCCTATATTGCTTATAATTTTATTAGAATAGAATGCCATCTATAGAAATTAAAAAGGTCGAGTCGCGGCGCGATTTGAAAAAATTTGTGGACGTACATTACGACCTTTATGAGGGAAATGAATACGATGTCCCTAATCTTTTCATGGATGATATGAATACACTCCGGAAAGATAAGAATGCTGCATTTGAGTTTTGTGAGGCAGAATATTACATTGCGTTCAAGGACGGTAAGGCTGTAGGACGCGTAGCTGCCATTATCAACCATCGTGCGAACGAAAAATGGAATAAAAAAAGCGTTCGTTTTGGTTGGATTGACTTCATTGACGACATTGAGGTGTCACGGGCTTTGTTGGAGCAAGTGGAAGAATATGGTCGTTCAAAGGGGATGACTGAGATTGTCGGACCATTAGGATTTACTGACATGGATCCAGAAGGAATGCTGACTTGGGGATTTGACAAGCTCAGCACCATGATTACCATTTACAATTATCCCTATTACCCTCAACATTTAGAGCAATTAGGTGGATGGGAAGTGGATCAGGAGTATGTGGAATATTTCTTAGATGTTCCTAAGGAAATACCTGAGAAATATGCTAAAGTAGCAGAGGTTGTCGAGAACCGTTACAATCTACATATCAAGAAACTCACCCGTCGTGAACTGCGAACCACCGACTATGGACGTCAGGTGTTTGGCATCATTAATGAGACTTACAAAGACCTTTATGGTTATTCAGAGTTGAGCGAGAAGCAAATTGATCATTATGTGAACATGTATCTTCGCTTTGCCGATTTGAATATGATAACACTCATAGAGGATTGGAATAAGGACAAAAAGCTGATAGGCGTGGGCATTTCAATACCTTCCTTGTCGTATGCCTTACAAAAATGTCGTAAAGGACGTTTGTTACCTTTCGGTTGGTGGTATTTATTAAGAGCCATTAAATTTCAAAAAACTGGCGGTGGAGGAGACTTGCTCTTGTTAGGCGTTCTTCCTGAGTATCGCTCAAAAGGAGCAAATGCCTTATTGTTTACCGACTTAATTCCCGTGTTTAACAAATATGGGTTTACATGGGCGGAGAGCCAAGTAGAGTTGGTGACCAACGAAGGCGTACAAAGTCAATGGGGACCATTAAAGCCTACGAATCATAAGCGTCGCTGTTGTTATCGTAAAGAGATAAAATAGTACGTTTAGTATTCATCTTTTCTGATTTGGTTGATTTGTCCTACGTTCTCATGTGTACGTATGCGCTTGGATAGAAGAGAAATCTTGCGCTTTATTTCGTTGTGAAAATGACGACAATAAAAGTGACTCAAGCGGCTTGTGTGAACAATGAATCCTCCTCTCTATGCTATAATTATACAAAGAACTATGACAGAAAAAATCAACACTAAATTAGAAAATAGTCAACAAAACAAAAAGTCTGTCTCTCCTCAGCAACAAGCAGATGTTGTTGCTTATACCGATGATAACATCCGTCACTTGTCGGATATGGAGCATGTGCGTACTCGTCCAGGCATGTACATCGGTAGATTGGGCGACGGAAAACTGCCAGAGGACGGTATTTATGTACTCCTGAAAGAGGTTTTGGACAACTCTATTGATGAGTTCAAAATGAAAGCGGGCGATCGGATAGAGATAGATATTGAAGATAATCTGCGAGTTCGAGTGCGCGACTATGGACGAGGCATCCCACAAGGGAAACTGGTGGAAGCTGTGAGTGTACTCAATACGGGCGGAAAGTACGACTCCAAAGCTTTCAAGAAGAGTGTGGGACTCAATGGTGTGGGTATCAAAGCCGTGAATGCACTGAGTGCTCATTTCGAAGTAGAATCGTTTAGAGAAGGGAAAGTGAGGAAACTTACCTTCGAAAAAGGCGACATGAAAACCGATAAGATGACAAAGACTTCGGACGAATCTGGTACCTATATTTATTTTGAACCCGATGATACGCTCTTTAAGAACTATTCGTTCCACGATGATATTGTGGAAACGATGTTGCGCAACTACACGTATCTGAATGCTGGTCTCACCATTATGTATAACGGACGGCGCATCAAGAGTCGTAATGGCTTGGAAGATTTGCTGAACGATAACATGACAACAGATGGCTTGTATCCAATCATACACATGATAGGTGAGGATATTGAGATAGCTTTTACCCACACCAATCAGTACGGAGAAGAATATTATTCGTTTGTCAATGGACAGCATACTACGCAAGGAGGGACGCATCAGAGTGCTTTTAAGGAACATATAGCCAAGACGATAAAGGAGTTTTTTGATAAGAACTACGAGTATACCGACATTAGAAATGGTATTGTAGGCGCCATTGCTATCAATGTTGAGGAGCCTGTGTTTGAGAGTCAGACCAAGATTAAGTTGGGTTCAACGCAAATGGCACCTGGAGGTGAAACCATTAACAAGTATGTGGGCGATTTCATCAAACGTGAAGTAGACAATTATCTGCATATTCATAAGGAGGATTGTGCGGATATTTTAGAGGCTAAAATTAAATCAAGCGAGCATGAACGCAAAGCAATGGCGGGAGTAACGAAGCTCGCCAGAGAGCGTGCAAAGAAGGCGAATTTGCACAATAGAAAGCTACGCGACTGTCGTATCCATTTCAGTGACGAGAAAAACGACAGGAAAGAAGAGAGCTGTATCTTTATCACAGAGGGCGATTCTGCCAGTGGTAGTATCACGAAGAGCCGAGACGTGAATACGCAAGCAGTGTTTTCATTGCGTGGAAAGCCTTTGAACTCGTTTGGTTTGACAAAGAAAGTGGTGTATGAAAACGAAGAGTTCAACCTCCTTCAAGCTGCACTTGATATTGAAGATGGATTGGATACGCTACGTTACAACAAAGTAATTGTGGCTACAGATGCCGATGTAGATGGAATGCACATCCGACTTTTAATCATTACCTTCTTCCTTCAGTTTTTCCCTGAGCTGATTAAAAAAGGTCATGTGTACGTGTTGCAAACGCCTCTCTTTAGGGTTCGTAACAAAAGAACAAAGATAAAGAATAAGGATGTGATTGCTGAAGCGGATGAAAAGCTCGATAAGAAGGATAAAAAGAGCGACTTCATTACACGCTATTGTTATAGCGAAGAAGAACGGCAAGAGGCAATCAAGGCACTTGGTCCCGACCCTGAAATAACCCGATTCAAAGGATTAGGCGAGATATCCCCCGATGAATTCGTACATTTTATCGGTCCTGATATGCGCTTGGAACAGGTGACACTGCATAAAAATGATCAGGTGCAAAAGCTTTTGGAGTATTACATGGGCAAGAATACCATGGAACGACAAAACTTTATTATTGATAATTTGGTTGTAGAAGAGGATATTCCAGAGGAAGACGCCACCTTAGTAAGCTGATTCTGAACCAACTTTATCACCATTATTTTTTAACGAAGTTTGAATAAATGAGAAGATTTATAGCGTGTATAATGTTCGGATGGGTGGTTTGCACCGTTTCGGCACAGTTTAATTTTAATTTTGGGAAGAATTCTCCTATTCGTAAATTGGAAATAGCGGAAATAGCTATTCAAAATTTATATGTAGATACTGTTCAGGAAGATCGGTTGGTAGAAGAGGCTATCCGTGGAATGTTAAACCATTTAGACCCTCACTCATCCTACACTACAGCAAAGGAAACCAAGGCGATGACGGAGGCATTGCAAGGCTCGTTTGATGGAATTGGCATACAGTTCAATATGATGCAAGACACGCTGATGGTGATTCAGACCATAGCAAACGGTCCTTCAGAAAAAGTAGGTATCATGGCTGGCGACCGTATCGTGAGTGTTAATGATAGTAGTATCGCTGGGGTGAAGATGGCACGTGAGGAGATTATGCGCAGATTGCGTGGCAAGAAAGGTTCGAAAGTAAAGCTTGGCGTCTTGCGTAGAAACATTTCAGGAATGCTCTTCTTCACGGTGATACGCGACAGAATACCCGTCAATACCATTGATGCCAGCTATCTTATCCGACCACAGTTGGGATATATCCGCATTGGTAGCTTTGGAGCGACGACGTATGCAGAGTTCATGGCGTGCGTTAGTGATTTGAAGAAGCAAGGTATGCAGCATCTTATTTTAGACTTGCAGGATAATGGAGGTGGCTATTTGCAAGCTGCTGTTCAGATTGCCAATGAGTTTTTACACCGCAATGACTTAATTGTATATACCAAAGGTCGCCGTTCTAATCGTAAAGACTATCTTGCTAAGGGCAATGGTAGCTTGCTATCTGGGAAAGTGATGGTGCTTATCAATGAGTTTTCTGCATCGGCTGCCGAGATTGTTACAGGTGCCATACAAGACCAAGACAGAGGACAAGTGGTAGGACGAAGGTCATTTGGCAAGGGTTTGGTGCAGAGTCCGATACAGTTTCCTGATGGAAGTATGATGCGACTCACTGTTGCTCATTATTATACACCATCGGGACGATGCATCCAGAAACCCTATAAAAAGGGCGATCGTAAAGACTATGCACTGGAGTTGGACCAGCGTTTCAAGCATGGAGAGCTGTACAGTGCCGACAGTATCCATTTTGCAGACTCGTTAAAGTATTATACTTTGCGCCAAAAGCGAGTTGTGTACGGAGGTGGAGGTGTGATGCCCGATTACTTTGTTCCGCTTGATACGGCTAAGTTTACATCGTTTCATCGACAGTTGGCAGCCAAGTCAATCATTATTAATGAAAACCTCAAATACGTTGATCAGCATCGAAAGCAACTGCGAAAGAAGTATGCATCTTATGAACAGTTTTATCAATCGTATGAAGTTCCACAATCTTTCATCGATGCAGTGATAAAGGCAGGAGAAGAAGCAAAGCTGAAACCAAAGGATGAGGCAGAACTTCAGCGTACTTTACCCATGTTGAAAAATCAGTTAAAAGCGCTCGTTGCACGTGATTTATGGGGCATGAACGAGTATTTTAGAATAATGAATGAAACCAATGACATCGTACTCAAAGCGGTAGAACTGATGAAATAAACTTCAATTCTCACGATACAATACTCCCCGAAAATTATCTTTGTGATAGTTTTCGGGGAGTATTGTATGTATATTCGTTCTCCATGAGCGGTTTGCTGTGGGCTGCATTTGAGGAGAGGACGGTGTTAGAGGATAATTATCTGACTCATCCTGTTCCTTGAGAGTTATGCTCTCATGGCGAGCGCCTTATTTTCTGCTGCCTCCATCAATTCACGTTCGCCAGGACCCTTGTCGTTGATTCCACAGAGATGTAGAATGCCATGGATGATGACACGGTGGAGTTCCTCCTCGTATGTCTTGCCAAATAGCTCGGCATTGGTACGGACTGTGTCAAGACTAATCACGATGTCGCCGTTCACAGTGTCGTCCTCATCATAGTCGAAAGTAATGACATCTGTGTAATAGTCGTGTCCCAAGTATTCGTTGTTTACCTCCAAAATCTTCTTGTCGTCTACGAACATATAGCCTACCTCGCCAATCTTTCGACCGTAGGTGGCGGCTACGGCTTTGATCCAAGCCGAGGTTTCTCGTTTTTTGATGTTCGGCATCTTCACGCCGTCTGCATTATAGGTTATCATCAATCAGTATTTTTTCGTTTGATTTTATGGAAATTACTACTCAAAGGCTACGGTTTGTCGCTTTTAGGCGCAACGGGTAAGAACTCCTTTACGTCTCTTCCGTAGCGCAACAGTTCACGAACCATCGATGAACTTACACTGGCTAACTGTGGTTCGGTGAATAAGAAAATAGTATCAATGCCACTTATATGGCGATTGATGTCAGCCTGTTCACGTTCGTATTCAAAGTCTTTTACCGATCGGACGCCTTTTATCATGTAGGTAGCTCCTTCTCTTTTGGCAAAATCTACCGCCAAATCGTGAAAGACCTTTACCGAAATTTTGGGTTCGTTGGCATACAACTTTGTAATTGCCTCTATGCGTTCGTCCTCAGAGAGCATGTTGCTCTTTTGGCTGTTCACTCCCACACCGATGACGATGTGGTCGAAGAGAGGCAATGCACGCTTCACTACGGAGTCGTGTCCGATAGTGAAAGGGTCAAAGCTTCCAACGAAAATTCCAATTCTTTCTTTATGATTCATGTTGAACGTTCGTGAGTTATGTAAATAATCCTGGTTCCATTAGGTTGCCTTTGTATGGGTCTCGCCCCAAATGTTCGTATGCTAAGTGCGTTGCCATACGCCCTCTGGGGGTACGCTTAATAAATCCTTCCATGATAAGGAATGGCTCATACACCTCTTCCACTGTACCTGTGTCCTCGCCAATGGCTGTCGCAATAGTACTTAGTCCTACGGGACCTCCACGGAATTTGTCGATAATGGTGAGCAAAATCTTATTGTCTATCTCGTCAAGTCCATATTGGTCGATATTCAATGCCTGTAAAGCATATTTTGCAATCGCTGTATTGATACCTCCATTACCTTTCACTTGTGCGAAGTCGCGTACACGCCTTAGCAACGCATTTGCAATACGTGGCGTTCCTCTTGAGCGGCGTGCAATCTCATAAGCTGCCTCTTCATCAATAGGAACTTTTAAGATGGTGGCACTTCGGGTAATGATTCTAACCAATGTTGGCGGCTCATAATACTCCAAGTGCATGTTAATACCAAAGCGAGCACGCAAAGGAGCTGTTAAAAGTCCGCTTCTCGTTGTCGCTCCAACCAAAGTAAAAGGATTTAAATCGATTTGTATAGACCGCGCAGAAGGCCCTTTATCTATCATGATATCGATGCGATAGTCTTCCATGGCAGAGTAGAGATATTCCTCCACCACAGGTGACAGTCGGTGAATCTCATCAATAAACAGCACATCATTGGGTTCAAGAGAGGTCAGAATGCCTGCTAAATCACCCGGTTTGTCAAGCACTGGTCCACTTGTCAACTTAAAGCCAACGCCCAATTCGTTGGCAATAATGTTGCTCAAAGTTGTCTTTCCCAATCCCGGAGGACCGTGTAAAAGCGTATGATCTAAAGGCTCTCCTCGATATTTGGCTGCTTCTACAAATATTTCTAAGTTCTCAACAACCTTTGGCTGACCGCTAAAATCGTTGAATTTTAGTGGTCTTAGCGCATTCTCAAACTCCTTCTCGGCGGATGAGAGGCGTTCTTCTCGGATATTAAAATCTTCTTCCATGATTGTTGGACATCTAATTAGTTCTTGCAAAGATAATGAATAAAATCTACAATGCGAACTCCTCGCTATTTTTTGACACTTGGTTGCATTTTAATTAGTGTACTTTTGTAAAAAATAAACAATTATCTCTTTAGAATATGGAACAAGAACATACAGAAGAACAAATGCCTTGGTGGAATGTTATCCTATCGGGTGGAATGTTGGTCATAGGACTACTTTTCCCTTACTTTGGGTTGGATTTTGTAGAAAAGCCTCAATTCATGTTGGCTTGGTATCTACTTGCTTTTGCCTTTGTGGGCTTGCCTGTCATGAAAGAAGCATGGGAAACAGCCCTCAAGGGTGATGTCTTTAGCGAATTTATGCTCATGACCATTGCCTGTATTGGCGCCTTTGCCATTGGCGAATATCCTGAGGGAGTGGCTGTGATGCTTCTTTATTGTATTGGAGAGGCTTTGCAAGACAGAGCTGTTGACCGTGCACGTGATAACATTCAAGAACTGATTGCTTTTAGACCTACCGTAGCTAAGGTTGTTGTCCAAGGGAAAATCATTGAAAAATCCCCCGAAGAAGTGCAGGTAGGTGATATTCTTGAGGTCAAAGCAGGAGATAGAGTTCCCCTCGATGGCAAACTTGTTTCTGCTTCCGCTGCGTTCAATACCGCTGCTCTTACGGGCGAGTCGCTACCACGAACCTTTGAAACGGGTGGAGAAGTGTTGGCAGGAATGATAGCTGTGGATGCCGTCTCTCATTTAGAGGTCGTGCGTCCTGCCAGTGAATCGGCTGTTTCACGCATCTTAAATATGGTGGAATCGGCAGCAGAACGAAAAGCTCCCACTGAATTATTTATTCGACGTTTCGCACGTATTTATACACCAATTGTCATCGGTTTAGCACTGTTGACGGTGGTATGTCCTTATTTATATAGTATTTTTGACAGTCAGTACAGCTACGTTTTTACTGACTGGTTCAGACGAGCTCTTGTCTTTTTGGTTATTTCTTGTCCGTGTGCATTGGTTATCAGTGTTCCTTTAAGTTATTTCGCAGGCATAGGACTTGCCTCAAAACATGGCATCTTGTTCAAAGGAAGCAATTACTTAGATGCCATTACAGAGGTGGACGTTGTGGCATTTGATAAAACAGGAACCTTAACTACTGGTGAGTTTGCGGTTCAGTCTGTAGTAGGATTAGACCAAGAGGCTTTGCAAACCGTGGCTGCTATGGAGAAGTCGAGCAATCATCCTATTGCCCAAGCCATTTTGAAGTATTGCCCTACGGAAGAAAACATCAGCTCTCAAGATATTGCAGGCTATGGTCTTAAGAATGATGAATGGCTTGTAGGCAACTTAAAACTGTTAGATCGTGAGCAAGTATCTTATGCTGACGCTTTGCGTAGCATACCAGAGACAGTGGTAGCGGTGGCTCGAAAGGGAAAATATATGGGGCATATTATTCTTGCCGATACCATTAAAGAAGATGCAAAGAAAGCGATTTCGGATTTACCTGTACGAGCTGAAATGCTTTCTGGCGACCGTCAGGAATTAGTAACCAAGGTGGCTGCGGACTTAGGAATATCGCATGCGTATGGTGATTTGCTGCCTGATGGGAAAGTTTTGCACCTTCAAAATGTCAAGAAAGCAGGAGAGCGGGTTGCCTTTGTAGGCGATGGTATCAACGATGCACCAGTTCTTGCTTTGAGTGATGTGGGCATTGCCATGGGAGGTTTAGGCTCCGACATGGCTATTGAAACGGCAGATGTCATTATTCAGACCGATCAACCCTCAAAGGTAGCTTGTGCCATGAGGATTGGAAGATACACCCGGCGCATTGTCCATCAGAACATTGCATTGGCTTTGGGCGTTAAAGCAGTTGTTATGCTCCTTGGCTTGTTGGGCTTTGCCAATCTGTGGATGGCTGTTTTTGCCGACTCGGGGGTGGCTTTGTTAGCTGTTCTCAATGCCGCTCGCATCTTCTTTAAGAAGCAAAACTAAAACGATTTTGACGCAAAAATTCTATGGCTTTTGTCTTATTATTTTACCAAAAAACGGTCATCTAAAATCTTCAAAATAGAAAAAATCAATAGG
>NZ_JRPQ01000032.1 GCF_000762405.1 Hoylesella timonensis S9-PR14 | reverse complement strand
TTCCAGACTGATTTTGGATAATGCCTACAACTTATGGGAATGATATTGTGTATTGTCTCAAGTCACATTATGGGGTAAGGGGATATTGTAGGCAGAAGTGGGTGCTTCAAGTTCAAATTATCTGCCAATTCAGTAATGGGAGGACGTGTAAACGCAATAAGGACGTTCAAGAGCTTAGTTGCAGATTTGAGGCTTAATTTTTTCATAATTTTAAGTTGTTAAGTTATTATTACCCTAATATTACGGTTAAGTTATTATTACCCTAATATTACGCTAGGGACTGCATTTTGTTTCATGTATAGATCTGATGATACTAAAGTTGAATTCGTTCAGAAGATCTGTAGTAATAGATTCACTAGTGTATTAATGAAATACTCTTTTGAAGTGCTAATTTCTGTAACATCTCTAAAGTTTTATTTCTAAATTAATTATTTGATTTTTTCACCGAAGAGTATCTTTTATTTTTTCCTTATAAATACAAAAAATGAGATAACGACAAAGAATAGCACATAGGCTATGTTTACGTATTCGCCTTTCGAAAAGTTTATTATCCCGCTATAAAAACAATAGTTTAATCTCCACACTGTACTATAGGGTATAAGGTAGATATAATCTTTATTTTGAGCAATAATACCAAAAATCGTCATGAGGCTAGCAAACCCAATAGGTAAAACAAAACTCTTAAAAATCAAACTAAGATAATATTGTATAAGTGAAACAGCAGAAAGTGCTATAAACAAATACGAGAAATAAGAAGCTATTAGGTTATTAACATTATAACTGGAGAATTCATATCCAGGTAATAACTTATCCAGAGCAAAACCAGACAGGAGGAAAGTAAGATAACCTATAAGGAAAGAAATAAAGTTAATCTCTAAAAGGAAGACTATTTTGCTCGAATAAATTGTCAGCTTGCTAATTGGTCTTGTAAAAAGAAGTCTAAATCCATAATTCTTATATTCTACATCGCATAAAGAATAACTCAAAATGGCTGCAAGAATTGGATAAAGCAGAGCATAGGAGTCGAAGATGTATCTACCCAATACCCATACCCAAGGATTATAATCAATAGTTATTGCCGGATTATAGATACCATCAGCATGTTTATGCAAAACATATATATCGACGCATAAAGTCATGAACAAAGGAAATAGCAAGAAAAGCCAAATGGCAATATTAAATCTTAATTTATAGTGTTCACTTTTAAGAATAGTAAAGAACGATATAGGTTTCATAAGTCGGTTTTTATTAGATGAAGGAATACAGACTCCAAATTTTCTTGGTATGTATCTGAAAGTAAAATTTGAATGTGGTTTTGTTGCATTAATTTTTTAAAACTGTCAAAGGAACCATCTTGCTCTATTTCTATAATAAGCGTGCCATCAGAGATCCTTTTTGTGGGAATCAAGTGTTCTTTACATATCTTCATGCATCGTTCCGGTTGGTCCGTATGTATTAAATAAGATTGCTTTTTCTGATTGAGTAGACTATTAATTTCTCCTTGAAACAATAATCTTTTATTATTTAATATTCCGATGTGTGTGCATATTTTCTCCATTTCAGCTAAGATATGTCCTGAAATGAAAATGGTTTTTCCTTTACTTTTAAGTTTGAGCATTAGCTCTCTCATTTCAAAAACACCTTGAGGATCTAGTCCATTGAGAGGTTCGTCAAGAATGAGTAATTTAGGATTATGAAACATTGCCATCGCAATTCCCAAGCGTTGTTTCATTCCTGTAGAATATTTTCTAACTTTTTTGTCTTTATCTTTAGTCAAATTCACAAGCTCTAGAACCTCTTGAATGCGTTTTTGTCCACAATGATATAGTATATCCAAATATTTTAGATTCTCATAGGCACTCAAATCTGCATAGAAGAATGGCTGTTCAATCAAGCATCCTATATTTTGAAGGATATGCAATCTGTTGGAATGAAATTCTTTTTTATTGAAAAATACCGTATTTATTTTAGTTTGCTCCAATCCTAAAAGTATCTTTATCGTTGTTGATTTACCCTCTCCATTCTTGCCTAAGTATCCATAAATGGAACCTTCTGGAATCTTCAAGTTAATGTCTTCTAATACAGAATGATTTCTGTAGTTAAAAGTGAGATGGTTAGTTTCAAGTATATTCATAATCAACACTTCCTTTTAAAATTATTCGTATTTATCCTTAATTCCGCAATACTATTATAAATTAAACTTTTTAAGTACCTAAGCAACAAAAAGTTGCTCAGGATTTTACTATGTCAGAATTTTCACTTATCTTAATGTTGCAAAAAAAACAAGAGAATCCGACGATAGACATGGCGAAGATACAAATTAAATCTGAG
>NZ_JRPQ01000031.1 GCF_000762405.1 Hoylesella timonensis S9-PR14 | reverse complement strand
TGCCTCAAGTCACATTGTGGGGTAAGGGGATATTGTAGGCAGAAGTGGGTGCTTCAAGTTCAAGTTATTTGCAAATTCAGTAATGAGAGGACATGTACACGCAATAAGGACGTTCAAGGGCATAGTTGCGGATTTGAGGTTATTTAGATTCCGGTGATGCTTTCACTTCAACATTTTCCTTTGGGTATAGAGGCGATGCTACATCAAATGGAGCGTTTCACATATACCGCAACAATTCTTATTTGTTCTTAAAAAGCATTGCAAATATAGTGAAATGCAATGAGGTATGCAAGAATTGTCGTACTTTTGCAGCATGCATCTATTCCGTCATACTTTTGTGACTGGGCGACTTTTGCTTCTTACCTGTTTGACAGTTGTCATGTTGCTTTGTGCGTGTCGTGAAGAGAAAGTCCCTGTTGAAACTCCTTGGGGTACTACTTTAGGAGCGGATAGCTTAGCTTCAAACGACAACTTTTTGTTAGATGACATCGTTAGAAACGGTGAACTGATTGTCCTCACCATGCGAGGACCGCAGACTTATTATGATTATCGTGGCAGAGGCATGGGACTTCAATACCTGCTCTGTGAAAAGTTTGCGCACAGCTTAGGCGTGTCTTTGCGTGTAGATCTGTGTAAAGACACGGCAGAAATGGTGAACAAACTCAAGCAGGGAGATGGCGACATCATTGCCTTTCCCTTACCCATACAAAAAAATGTCTTGGTTTCTGCAGGTCCTACTACAGATTCTGGGAAAACGAAGTGGGCAGTGCGGAAAGACAATGAGGCATTGGCAGACACCTTGAACAAATGGTTTAAGCCTGCGTTCATTGCACAAGCGCAACAAGAGGAGTCGTTTCTCTTGTCCACTCGAAGTGTGACACGGCGTGTTTTCTCACCCATGTTGAATCGTTCTAAAGGTATCATTTCAAATTATGATCACTATTTCCAGCTATATGCACCCATTGCTCGTTGGGATTGGCGACTGATGGCAGCACAGTGTTACCAAGAGTCTACCTTCGACCCTCGCGCTCGCTCATGGGCAGGAGCGAGAGGACTGATGCAGATTATGCCTGGCACAGCCGCTCATTTGGGCTTACCGATGTCTCAAATAGAAAATCCTGAACAGAATATTGCAGCTGCAGCAAAATATTTGAAAGAGTTGAGCGTGCATTTCAACGATGTTCGAAATGTGCAGGAACGACAATATTTTGTGTTAGCCAGTTATAACGGTGGCTTCTTCCATGTGCGCGATGCCATGGCGCTCACGAAGAAATATGGCGGCAATCCGTATAGCTGGAACCATGTGTCAGCCTATATCCTAAAGCTCAGCGAACCTAAATATTACCTCGACCCAGTTGTTAAATACGGGTATATGCGTGGGGCTGAAACTTACGACTACGTCAATAAGATTCGGGCGCGTTATGCACAATACCGTGGCGTAGCAAAAGGTGGTTTAGGAGGAGGGTTTGGTCTTCAAACTCCCAGAGAAGCCAAACGCAAGCATCGCTTCCATGTTTAGGCTGGTTCTATAAATTATCACCGTATATTGTGAGCAAATTTTATGAAATACGTTTTATTATCTTTTGGCTTCTTTTTAGTTCAAAATGCAAGTTCAATCAGTCGTGTAGCTCGCTACACTCCTTCACTCACTTACATTTTGATCTCAAAAATAAGTCCAAAATCTAACAAAGCTAATTTATAGAACCAGCCTTTAGGCTTTTTGCTCCGAGATTGAGCACTGCTTTTCGCAACAGGACTGTTATCCCTCACTTGTTTTTGTTTGTATTTCTTTTCGCTGGCGACGGGCTTTCTTTTTAGCAATAATTGCGCCATACATATAGTAATTGACGTAAACGCCCACGGTCATGATGGCGATGAGGATAAACCCTGTAAGGATGGAGCAACCGTAAAGTAGAATTGGGAAATACGAAGGTAACGTGTTCACATCTCCTTGCAAAACACCTTGTTGTGAAAGTGTATAACTAAACACCAATAGATACAAGGGCATTGCTACTAATATGGTGAGGAAAAAGACAATCACTCCAAACAAAAGCTGTGTAGAGAAAATATATCCGAAATGCCTCCATCCCGAAAAATAACCTCCAATGACATGAGTCTTGAAACGGGCTTTGGGGGCTTGAATATAATTCATGTACGAATAACTCAACGGTAGCAAGAGAAGAGCGAAAACGAGTAAGCAGAGTGGGAAAATCCACATTTGAACAGTTGTGCCTGTCTGCTGCATCTCATGTCCTGTTGCAATGGGTTGCAGCGTAGTGAGCAGCCAAGCAATGGCACCCACAAATAGCACGATGAAAATAAGTCCTATGAACACGGTTAGCTTTAGATTCCTCAGAAGGTTACATCTAAATCCGTTTTCATTGAGTAGGTTGGTGGTGCAGCCCATATACCAAACCATGGCGGCAACATACAGCAAAGACAATAAGGAGGATAGGACAAAAAAGCTGGTGCCCCTGTTGTCTTCCAAAAGGGAATTACCATGCTGGATCAACCACGCCGTAACAACGCCTTCCATGATGGCAAAAGCAAGGAGTGGCAACCAATTTCTTCGGAGAATGGTCATTACATTTGAGCAAAATAGCAGGTAAGCCATTTTGATACAAGAGGATATACTGCGATTCTTATATAATTCTTTTTCCATTTTTTATCTTGTTATTTGTTCGTTCACTCTCTTCTTCTAAATTCACTACAAGTAATGGCTGTCGCAATGGCTACATTCAGGCTCTCTGCTCTGTTCGCACTCTTGGCGAAGTTGGGAATGTAAAGCGGTTTGTTTACAAATGTTCTTATCGCTGCTGAAATGCCATTCCCTTCGTTACCCATCACAATGAGTCCATGACTTCCAAGATTTTCGTGGTAGATGTCTTTTCCATCTAATAGCGTTCCATACACAGGAAACATGGACGCATGTTGGCGGATATAATTTTCCAAATCCAAGTAAACAACGTTCACCCGAGCCAAACTTCCCATGGTTGCCTGCACTACCTTGGGGTTGTAAATGTCTGCCGTGTTCTCACTGCATAGAATGGTGGGTATCGCAAACCAGTCTGCAATGCGAACAATGGTGCCAAGATTGCCAGGGTCTTGTATGTCGTCAAGGGCAAGTATGAGTTGCCGAGAGGGGTCAAAGGCTAAGTGACTCTTTCTCATTTCAAACACACACAAAACCTCTTGCGGATGTTGTTGGCAACTTATCTTGGTGAGCTCGTCGTTGGTTACCGTTTCAATCGGCACGCCCATTTGCTGAAAATGAGTCAGGCGCTCTTGGTTGTGAATATCTTGTAGCCAATGAGGGGTTGCAAACATCATCGTTGGTTGAAAGGTGGAAAGGAGGTCTCCAACCACCTTAGGACCTTCTGCAATGAACGTTCCTTGTGCCACTCTTCCTTTTTTCGATTTCAGCGAATGGATGTATTTCAGTTTGGCTTTACTTATCATATATTCGTATGGATAGTGAATCTATTCGTATAGATAGTGAATCGAGATGCGTCAATCATTCCTGTCGTTTCATCAATGACGTCGTCTCGTCTTTGCAAATTTAGATAAAATTCCCCAATTAAAAGCCGATAGTTCCCAAAAACGAAAAACTCTGGAACGAATACCGGCTTTTCCGTACACTTCTCAAGCCCAAGCAGGTACTGCATGTAGGGGTTCTCCTGAATGGCTTGGATGGTTTTCTCATCGCTCAGTTTTGTTTTTATGATGGCAGATTGGTTCCTATCAGAGTGTGAAGAACTATTACTCATGATTGGTTATTATTT
>NZ_JRPQ01000030.1 GCF_000762405.1 Hoylesella timonensis S9-PR14 | reverse complement strand
GAGGACGTGTAAACGCAATAAGGACGTTCAAGGGCTTAGTTGCGGATTTGAGGTTAAACTTAAATTTATTAAACGCATCAGTTGCTTTACAACTGATCTTGACATATCAATTTGATTTTTATTCATCTTCAATCTCTAACGATTTGTATGGAATGGTATAACTATCCGCATCATTTGATTTCTTTACCTTTCCATTTTTATCAAGCATTGTGATTTTTCCTCCGCCCATACTTGCAGAGATGAAAGATAGCGGTGATTTGAATATGCGAGCGATTGTTTTACTCGTTTCTTCTACAGAGCATTTTTTCTCTCCTTCATATTTGTATGTCAATATCTGGGCGTTTGATCTTTCAAAGCCAATAGCCTCCCAAATATACTGTTCTTCACTATCTTGTATTCTTAAAATTAATCCAGGGAGACCACCGAATTTATATGGTCCAAATGGCAACGGGATTTCTTGAGTGTACCATGCAGTATAATTTCTGCCTGCAAACGAGACTGTCGCCTTCGAGCATGGGTAGCCGATAATCGTGTCTGTTCCCTCTATGAATTTCCAATTGAACAGAGGCAGGTCCTGTTGGAAATTCAACACACCAGTTTGTAGTGGCATACGATATTTAATGTCTGCCTTTTTGCCACCTTCAACGATTAATTCTATTGGCCATGGATTTCCTTGAATGTTGCTTCGTGTCACAGCTCCATGCCTGGAAGCTTCTGTGCAGAGTGAATCGAAATGGAATATGATGTCGCTAAAATCTCTTACATAACGTTTCCCTATATATACATTGCGCACGTCGCTGAGATAATTTTTGTCGGCGGGATGATTTTTATATTTCAAATTATATGTAACCTTGTATCGTGCCGTGTCAATAGCACTCTTCTTTTGAAGGTTTTGCGGAAACGGAGCTGTTATCTGTGCATGAACTGTAAATGACATGAACATATAAACAATGATAATAAAGAGCTTTTTCATATCTTAAATGGTTTTATATTATTCTAAATCTAACTTTCAGCAATATGGAGCGAGGACGGATATTATAAACAGAGCGAGTTTCGGTGAGAGCCGACTTATTCGAATACGAATATGTTTTAAGATTAAGCAAATTATCGCAAGAAAGTGCAAAGCTAAAACGTTTGATGGTGTAATTTGCTTCTGCGTTCAGCAAGAGAAATGACTTGTCCCCACTGTTGAAGTTGTTATAATAATGATTGAGAGAGGTTAAGAACATTATTCCAGCAGGCAGAGTGAAATTCAAAGAAGCACTGTTGTTTACTGTACGCAACCAGGGCAAGCGTTGTCCTTCATTTTGTTGCGTCTTCATCTGATAATACCCACCTTGATAAGAAACAGAGAGCCATTTGAATGGAGCAATAGTGATGTCCATATTTGCAGCTATAGCCCTGCCTGTATATCGAAGCACCACATCTTGTAACAGCAACGGATTGTCGTAATAAGAATAAGATAATGATGCACCGACTTTCAATTGTTTCCAATCGAACCCTTGACTTCCGTGGAGTTTTGCCGTAAAAGTGTTGGCTTTTTCTTTGGTGTGCCGGCTGATTGTGCGCATGGAAATATCATCATAGTAGGAGCCATAAAGCACTTCGGGTTTCTGATGATACCATAACAAATCAATTCCCGCAAAAGTCATCGTAAGGATATTCTTGAATGAATAGCCCAAAGAAGAAGATTGACTAAGCCCCTCAAACAATCCTGTAACGTCGTATGCAGAGAGCTGTCGATAGGAGGTAAGGATATTGTTTGTGTACAAATTCTCAATAATCGGAGTAGAATATGAAATATTGGAGTTCAAATTTAATTGATGATTACTATTGATATTATAAGTAAGGGAAATATTGGGTTCTACACGTAATCCGGATTTCTTTGTCGTTTGACCTTTCACTATATCTTCCAGTTGGAAATACTTGTATCGTATGGGCATATTGAAAGAGACATACAACTTCTCTCTATTATATGTAGCTCTTGCTCCAAATCCAGCATTGATGAAATTGAACTTCAAATCATTTCTGAAATTTGCCAGTGAGCTGCTCAATGTGTTATGTTGGTAATCTATAGTGGCAGAAGGATGTATGTTTACCTCGCCTATTCTCCATGCCGAAAGCAAACAAAAGTTGTTTTCTGTGGAAAAATGATGAATGTCTACTTGCTGGTCCAACACTGTGATTGGAATAACTTCAGAAAAAAGATTTGGAGAAACCACAAGGGAATGAGGACGCTTTTCAAGGTTGATGAGAGAGAGAAATTCATAACCCTTATATTCTGAACTACGATTAGTGAGATGAAATTTATTGAGCAGACGATACGAATCAACCATGCCCAACTGGTCAATGGGTTTATCCCCTGCCACTATTCGGCTATTGGCATGAGTTCTGTCCCAATCGAACTTAACCTGCTCCTTCATATAGTGTTGATCTCTATTGTCCAAGTAGCTTATGTCTCCATAAGCCTTTTCTTGCTTTGCCGTTCCCGTCATAACCTCTTCGACTACATTCTTAGAACCATCGGGCAGGATATTGCTGATGTTCGACCAATGGCTCCGTTTGTCTTTGTCGTGAAAATACGCCGCATTGACTCCCAACTCGCCAAACTTCCCAACACGATAAGCGTTATTGAAAGTGATGCTATGTGAGCGATTGAAATAATAGAGACGTTTGTCTATTCCCGGAACAGATGGCATTGTAATGGAGGAAATCGTGCTCGTCCGTGAATAGTCCTCATCGAAAGAATAAAGTTCCTGCGACAAATCCTCGCCGCTATTATTCCCTTTATATGTGGCAAAAAACTGCTTGTTGCGCTTGAAATAGGTGGCAATGGCAGCATTGTTCCATAGTGTCTCATTGCCATATCCTCCTCCTAGCGTTGCAATCAGGTTGAGCACTCCCTTCACACCCTCTTTCAGCCGTATATTAATAGAAGCTTGCTCCTCTGGTTGCAGCCCTTTTAAAGCTTTTATGTCTTGATGGCTCTCTAACACTTGTACTGACCCCACATTCTTTGGGTCTATGCTGTTTGTGGCAATGCCGTAATGACCTTTCATAAGGTCAAGCCCCTCTATGTAGAAATTCTTGATGGGTTTACCCTGATAAGAAATCTGTCCATTCTTTGAAACGGTAATGCCAGGCATTTTCTTCAGGACATCTGCGATGGTCTGGTCAGATGAAGAAAGGAAAGAAGCTACGTTATAATTAATGGTATCGCCTCGTGAATACACTTTCTTCGCCTTTACTGTAACTTCTTGCAACTCAATTGTTTTTGCATCTATCTCAATATTGAATTCTCCCGAACGGTTGGGTATCTTCATGACAACAGACTTCATTTCTATCCGTGACACACGAAGCATCAGACTGTCACAGTCGCAACGTACAGTAATCTGATATTTGCCATCATCACCTGTATATGTTGATGCGAGTATCTTGTTGGGCAGATTAGGATTCATCACCACAATACTGGCAAAGTCCATCGCCTCGCCAGAGGTGTTTTTCACTTCTCCCCATAATTTAGTCGGTGCCGCCTGGGCATACGTCATACAGGGAATGAGCAATAAAAGTATGATTCCATATATTTTATTCATCAACATTCATCAACCTTTTTCTGTGCAACAGCTTAACTTTGCTGTTAAAATCACTTGGTAAATATGCTTGATAACTTGTTATACCCAAATATTTGAAAGTTCGAATATTACACTAGGCAAAGTTACTCATTGCAATATTACGAAAAATAATTGTAACCACCAAGAAAAAACTTATTTTACCTTAATTCCGCAACACTATTATAAATTAAACTTTTTAAGTACCTGAGCAACATAAAGTTGCTCAGGATTTTGCCATGTCAGAATTTTCACTTATCTTAGTGTTGCAAAAAAAAA
>NZ_JRPQ01000029.1 GCF_000762405.1 Hoylesella timonensis S9-PR14 | reverse complement strand
CTTCTAAATATTTAGTATTTAGAAGTTATATCAATAAAAATTGCTAATTTTGTCCATAACAAAAATATGATTTCGGGCTAAGTGCCTAAAGTACAAGGTTCTGCGATTAAATGCAGGTCGTATAGGTAACGATTTAGAAATGAGCGATATGCTTGAAAGTTCATTGCTTTGTATAACCAAAGAACGCTCACTATTTCACTCGCAAAGGTAACACTTTGTGTGGAAAAGTGAGCGTTATTTCGTGTTTTTCTTCTTGTCTGTGAAAGAAAAAAGAGATTACAGTCGTTGCGAGCGGTTACGGTGAATGAGTTGTTGCCATTTCTGTTCGCACCAATCGGAAACTGATAGTCCATTGATAGTAAGAATTGGCTGACGCTTCTCGTTAGTCGTGATACGGAGTTCTGCATTCTCCTCCGTGAAGTTGCGTTTGTACATTCCTGAATATGCCGTAGCCGTACTACGTACTGCCACCTGCCTTTGGTGCATCTTCACTACTGTATCATCATCAAATCCCATCTTGCGGAGCATCAAACGAATATTAAGCAAGAGATAGAAGCTATGAAAGAATCGCTTGATAAAACCTCGCTCTTCCTCATACACCTTGATTTCCTTTTGCTGTTCAGCTATGGTCTTGTCTTTGGCTTTGACGGTATCTTGCAGGAGTATAACCTCCTTACGGATTTCGGCATTCTCCTTTTCAGAAAGAAACCTCTGTTGCTCCATCTCCCATTCCAACTCTCCGACGCGTTTTTCTGCCTTGTCAAGTTCCGTATTCCCAAAAAGCGAGTAGAGTGTCCCCTTTACACGAAGTTTCCCTGCCTGCTTCTCCAACTCCTTGATTTTCTTGATTAACTCTTCCTCCTCAAGTTGTTTCTGTTTCGTCTCTTTGAGCAGTTCCTTGTAATACTCCATATTGGTGCGGTGCTTGGCTTCCGAACCGTACACCCCTCTTTCCAGCCCGAAAGCTTTCATCTGTTCTGCGTATGTGGTTTGGTACTCCTCTAATTTCTTAGGAGTAAGCACATCATCTGCACAAAGTCGTACCTTGCCTTTCTTTGTCTTGTACTTTCGCTTGCCATTCTCAGCTTCTGTCTTGGCTTTCCGTCTTTCCCCTTGTACGATGGGGACTACCGTTGCGTGAATATGCGGAGTTTCCTCGTCTGCATGTAGTGTGGCTGCCACTACATTTTCCTTTCCAAAGGTGGTGTAAAGCCACTGCATCGTGCTGTCGCACCATTCTCCTAAGCGATTATCGCTTTCAAGTTTGAGCATATCCTCGTGCGACCCTGAGAGGATAAAGCGAAGTG
>NZ_JRPQ01000028.1 GCF_000762405.1 Hoylesella timonensis S9-PR14 | reverse complement strand
AAGTGTGAATTCTTCAAATACGTTTTATAATTTTGCACTTGCTGGTTGACTCTGCGCACCCCCTCACATTTATATATATCCGTGCAAAAGTAATAAAAAAAAATTGTAATTACAAAAAAAATGTATATTTTATAATAATATATTCTTTTTGAGAATCTTATGGTCGCTTGTCTGTCATGAAGAACTCGAGCGTACCACCAGAGACAATATCTTTGTAATCAATATACAACTTTTTGTACGGACGTCCGTTCAACTTGATTTGCTGGACATACACGTTTTTAGCACTGTTGTTATGCGCAATGATAGTGAAAGTTTTGCCTTTACCGACATTCACGACAGCTTTGTCAAACAAAGGCGAACCGAACATGTATCGTCCACCTGCAGGCTCTACTTGATAGATGCCCAGAGAAGAGAGGATGTACCATGCGGACATCTGTCCCACATCTTCATTTCCACTCAGTCCATCGAAATCATTGTGGTACATAGTCTTCAGCACCTCACGTACTTTCTCTGCCGTTTTATCATGCTGCCCCACATAGTTGTACATATATAAGATGTGGTGGCTTGGCTCATTGCCATGTGCATACTGTCCGATCAAACCCGAAATGTCTGGAGAAGCATTCGCTCCCAAATCTCCGGAGATAGTGAACAGCGAATCAAGCTTAGTGACAAACGGGCGTTTCCCACCAAAAAGTTTAATCAGTCCTGGCACGTCATGAGGCACAAGCCATGTATATTGCCAGGCGTTTCCCTCGGTATAATCGTCATTACGGTGTGAAGAATGGAAGGGATTGAATGGTTCACGGAACTTTCCGTTGTCGACACCTCGCATAAAACCTGTTTTCTTGTCGAAATAATATTTGTACGACTTGCTGCGATTGAAGAAATATTGATAGTCTTTTTTCTCTCCCAACAACTTGGCTACCTTAGCAACACAGGCATCTGCCAAGGCATATTCCAAACCTTTTGCCACGGTTTCAAAGGTAGAGTCTCGATTCCAAGGAATGTAACCAAACTTTTTGAGGTTGTCTAACGAACGCTCATCAAGCAACGAAGAGGTGCGCATTGCCTGATAAGCGGCTTTCTTGTCTACATCAAAGCCTTTGAGAACGATGTCGGCAAGCACTGGAATCCCGGGATTACCCACCATACAGTCGGTTTCATTGCCTACAAGATGCCAAACTGGAAGTTTTCCTTGCTGCTGGAAGATATGCAAAAATGTCTGTGCAATGTCACGTTGCTTTTCTGGATGAATAATCGTCATCAATGGATGGGCAGCCCGATAAGTGTCCCAAAGTGAAAGGGTCGTATAATTGACAAAATCACCCTGATAAATCTTTCCATCACTTCCACGATATTGCCCATTCACATCTGAGAAGACAGAAGGGGTTATCATGGTGTGATATAAGCCCGTGTAGAATATCGTCTTGTCATCTAAATTCGGCGTTTCAACCTTAATTTTCCCCAATTCATCGTTCCATGCAGCATCAGCTTCTTGTGCCACTCTGTCAAAATTCCAGTCTTTTATTTCTGCTCTCAGATTGGCTTTTGCATTATCCACGCTCACCGCAGAGATACCCACCCTCACCAACAAAGGTTTTGTGGCATCATCAAAAGAAAAGACACCCACGCTGTCGGCTTGCATCTCTTGCAATTTCACGGCACGTGAGAACTCTGCCACGAAGTACACACGCTGATCTTTTGCCCAACCTTCTGATAAGCGATAGCCACTTACAGTGGTTGGATTTTCCTGTGTGAGTTGGCACTTTGTCATCTTATCCCAACCGATACCTTGTTTCAAGTTCAGTTTTAACAAGGGCTGTTTGCTACTCAATGGATAGGTGTAGCGATGCATACCTGCTCGCTGGGTAGCCGTTAACTCTACCAAGATTTTGCTGTCTGCCAGTCGAACGGTATAATAACCTGGGCGCACATATTCGGCATCGTGCGAGAATCGCTCGGTATAAGTCTTGGCATCGAACGTTGGTAGAAAGGCAATATCGCCCAAGTCGCCAATGCCAGTACCACTAAGGTGCATGTGTCCAAAGCCGATAATGAGTGAGTCGCTATAATGATAGCCAGAACACCAATCCCACCCACGTGTAATCTGTGTCGGTCCCAACTGCACTGCACCAAACGGTACGTTGGCACCAAGGAACACATGTCCATGCCCGCCAGTACCGATGTATGGATTGACAAACTGGGTGAAAGAGTCTTGCGCTGCCGAAACAGACATACTGAAGCCAGCCAACACAAGAGCCAGCAGTTGAGTCTTAAGATAAAATTTTCCGAATTTCATAGGTTGTAATCATGAGTTTTTAGTTTGCAAACATCCCCTTTCATGGGATGCTCACTTTTGAGAGTGCTAAGATACGAAATTTATTCCGATTACCAACCTATCCTCCGCCTCATTTTTGCGCATAACAACAACGCACTTTACCCAAGACTAATAAACGAAAGGGGCAAAGATTTGTCAGTCTCAATATTTTTTACGAATATTGCACCGTCAAATAAAAGAAATATGAGCATTATTAGATTTATCAAGAACTGGACGTTACCTATCTCTATGGCAATTGGCATGACGACTTACAGTGTGTTTGCTTTCATTCCCCCGTTAGATGGAGCAGCCACTTTTTTTGCTCCTATCATGGACGCTATCCTCCCTCTCTTCATGTTCCTCATTCTATTTGTTACCTTCTGCAAGGTAGATTTTAGACGCCTCATACCGGTGAAATGGCACTTTTGGGTGGGTGTTTTCCAAGTAGTCTTTGTTTTGCTCATCATGATTGTTATCTTGGGATGCAAGCTAACAGGCAACGCTCTTATCCTCATGGAAGCCTTACTCACCTGTATCATTGGTCCCTGTGCGGCGGCTGCGGCAGTAGTGACACAGAAGTTAGGTGGAAATTTGGAAGAGATGACGACGTATACCTTTCTCTCTAACTTCATCACAGCATTACTCATACCCATTTGCTTCCCACTGATAGAGCATTCCGAACATATCACCTTTCTTAGTGCCTTCCTGAAAATATTAAACGAGGTGTGTATCGTGTTGGTTGTTCCGATGTTCATGGCTTACATCGTAAAGCACCATTTTCATCGATTTCATCGGTGGGTCATCGGTATAAAAGACCTGTCTTACTACCTTTGGGGATGCTCGCTAATGATTGTTACAGGAACAACACTGAAAAACATTGTACACGCTGAGACAACCACTTCTTTCCTTGTCCTTATTGGCTTGCTTGGGCTTGTACTATGTATCACACAGTTTGCTGCTGGCAGAATGATTGGACAGCGCTTCGATGCGACGGTCAATGCAGGTCAAGCCCTTGGACAAAAGAACACCGCATTTGCGATTTGGATTGCCTACACCTATCTCAACCCCATTGCATCGGTTGGTCCGGGCTGTTACATCCTTTGGCAAAACATCATCAATAGTGTTGAAATTTGGCTTTATAGACGAAAAGGGTTGGAACGCTCTGCGTAATACTGAAAGCCAAAACCACCGATGCTCCACGCTTTTTATCGCTAACAAACCCTTCTCTCTGAGTTACTCAGAAAAGCACCGTGACACCTTATCTTAAACAACGAAATACACAGAAGAAACTAAAAAACATTGCCACAAAACCATTTCACGGAAGAATCGTGGTTCAAAGACAATGTAAGGATGTCAAGTCGTCTGTTCTTCATCTATCCATAAGTCCTTGTAGGCGTCGTTTCTTTGTAGAATGACGCGTGCAAACGAACAAACGGGAAGTATCTTATAATGCTGTTCCCGTGCATAGGCAATGGCTGCCGACATCAACACTTTCCCGATGCCCCGCCCTTCTTGATAAGCATAGGTATGCGTAATCGTGAGAATGTTTTCATGTATTTCAAATTCAAGCAGTCCCACTTCATGTCCATCTTCTATGGCTTGAATTTTACAAGATTGTGGGTGAATGTGAGTTTCTATCATCAGCAGTTGATTCTGAAAAGATGTTTAATTGACGCTTAGTACTCCATGAGGACCAGTGGTCGTTGCTCGGTATCGAGTTAATTTATACCCCGGTTCTCCCTGAACAATATTTCCACCAGTATTAAGATTATAAGTTCGGTGACATGCCTTACAAGAAGCAATGCCCGTAGACGAACAACTTAAAGGGTAATCTTTCCGAGGTATCTGACGCCAATCAAAGCAGTTTGGGCATTGGTAGTCGTATGCATAGAAAATAGCGGGCTGGTCAAGATTGCCATAGCCCACAATCACACCGTTGTTATAACCGATGATAAAGTGCATACGTTGCTCCTTTGCATGGAAGATGGACAAGCTCTGGTTGCCCTGATTGTTCTTAAAAAAGAAATGAGGTGCACCAGCTTTCATCGTTTGTTGAATTAAACAGAACACGCCCGGTGATGCAGGATTCATGGCACTTGCAAGTGTCGCATCTTGATGTTCTTGATTATTCACCAACAGGTGACATCTTACAGAACTGAATTCCTCTTTACTGTCGCCACAAGAAACCCATAAAAGTACGATACAAAAAAAGATAACGACTTTATTCATAGTGAATCATTTGTAACACGTCTGCCACTTTCTCAATCCCCTCTTGCAAAGGTTTCTTTATCATCCCCTTCATGAACATATTGACTTCTGCCTGAATTGTTAATTTCATCTTACTTGATTGTGCTGTCACAGGCACTATTTGTATCCACAACGTGAGTGGAATGGGACTTTGCTGTGTTTGGAACTTAATACATTTAGGTGCATCACGCTCAATAATATTCAATTGCACGGCACCCAAGGGGGAATTGATCGACACCGAGTCGGCATCGAAATTCAAATCCTTGAGTTTATCTTCAGGTATCTTATCCCGAACTTTCTCCAAGTTGCTAAGATCGCTCAACATTTGGTACACTGCCAGTTGGGGATAAGGAATCTCTCGAATAGAACTTTCAAATTTCGCAGACATGCTTATATGGTTTTTGATAAATGAATAAAAAAGTTGGTAAGTTGTTGACAAGTCTTCGGTGGCTACTTTCTCCAATTGGCAGGGTCTTCACGCCACTGGTGTAACAAGTCTAAGTCACGCTCTTGAATATAACCAATGGACAAGGCTTCTTCAACCATGTTTTCATAATCTGTCAAAGTAACTAATTGAAGGTTCGCCTCTTCAAAAGCTTTTGCTGCAACGGGGAAACCGTATGTAAACGATGCCACCATGCCCACAACATCGGCACCTGCTTTGCGCAAAGCCTCTACTGCCTTCAGCGAACTACCACCCGTAGACACCAAGTCTTCTATCACCACGACCTTTGCATTGGGCTTTAATTCACCTTCTATCAAGTTTTCAAGTCCGTGGTCTTTGGGTTTGCTACGAACATAAACCAGCGGTAAATTCAACGTATCTGCGATGAGGGCAGCTTGCGGAATGCCTGCCGTTGCTACACCTGCGATGACATCCACCTCGGGGAAATGCTCCAAAATGGCATGGACCATACCTATCTTTACAAACGTACGTACCGCAGGAAATGAAAGTGTCTTGCGGTTATCGCAATAAAACGGAGACTTCCAACCCGATGCCCAAGTAAATGGTTCGTTAGGCTGAAGCTTTATGGCTTTGATTTGTAACAGTTTTGAAGCAAATTCTCTTTTGAGCGTTGTCTTTTCCATAATTCATTGATATTTTTATTTTGCAAAGTTAAATGAAATACACAAGATAACAAAAAGTAACGCACGAAAATGCGTGGCTCTTTCACGCAAAAACAATATCTTTTGTTGTTGTAAACAGCGTAGAAGAAATCAAAAAACGAAACAAACAGAAAAAACGAAAATGTAAGTACAATATAAAAAAGGACAAAGAACGTGGACGTTCAAACGAAAGGAAAGAAATACGTTGTAGTCTCTCTCCAAACTATCGTCAAAAGAGAATGACTGTAACTATGTTTTTTGTTTTTTTAGGTAGAATGGGACGTTCTTTCGTGAAATTTCTTTGGCGGTAATGTTTTTAGATTCTTTTGTGTTTTTCGTTGTTAAAGAATGAAATGTCATGATATTTTACTGTTAGTAGGAGAAATTGGTGATGCGCTGTATTAGAGGATCATAAATGCTGAATTTTCTTTACAAAG
>NZ_JRPQ01000027.1 GCF_000762405.1 Hoylesella timonensis S9-PR14 | reverse complement strand
GCTTGATGTGAGCAAATTCAATACCCAAAACGTCAGCAACATGAGCGGTATGTTCGAAGGCTGCAAGGCATTGACATCGCTCGATGTGAGCAAATTCAATACCCAAAACGTCACCGGCATGTACGGCATGTTCTTGGACTGCACTTCACTGACCACTATTTTCTGCAACAGTAACTGGAAGGTTGGTTACAAAGTTGGAGATGATATGTTTAAAAACTGTACGCAACTGAAAGGTACCAACACTTCGTTCGACGCAAGCAAAACGGGCATTGAGATGGCTAACCCCACCACAGGTTACTTCACAAGCCTGCCTGAGCCAGCAGAGGCTTATGCCGTATTAACACCCGACCAAACGCTCACTTTTTATTATGACAATCAGTGCAGCACCCGTCAGAATTATGAACGCATCTACAATATGCCCAGCTACCCCTGGTATATCCCCGGTTGGGCAGGTTATTATAGTACACCCCAGAAAAATATTAAGCACGTTGTGTTTGACATTTCCTTTTCCAAGTACCGTCCCACCAGTACCCTATCTTGGTTCGAATATTGCATCAATTTGCAAGACATTGAGGGCATACGAAACCTTAACACCGAAAACGTCAGCAACATGAGCGGTATGTTCTCTGGCTGCCAGGCATTGACATCGCT
>NZ_JRPQ01000026.1 GCF_000762405.1 Hoylesella timonensis S9-PR14 | reverse complement strand
CAGCATTAAAGCATGCAAATAGCAGGCTTATCTCAATGCTTCAATCGCCAAAAAGGGGCAGGAATTGGATTGAAAAGAGTTGATATTTGTGTAACGTGTTCAATAACAATAAATTACAAACCTTGCTCATAACTCGCATATTTGCGACCAACTTTGCTGTTGGTTGATTTTATGCGAGTTATGAGAGGCACTTTGTAAAGAAAATTCAGCATTGATGAGCTTTCCATTTAGCATACCTCCAATGCTGCATACACAGTCTTGTTGGTGTTTTTAGTGGTCACTATATCACCCTAAAAAGAAAGTACTCTGGTTGCTCCTTTTCCTAAAAAGCGTTGCTTATTTCTGTATTTTACAGAAGTTGAGAAAAGGAGACGGTATAAAAAAGAATTCTGATGATAGTAGTCATAGCGTTAGTGGATGAAATCACTGATGCAGAATCAGACGATTAGCTTATGCAGATTGTTGAGAATAACAACGAGTGTGCAGCTTTTACATCTTGCGCTATGATTACTTCATATCTAAATACGAAACTAAAGGCTGGTTCTATAAATTACCACCGTATATATAGAACCAGCCTAAATATTTTACATGCTTACATCTTGATGACCGTCTGTATGTTCGTAAACTCGTTGGTGGCATCAATAATTCTTAGCAGTTTGTCCCAGTTGGCAGCTGGTTCATGCTTGTGGTTGTAGGTTCTCACCACGTTGATGAGCAGCTTGCCATCTGCAGTTGAAGCTTTGGAGACAAAGGAGCCACACTCGTTGGTCACGTTCTTGTGAAGTTGCTCTAATGCATCTGCCGACACCTTGTATCCTTCGGGCAGTGCTATTTCTATATTCCATATTGTTTGTCGTGGCGAAATCATATCAATATCGGCAGTGCGGTGGCGTTCTTGTCCTTCCACTTTTAGCATTCCTCCCAGTAGTTTACCAGTTGAGATGATGAGGTTGCGCCCAGCCTTTTTTACCATTCCCTCCATGGAATAGTTGGCGGTGTAGGTCAGGTTACGGTTTTTCTTGGAGCTACCCACCGATACGATTTTGCAGTCTCTGATGTTTTTCGGTGTATTGTCCCAATAGCTTTTCACTAAATCTTTGAGCCATTCCTGTTGCTCTTCTTTTGCCTTGTCCAGTGTTTGCTGTTCGGCTTCTGCCTTTCTCTTTCCCAGTGCCTCTGTAAATGGCTTGGCATCAGTCATTCGGTCGAGGTATGAGTCGTACACGTCTTTCAATGTAAGTATCTCTGTGCCGAGTTGTTCGCGGATGGTGCCAGTGGCACGATGCTCATGGTTAATCGCCAACTCCGTACCGTTTTCTATCTTTGTTTTGAGCGTATAGACACTTTGGTTGTCCTCAGCTTTGCTGGCAGGCAGCACAAAGACAGGATAATCTTTTTTAGCTTCTTTGCTATTTTCGGGTTGGAGAATGGCTTTGCGCCCTTGCATGTCAGCTCTCAATTCTCCTGCTATGTTAATTGATGGACACCACGAATAGTAACGTTCACCCTCCTTGAGGTAGAGGAACGGCACGCCATTGGCATAAACAGACAGCTGATCGATGGGTTCGCAACCGTCCAGCGTGGTGATACCTATTCTGGTTTTCTTAATTCCAGCCTGTAAGAGTCGCAACTGAAGATTGTAGGCGAATCTGCGGAGCGAAGCATCTGTTATACGATCCTTGGCGTATGTGAAGCACAAAAGGTCGTAGATATAGTCGGCTCTATCGGTGATGTTCGGAAATTGTTTTTTAGCTGCCTTGCAGTATTTTCTGAGTTCAAGGTTGCCGAAATAATCTAATGTCGCTACACGATAAAACTCTAAAGCGTCATCCTGTATGTCCTTGGCTTTGGGATTGGCATGTAGTCCTTTGTATTTGGAGCTGGGTGGGATAAACTCTCCTTTGAGTCGTTTACCCTGAATGTTGAGTATCGTCATAGGTGAGTGCTCCAACTCATGATACCATAGGTCTGGGTTGGTTGTTTCCACATTAGTCACTTCAGCATCAAGGATGATATTCTTGTCCTCATCGGTACTCTGTTTGAAGTCTGGAGCACCGTTTAGTGTTCGATATTGTGAGGTGAGGTCTTTGTCTAACGTGCAGTGCACCTTCTTCCAAAGTATAGGATATTCTTCCTGATAAGAGATGATAAACGGTTCCATGGTATGCTCCTCTAATTTCTTCTCTTCGTAGGTGAAAATGTCAATGTTGTCACCTACAGCCAATCCTGGCACCGCTAATTTCTGCCCTTTCTCTTTGTCATTTTTTCCTTCTGCAGTATTCACATAGTCATCTGTGCTGACTTCCCTTATAGTACCATCGGGTTTAATGACTCTTACTCCGAGTACATGCTGCACTTTCTCGCTCCAACCCAATCGGTAACGTTGGTAATAGGAAATGAAGTCAAACTCGGAATATTTCTTAAGTGCAGCTTGGTCGTTAATGTGTATACATACACGATTGAGGTCGCTGGAGATAATGTTTCGCTTCATCTTGAAGCTCAAATTGATTACAGTGAGGAGATTCAAGTGCGACTTCTGGGCAACGCTCACGTCGCGGTAGGACGCCACGATGACTGCACTCTCATTCTTGTACTTGGAAGGGATGTTGGTGTTTTTGAATTGTGGGAGATCCATCGCCCATACGTTTTTCCTAATGGTATCGGCAAAGGCTTTGTACTTCTCCAACTTGTCTGCATACATGCATGTTGTGCCTATCAACAGCAACGTGCATAGGCACACTCTCATTTTACTTACTCTGTTCATGATATCTGTTTTTTAGTTTAGGTTCGTGATTACCAGCTGTTCGTTGCATGCATCGTTCCATTTGCTTAGCATGTTGTTCCACTTCATGATGTCCGCCTTGGGTAAGAGACGTTGGTGAATGGTGAGTACACGGCGCAATATGACGCAGTTGTCTTTCTTTGTAAAGGTGCACTCCATCGTTCCTTGTGGCATGTCGAATTTCTTCGAAGGAGGTATCATAACCTTGCAGCCTGCTGGCAGTTGCACACTCACTTCGCGTACGATGCGGCACCGGGGTGGGAGCATAACGTCGTGAGTGCGGTCGGTAGTGTCTATTCTTTGCGAGAACAGTTCGTTGTGAGGATTTAGCTCTACGTACACCTCATGGTCTGCTTGTTGCACTCCCGTGCGGTTGATGATCTTACCTTCGAGTATTGCCCACGGCTCTTTGCGGTCTTTGACGGTCCACTTTACATCAGTAATTTCGTGAGCATGGTCGTCTGAATTCATTGCATTGGCGAGTAGAAGCAGCTTATCGCCTTGCTGTGTCGCATCATGTGTCCGCATGAAAAACTCCTTCATATCGCCACACCAAGCATTACTTACGTGTCCCACGAGGCGAGGTTGGTTGTTCATCTCTAAAGTATAATGGTATGAAAGACTGTCTACAGAACTGTTACTGTTCAATATGGGCAGAGTCATGAGCGTGCAGTTAGCACCATTCTCCACCATAGCCTCTCGTCCTTGGATGTTACCGGGGATGTGTGTTGCAGGAATAAAACGATTGGTGGCATCCAGCCAATAGGTCTTGCCATCGTGGCTAAGCATACAAATCATGTGGTTGACAGCTCCTAAGGTAGGCACGTCACTGGCTTTGAAAGGGATGTCTTCCGTCCCGATGTCCACCAATCGTGCATCCATTTTCTGTGCTTTAAGCAAAGTGCAGAGCAACATCGCCATGCCTTTGCAGTCGCCATAACACTTGCGTACAACTTCTGCAGGTCGATCTGGCTGATGTCCAGTGATGCCAGCTTCGAAAGCAACATACCTGATATTCTTTTGTACCCATGCATATGTATTGCGAATGCGGTCCTCATCGGTCTTTGCTCCTTGTCCAATCTCTTTCAGAATGGTGGGAAGGTTGGGGATGTTCGTGTCTATTTGGGTTAGCTCGTTAGACCATTTGTACATGTCTTGATAGTCGGAAAAAGCTCCTACGATACAGATATATGGGTAAATGGAAGCCATTGGAGGCATTGCATTCTCCGACACCATGCCTTCCATGTCGGTGATGGTATAGGTATAGACTCTGTCATTGGCATCCTCTGTCTGTTCAAATTTGATGTTTGGAGTGAAGTTTTGGTGTATCAGTTTGAATTGGTTGAACTGCTTGGGAATACGAATAACTACGGTCTTGTGTTTAATCTTGAAATCTTCGGATAGATAAATGCGTGTGAAATAGCGCACATCTTTGAAAGTACGTTCAAACTTTACCTTGCTCTCATGGCGTTTCCGATCGAAGTTAATATTGAAAAAGCAGACCTTGGTGTCGTCGTAAAATACATTTTCGGGCGTAGCGTTTCGATATTGTGCGGCTCCTTTTCCAGAAACTTTATCTAAAGAGATGAACTCGCCATACATGGTGTAAGGCTGTATATTGATATTGCGAAGTGAGAGAGACTGATAAAGTGTTGTCACTGTATTCTTCACAATTGGCTTGCCATCGTTGTCAGACATGAACACATAGGTATCGGTACAGTCATCTATTACAATGTCTTTCACAGGCTTTGCGCCCCAGATAGAGATGGATGTCAGCGTCAGCAGCAGAACAAGCCATAATTTCAAGTGAGAAATGTCATTCATCAGAAATGTTTTTAAGATATAATATATTGAAATTTAGTTCTTCATCTTAGTGGTTGTAAAAATAACAAAAATATTAATACGCGAATACGTTTTGTTTATTTTTTTTATTCGAAAAAGGAAAGTTCATGCTGTTTTGTTGCCAGTTGTCTGCGCTTGTCAAATCTTTGCCTCGTAATGGTGAAATAATAAACCATTTGATTTTTGAATCAAAGGCGCTTGAAAGTTTGGATTTATTAAAAAGAGAGATGTTCACAGAAACATCCTCATATATAAAAAACGGTGCAATCTATTCGACTGCACCGTTAGTTAGAAAACCACGTTTTGTGGTATTATTTAGTTGCTATGCAATGGCTGCTTCTTTTTCTTGTTCGTTCTTAATCTTGCGTCCCAATACTAAGTAAGCAATTGGAGAAGCGAGGAAGATAGAACTTAACGTACCTACGAAGACACCAATAATCATCGCAAAGGCGAAACTGCGAATGCTGTCAGCGCCCAAGATAAATATTGGAACCAACACAATGAGCGTAGAAACAGAGGTGTTAATGGTACGAGCCAATGTTTGGTTGATAGAGTCATTGAAGGTCTTTTGTATATCTTGTTTTGGATGTAGCTTCAAATTCTCACGGATACGGTCGAACACAACAACGGAGTCGTTAATGTCGTATCCAATCACTGTAAGGATAGCACCGATAAATGTCTGGTCTATTTCGAGAGAGAAACCTATCCAGCCGTAGCACAATGAGAACAAACCTATGACCATTGTGGTGTCGATAATCAATGCAGCTACAGAACCTATGGAGAATCCGATGTTGCGGAAGCGCAACAAGATATACAGGAAGATACAAATTAACGCTATCACAACGCTCTTGATTGCATTGTTGGTAATGTCCTTTGCAATGGAAGGTCCAACCTTAGAAGAACTGATAATAGATCCTCCTTCACGAATATCAGGATTCTTAAAGGCTTCAATATTTGCTTGCTTCACCATGCCCGCTTTAGTCAAGGCATTGTAAAGGATGGTTTCCGCCTTGTCATCCATTTGAGGATCGTTGCTCTCTAAGTTATAATTGGTGGATACACGGAATGTTTTTCCGTCGGTACCAATAGCGATTACATTCGTGGTTGCCAGTTCTCCTGCATTTTTACCCACTGTATTTTTGAAAGCATTGTTCAGTACGCCACGTACATTTTCCACATGCGTAGCTTTATCTACGGTAACTACATAGTTGCGACCACCTGTGAAATCAATACTCTGACTCAAGCCACGAACAACAAAACTACCGATGCAAATAATGATAGCAATGGCATAGATAGTAGCGCTTGCCTTGAACATCTTCATAAAGTTGTAGCGTGTATTCTGCATCATATTTTCAGAAATACCTGTCCAGAACTTCAAATTGAGCCACTTATCTTTGTTGAGTTTGTATTCGTAAACCAAACGAGTCAAGAATACTGCACTGAAGAATGAGCAGGCAATACCAATCAACCATGTGGTAGCGAAGCCTCGAATAGGGCCAGTACCGAATACCAAGAGGATGACACCTGTGATTGCAGAGGTCAAGTTAGAGTCGAAAATAGCACTAAAGGCATTGCTGTAACCTGCTGAAACGGCTTGTTTCATACCCTTTCCAGCTCGTAACTCTTCCTTGATACGTTCGTATATCAGCACGTTGGCATCGACGGCAGTACCTAATGAAAGCACCATACCCGCAATTCCCGACATCGTTAGTGCTGCTTGGAACGAGGTAAGAATGCCCAACGTAAAGAACACGTTTACTATCAAAGCACAGTTGGCTATCATACCAGGGATGAAATTGTACATCACAATCATGTAAATCATCAGTAATACGAATGCCAATGCAAACGAGATAATTCCTTGTTGGATTGATTGTGCGCCCAATGTAGGACCAACAACCTCCTCTTGAACGATGCGTGCTGGTGCAGGCATACGACCAGATTTCAAGGTGTTGGCTAAGTCCTTGGTATCCTCAATAGTGAAGTGACCAGTGATAGAAGATTGTCCTCCATCGATTTGTCCATTGATACGGGGAGAGGTATATACCAATCCATCGAGCACAATAGCTACAGCTCTACCGATATTTGCTTTGGTGATGGCAGACCAGCGACGAGCACCGTCTGTGTTCATCGTCATAGAAACCTCTGGCTGACCTGATAGATGGTTAAACTGATCGGCTGCATCTGTAATCACATCACCTTCCAAAGGAGCGCGTCCTGTGGTGGTAGTAATCTTCAAAGCATGCAGTTCATAATAGTTTTTTACTTGCAAACCATCTGCTGGCTTTGCACTCCAAAGGAGTTTGAGGTCTGCAGGAAGAATTTGTTTAGCGATATCAGAATGTATCAATCGGTTGATTTCTGCTGTATCACGTACGCTGGCATAACCTACACAGCTTAGTGCATTTTGTCCTGTTGTGCTTAAAATTGCCAACAATGGATGCTCTTTTTTGGCAGCAGCCAACTGTGCGTCATTAGCAGTCTGTACATTCTTTGTTTGATTTTCCTCTTTGATTTGGAATTTAGGTTGTGCCTTCTTTACCTTTTGAGCAGCTTTGGGTTGAGCCACTGTAGAGTCAGCAGCAGTTGTGTCTTTCGCTACACTCTCGCCATGTGCAAGTTGTGCGTCCAATTGGTTCAAGTAAGGAATTATTTCTTCTGCATTGAAAGTCTCCCAAAACTCAAGGTTAGCGCTTCCTTGCAAGAGCTTACGCATACGCTCTGGTTCGCGGATACCTGGCATCTCTACCATGATACGTCCTTCTTCACCTTCCAACTTTTGGATATTAGGTTGTACGACACCAAACTGGTCGATACGAGTTCGTACCACATTAAATGAGTTATCAATAGCGGCTTGTGACTCTTTACGCAGTGCTTTCTCTACTTCCGCATCACTACTCTGTGGGTTTACTTTGCCTTGCAGTTGTTGGGTAGCAAAGATTTCAGCAAGTCTGCGCTGTGGCGCATTCTTCTTGAAAGCCTTAATAAAGAGTGAGATAAAATCGCTCTGACTGGTCTCTTCTTCAGCTCTTGCTTCCTTCATCGACTTTACAAAATCAGGGTCTGTCTTGTGATCAGCGAGCATTTCGATGACATCAGGTACCGAAATCTCAAGAATCACATTCATACCACCTTTTAGGTCAAGTCCAAGTCCGATTTGTGTCTCTAAACATTTCTGATAAGAGTAAATGCCTAAATACTTCACAGAGTCTTTGTACTCCTGCTGTGCTATCGGATCTTTCAGCTTGGCAGCTTGGCTATCGTAATAGCGTGTGGCGGCTGAAAATGACAAATAGAAGATGCTTGCAAGCGTCAAAAGGACGGCTGTTACAATTACAATTCCTTTGTTTTGCATTTTAATTTATTATTGATTATTGTTTTTTCCAAAAAATTATAGACGTGCAAAGATACTATTTTTTTGTTACTATGAAAAATTTATAGCGCTTAAATGTATATTTTTGAGCATTTTGCACTTATTTTGCTTGCTTTTCGAGCCAGCAATAAATGGGGTAGTGGTCACTCGTTTTGATTTTGTTGTCTACTTGACAGTGGTATGGTTTTAAGTTTTTTGAACACATCAGCTGGTCTATTCTCACATAGAATCCGCCTAAATGATAGGAAATCCCAGGCCCATTGCCTGTCTCAATGTAGCAGTCGCGCAGATGTTTGGCAATGGTTCTCCGTGCAAACGAGTTGGGACCGTCGTTAAAGTCACCACAGAGAATGATAGTTTTGTCTTGATGTTGTTCTATATACTGGGCAACAGATTTGGCTTGTGGAGCGCGTATCTTAGTGGCTTTTGCCAACTTATGATATAAAGACTTTGAACCTATCTTGATTGAGTCTGTTTCTAATTCGCCTTTAACCATGCCCTTAAAATTATCCTTGTCTTCTTCTGTGAGTCCTATGGACTCAAGGTGGTTGTTGATGACGATGGCAGTATCTCCTTTGATGTTGAGAAAGAAAGCCGTTGAATGATTTCCTTCGGAAGGATAGTGGATAGCTTCTTTCTTCAAAATAGGAAACTTACTGTAAATCGCCATTCTGTCCGATCCTTTTTCGGTCAGTGAAAAGTCACGATAGGCATAGATAGGATTGAGCGCAGCCTCTATGCGTTCTTTCCCCACCTCCGTTGTCTCTGCTTCTTGTAAGCATACAATGTCAGCATCTTGCGCCCTCAGATATGTGAGAATAGGGTTTGCTTTTCCCTTATCTTCCCAGCCTGCAAAGTACCACACATTATATGAAAGTACCTTGATGGCATGTGGTGGCGCTTCTTTGGGTAAGTTCAGTGGGCAGTAATTGCGAATAGGAGGGAAGCAAAGTGCGAACCCGACGATGGGAATCCAACAGTTTTTGAAATGGAAAATAACCCAAGCCACTAAAAATCCTACGTTCATTATTAACAACACAGGCAGTAGTAAACCCATGTTTGCCAAAGAAGGATGGACTGTAGGGTCTAATCTATCGGCATATCCCGCTATGAGCATGACCAAAATAGTCACCAGGTTGGCGATAGCGAGGATTTGGATTATTATTTTTTTTACAAACCGAATCATGTAAATTTACCGACGGTTGCTGCTGTCAAAGAGTTTTCGCTTCTCTTCACTCGACAGACTGTCATACCCACTTTTGCGTATCTTGTCTAAGATTCTATCTATCTCTTCTTGCTCTTTCTGCTTGTGAGCGTTGTAATCCCAATCGCTTTGATGCTCCTGATAAGACTCATGTGGAGGCGGTGTCTCTGCTGATTTGTGCGTATGCCTTTCCCATTTGTCCTTCAGATTTTCAAAGAATTGCTCGCCTTCCGAACGAGAGGAGGAACCGTAGGGGTGACGTTTCCAATAACGAATGAGGAAGAATCCCACAACCATACCGCCCAAGTGTGCGAAGTGGGCTACGTTGCCACCTGTGGTAGTGAGTGCCATGACCAATGAGATGCCCGCATACAAGATGACAAACCATTTGGCTTTGATAGGAATAGGAAGGGGGAAAATAAAAATTCGTTCTTCTGGGAAAATCATTCCAAAAGCCAACAAAAGTCCATAAATCGCACCAGACGCTCCCACCGTTGTCCAACGATTCAGAAACTCATCCATGGAAATTCTCAAGCCTTCTAACTGTACTGTGTCGTAAGCTGGCAGTCCTTCTACCAAATAGGAGCCATATTGCGCCATCTCTTGAAACAATCCAGCTCCGACACCACATGTGAGATAGAAGAACAGAAACTTTTTTGGTCCCCATACGCGTTCCACAACACAACCAAACATCCATAAAGCAAACATATTAAAAAATAGGTGTTCGAAAGAGGCATGCATGAACATGTATGTGAACAGCTGGTAAATGCGGAAATCGGATGCTATGAAAAAGTGTAACCCCAAAAGACTATTCAAGTCGATAGTGGTACGAAGTGCATACATGGCTGCAAAAGCCAATATATTAATAATGAGCAAATTCTTGGTAATGGTAGGGATACTGCGCATTGTAAAGGGTTAAAATTTGAATCGTTTTATTGGGTGCAAATGTACAAAAAAACTCTGATTTTTGAACGATATGCAGTGATTTAACGCCTTTTTTAGGGTAAATAACACATTTTTTCGCCTTTTTAGTTTGATTTATGAAATGTTTAGTTTATATTTGTCCCTTGAAGACAGAAGAACTCATTTTATTAATCCTTTTATAAACTCAAAAGTAATGAATAAAACAGAATTAATCGACAGAATTGCAGAAGCTGCAGGTATCAGCAAAGTAGCTGCTAAAAAAGCTTTGGATGGAACAACAGATGCTATCAAAGAAGCTTTGGTAAAAGGTGAAAAAGTTCAGCTCATTGGTTTTGGAACCTTTAGCGTTTCAGAGCGTGCTGCTCGTGAAGGAATCAATCCTTCTACCAAGGAAAAGATTAAAATTGCAGCAAAGAAAGTTGCTAAGTTTAAGGCTGGTGCCGAGCTTGCAGACTCATTGAGCTAAACATCTCGTATGGACATACAAAAAAGGTGATTCTTTTGAATCACCTTTTTTGTTGTCCTAAGCGGATTCGAACCACTACAAACAGAACCAAAACCTGTTGTGCTACCATTACACCATAGGACACTGCGTAGCTTGTTGTTTGCCTTTTGAAATGTGTCCCTTTTGAGGGGTCATTTTTTAAGACTTTGCAAAGGTAGTATTTTTTTTATCTTCCGCCAAATTTTTGAACTTTTATTTTCAAAAGTTGCATTTCTTCATTCAATTTATGTATTCATTGTTCAGCATTCGTTTGTTGGTGTAGTGAGGTGTGAGTTCGCAAGAAAAGTGTCTATAAAAGGCTTGATATACAACCATTATATTTCTTGTTTTGTCAATAAAAGTGACAGTTTTTTAACACTTCTCAAAGTGCCAAAATAGAAAAAATAATGAGGTATAATGCTCAATTTTAGTCTCTGTTTTTGTTGTTACAATGAGTTTGTTCGGTTATCTCCATTACTTAATGCGGCTATAACATGTTTTCAGCGGTGCAAAAACAATGTAACAACGGCATTGAAAGGCTGCTTTAATGCCGTATTTTGTTGGGTTTTTATGGGTTAGAAAACGGTGTTTTCTCTCAATGTATTGATACTCATAGTGTTGGCAAAGTGCGCTATTTCTGCGATATTTGAAAACAATCTTTCGTAACTTCAAAATACGCGAGTTTTGAGGAGGGTGGTGTAAAATTTTATGACATTGATTTTTGTTCATTCTCATGTGCGAATGAAACAACGAAATTGAACATGAGAAACAACTTCCTTGTACTGACGATTGATGAACTCAGGCGTTCGTCGTCACCCACGATAAGTGGTTATTGCAGAGATATCCAAACCCTAAACAACCTTAAAAAACGTCCTAATAATCACTATTTTGCATAATTAAGTATTAAAAAGGTGGTCTATTTGCGGAATTCTATATAAATTTGCAGCTAAAATTATAATCAGACATCAATGAAAAGGAGATACCTACCCCTCGTCTCGCTGTTCTTTATTGCTCCATTGCTGGCATCCTGTCTCAGCAATGACGATGAGGAAACTATAGCATATAACGACGCTGCAATAACAAGTTTTTCTATTAAGACCTTGAAACGTGTCGTGCATACTAAGTCTAAGAGTGGAGCAGATAGTAGCTACGTTGCTAATTTTCCAGCCAGCGACTATCACTTTTACATCAATCAGCTTACGCGAGAAATCTATAATCCCGACTCTTTGCCCCTTGGCATAGATGCTTCGAAGGTGTTGGCTACGATAACGACAAAGAATGCAGGGGTGTTAGGCGTAAAGAATGTGGCAAACGATTCGGTTAAGTTTTACAAGGCAACCGATTCGTTGGACTTTGTTCAGCCACGCCAAATTGTGGTGTATAATCAAGCAGGTACTGCCTTGGCAACTTACAAGGTACATGTCAATGTGCATCGTGAGGCACCCGATGTCTTCAAATGGTCACAGCCAGTGAAGCAACAGTCAGCATTAGGTGCGCTGACGGGTATGCGTGTGCTGGTGAACAACGGTCGTCTATATGTCTTTGGAACAGAGGGCGAACATGCTAAGCTATATACTGCTACCACTAAAAGTGGGGCTGATTGGCACGAACTGTCAACTAATGTGCCGTTGTCGACACAAGCTTGGCAGAATGTGGCTTTGATGGGACAGACTTTTTATGTGTATAACAATGGCGTGTTGCTGTCGTCTGCCGATGCTCAAAACTGGCAGAAGGTGGCGGATGTGGCTTTGAAACATTTAGTTGGAGCAACGGAAAATAAGTTATATGCCTTGTCTTCGGAAGGGCAACTTGTAATGTCGAGCGACCAAGGGAAAAGTTGGACGAGAGAAAACCTCGACGGGCAAGAAGGACAGTTGCCTCAAAAAGACTTCTCCTTGTTGGTGCTTCCTGTGAAAACAAATCGTGGTGTGAATCGCTTGTTCTTAGCAGGAACCACCGATAAAAATAATTGTTTGTGGAGTAAGATAAACGATGCAGACCCGAATGCCGAGCAACAACCTTGGACATTCTTCTCGCAACGTTCGACAGACCGATACGCATTGCCCAACATGAATCATCTTCAGGTGGTGAAAAATGGCGATGCCCTCATAGCAATGGGCGGTGCTGGCATGGGTGAGAGTAGTGCTGTGAAGCCCTTCGCTCAATTCTATAGAAGTATAGACGGTGGACTGTCTTGGCATCAATACGGAAACCTAACCTTCCCAAAGGACTTTCAGAGTAGTGCAACTTCGTTTGCTATGGCGAGTGATGAAAACCACTACTTGTGGATCATCTGCGGTGAAACAGGTCAAGTATGGAAAGGCAGATTTAACGAGTTGGGCTGGAAAAAGGTTCAAAAATCGTTTACAGAATAGTAATTGACAAACGTTGGCATGCCGTATCGATTACTCTCCATCCTCTGTTTCCTGTTCGCTGTGCAAGTTCATGCACAGGACGATGTGGAATATCGCATGGAAGTGGGAGTGGGTGCAGGCTTGGTTTCGTATCAAGGAGATTTCAACGGTAGCGTTGTGAAGAACTTGCAACCCATGGGTTCGTTAGTGTGGCGCTATGTATTCAATCCACGTATGGCACTCAGGGTGATGGGTAGTTACGGAAAACTCAAGGGAAATTCCACAGCAGTGAAGACGTATTACCCCGAATGGGCAGGGAAGTCTTACCAGTTTGCTCATCAGTTGGGAGACTTGAGCGTGACCTACGAGTACAATTTTTGGCCATATGGCACAGGAAGAGATTATCGTGGGGCAAAGCGACTCACTCCTTTTGTTTTTGGAGGAGTAGGAGCTACCTATGTTTCCTGTAACAACAAAAATGTCTTTACTGGCAACATTCCTTTGGGATTAGGTGTGAAATATAAAATAGGTGACCGTGTTAATTTGGGTTTGGAGTGGGCAATGCACCTCTCGTTGAGCGATGAACTGGACGGAGTGAAAGACCCTTACCAGATAGAAAGCACTGGTGCCTTTAAGAATACAGATAGCTATTCGGCGTTGCAGCTTACCTTGACCTATTGTTTTCAAGCCAAGTGTAGGACGTGTCATAATGATGCTGAGTAGGAGATAATGTAGAGAAGCGAATGAATCATGAATTAGACAAAACCCGAATACCTGCACATATCGCCATTATCATGGACGGTAATGGGCGTTGGGCAGCAAAGCGTGGCTTGGAAAGAAGCTATGGACATCAGGCTGGTGTAGAGACTGTACGCAGAATTACAGCAGCATGTACCAAGTTGGGGGTGAAGTTTCTGACGCTGTACACATTCTCTACGGAGAATTGGAATCGTCCGTCAGATGAGATTTCGGCACTAATGGGATTGGTGTTAAGCTCCCTCGAGGATGAAATCTTCATGAAAAATGATGTTCGGTTTCGGGTGATTGGCGATATAGCACGCCTTCCTGAGGATGTGCAAAAGAAATTGCACGAGACCGAGGAGCATACCAAAGACAATGCAACGATGACTATGGTGGTCGCTTTAAGTTACTCCTCACGGTGGGAGATCACAAAGGCGGTGCAGGACATCGTTACCGATGTGAAGGCAGGAAAGATAAGCGAGCAAGCCATTTGCGAAGACATGGTGAGCAACTATTTGCAGACAGCATTCATGCCCGCCCCAGATTTGCTCATTCGGACAGGAGGAGAGGTGCGCGTGTCGAACTACCTGTTATGGCAGATAGCCTATTCCGAACTGTATTTCTGCGACACTTTTTGGCCCGATTTCGCTGAGGAGGACCTTTATCGTGCGATAGCCAATTATCAAAGTAGACAACGCAGGTTTGGTAAGACAGAACAACAAATAGAAGATCAGAATAAGTTAGCTAATAATTCAACGAGATGAATCATATAAAAAAGGTGCTAATCATAGCGCTCGTACTTGGTAGTTCTATCATGTCTCAAGCGCAAGATAAGATCGTACATCCTGATATCAATTATGCAGGGACACCTCGTACCTTGGTGATTGGAGGCATCAATGTGTCGGGAGTCGAAGGATACGAAGACTATATGCTATCGGGTATTTCAGGATTAACCGTGGGACAAACCATCACAGTGCCTGGAAACGAAGTGACCAATGCGGTGAAGCGTTATTGGAAGCATGGACTGTTTTCGGATGTATCCATTGGAGCTGATTCGATAGTGGGGAATAAAATTTACTTGAATATCTATTTGCAAACCCTGCCACGCGTGTCGGAAATCAACTATATCGGATTGAAGAAGTCGGAACGTGAGGACATGGAAGCCAAATTAGGCTTGCTGAAAGGTGGACAAGTGACGCCAAATATCTTAAGCAGGGCAAAGTTCTTGGCTAAAAAATACTTTGATGACAAGGGCTTTAACAATGCGGATATCAGCATTATGCAGCGAGATGATGTGACCAATAAGAATAGCGTTATTTTGGATGTCGTTGTTGATAAGAAGCAAAAAATGCGTGTTCGCGATATTATCATTGATAACAATCGAGCTTTGACCAACTCAAAAATCAAAGGAGGACTATTCAAGAAAGGCGCATTCAAGAAGATTCACGAGGCAGGTAAGTTAGGTTCACTCTTCAAATCGAAGAAGTTTACGCCTGAAAGGTGGAAAGAAGACAAGCGCAACCTGATTAAGAAATACAACGAATTGGGCTATCGTGATGCCGTAATTGTTGAAGACAGTGTATGGACGGTTGATGACAAACATGTGAGTGTGTATGTAAAAGTGGACGAAGGAACGAAATATTATATCCGCAATATCACATGGGTGGGCAATACCGTCTATCCTACCGACTACCTGAGTACTTTGCTTGGAATGAAGAAAGGTGATGTGTACAACCAGACACTTATGAACAAACGCCTCACGGAAGACGAAGATGCAGTGGGCAACCAATATTGGAATAATGGTTATCTGTTTTATAACTTGCAGCCTACAGAGATGAACGTTGTGGGCGACTCCATTGATTTGGAGATGCGTATCACAGAGAATCAACAAGCCAGATTGAACCATGTGCGCATTAATGGTAATGACCGATTGTACGAAAATGTGGTGCGTCGTGAACTCAAGACAAAGCCTGGCGATCTCTTCTCCAAAGAGGCGCTCATGCGATCGGCACGTGAATTAGCTTCCATGGGACACTTTGACCCAGAAAAGGTGAATCCAGATGTGAAGCCAGATCCTGAGAATGGAACGGTTGACATCAACTGGAACCTGCAACAGAAAAGCAATGATCAGGTTGAATTCTCACTCGGTTGGGGACAGAATGGATTGATTGGGCGTGTTGGTTTGAAGCTCAATAACTTCTCAATTCGTAATCTATTTAATAAAAATAGTGAGCGTCGAGGCATCTTACCCATTGGAGATGGTGAAGTGTTGTCTGTCGGTGTACAGACGAATGGACGATATTATCAGTCGTATAACATGAACTACTCTACCAACTGGTTTGGTGGAAAGCGTCCTACCCAGTTCTCTATCGGTGCTTATTACTCCAAGTCAACGGATCTGTCCAGCAACTATTATAACAGTGGGTATATGACCAACTATTATAATTATATGTACGGTTATGGAAACTATACTTACAATAACTACGAAAACTACTTGGACCCTGACTCTTACATCAAGATGTTTGGAGCCAGTCTGGGTTGGGGTAAGCGCCTGAGATGGCCGGATGACTTCTTCAATTTGTCTGTTCAATTAGCCTATACACGCTATATGTTGAAGAATTGGCGGTACTTCTTGCTCTCTACAGGTAATGCCAACAACTTGAACTTGAACTTCTCTATCAATCGTACCTCTACCGATAACCAACTGTATCCACGTAAAGGTTCGGAGTTTACAGCCTCGGTTTCACTCACTCCACCATGGTCTAAGTGGGATAAAAAGGATTATCAAAACTTAGCACTCGACCCACAATCGTCGACTTACTTGGCAGAACAGCAAGAAAAATACAAGTGGGTAGAATATCATAAGTGGAAGTTCAAGGCTAAAACTTATACGGCTTTGTCGGGTGGACAAAAGTGTTTCGTACTGATGACTCGTGTAGAATTTGGCTTGTTAGGGAGTTATAACCGTTACAAAAAGTCACCCTTTGAAACTTACTACGTCGGAGGAGACGGTATGAGTGGATATACGACGGGTTATGCCGAAGAGACTATTGGACTAAGAGGTTATGAAAATGGACAGCTCACCCCTCGCGGTTATGAGGGTTATGCGTATGACCGCATGTCATTGGAGCTACGCTATCCGTTCCTGTTAGGCAACACTACTATCTACGGTCTTGGCTTTGTAGAAGCTGGTAATGCTTGGGACGAAACCAAGAAGTTCAATCCGTTTGACATGAAGCGCAGTGCGGGTGTTGGTGTGCGCATCTTCTTGCCGATGGTTGGATTGATGGGAATTGACTGGGCATACGGTTTCGACACTGTCTTTGGAAAGAAAGGTGGCAGTCAGTTCCACTTTATCTTAGGACAAGAATTCTAAAAAAGATGAACGAAGACGCTGTTTGGTTAAATCATCTGACGTATCTCAACGAAGCTGATTCAAATAGCGTCATCATAGAAAACAATAAAATAGATAGCCAATGAAAAAAATATTATTGATGAGTCTCATGTGCTTAGCCGCACTGAGTATGAGTGCACAGAAGTTTGCACTAGTGGACATGGAGTATATCCTTAAAAACATTCCAGCTTATGAGCGTGCCAACGAGCAGCTGACACAGGTGAGCAAGAAGTGGCAAGCAGAAGTGGAGGCGTTGAATACCGAAGCATCGACCATGTATAAGAATTACCAAAACGAAGTGGTGTTTCTTTCGCAAGAGCAAAAGAAAGCTCGTCAAGAGGAAATCATGAAGAAAGAAAAGAGCGCCAGTGAACTGAAGCGTAAATACTTTGGACCTGAAGGAGAACTTTTTAAGAAACGACAAAGTCTCATGACTCCCATTCAAGACGAGATATACAATGCAGTGAAGGAGATATCTGAATTGCGCGGTTATTCTCTTGTAGTAGACCGTGCTTCTAATTCGGGCATCATCTTTGGCTCTCCCAAAATAGACATTAGCAACGAAGTGTTGCAGAAATTAGGTTATTCGAATTAATAATTAATCATAAAATAAAAAACAAAGAAAATGAAAAAGCTTATTTTAATGTTGATGTTGTTTGCACCAATGGCTCTGTTTGCACAGAAGTTCGGACACCTCAACACGCAACAAGTGATGAATGACATGCCCGAATTTGTGAAGGCACGTGGTGAAATTGAAGCAACTGCCAAGCAATATGAGAATGACTTGAAGGCGATGCAAGAAGAATTGCAGCGTAAGGCTTCGGAATATGATAAGACGAAGTCGACCATGAATGCCACCAAACAAAAGGAGACAGAGGAATCGCTGATGCAGTTGAATGAAAAGATTCGTACAGCTTATCAAGACAACTCACAGGCATTGCAAAAGGCTCAGCAAGAAAAAATGCAGCCCATCACAGCGAAGTTAGTCAAAGCAATTCAGGCAGTAGGTAAGGCAGGCAACTATGTTTATATCATGGATGTCACCGCTGGCATTCCCTACATTAGCGAGACGTTAAGTGAAGATGTAACCGCTAAGGTGAAGGCTGAATTGAACAAGATGAAATAAATGAAACGGTGAAAGTCAGTGACCTTTGAGCTTAGCTACCAGTAAAGAGTCATTGATTCATACCAATGACTGGTAGTAACGACAGGTGTTCGCTTTCAATGGATAAGAAATAGAGTTGGCAGATATGAGCAAGCGTGCTATGCGCTGACGGTGTTTGCTAACTCTTTTTCTTTTTTTTATCAACAACAGAGGGAAGGAGATTCTTTGGAAACTGGGCGAATCATGCTTTCTTTGAAGATTCTTTCTCATCACATAAAACACATAGAAGAATGAAAAAGCAACTCTTATTTCTGTTATTTTTGATGCTACCCTTGCTGTCACAAGCGCAGCAAGTGCTACCTAAGTTTGGATATTTCAACCTGAGTTCGCTCATCAAAATGGTGCCAGAATATGCCGTGGCACAAAAGAATATAGCCGACTTGCGTGCTAAGTACGATGCAGAAACAAAGCGTTCTGAAGATGAATTCAATAAAAAATATGAGGAATTCCTTGATGGACAACGCGATTTTGCTCCCTCAATCTTACAGAAGCGTCAAGCTGAATTACAAGATATGATGGAGAGGAACGTCGCTTTCAAGAAAGAATCGCAGCGCCTTTTAGCACAAGCCGAAAAGAATGCGATGCAACCTGTGAAGGACAAAGTGCTGCACATCATTCAACAATTAGGTAGAGAGCGTGGATATGCTTTCGTGCTGAATGCGGACAACGATGCTCTCCCTTACGTAAACTTGGCTTACGGGGACAACTTGAACGATGCGGTGATGAGCGTACTTCACCGATAAGTGACAGTTAAGGACAAGATGAACATGGCTCAATTATCACGACAACCGGGACCAATAGGTGTATTTGATTCTGGCTATGGTGGTTTGACAATCCTCCATAGCATTCGTCGTTTGTTGCCTCAATACGACTTCCTTTATTTGGGCGATAATGCACGTGCCCCATACGGTACGCGTTCCTTTGAGGTGGTGTATGAGTTTACCCTTCAGGCGGTGACCAAACTGTTTGAAATGGGGTGTCATCTTGTTATCTTAGGCTGTAACACCGCTTCTGCGAAAGCTTTGAGAAGCATACAGCAGAACGACCTCCCACATTTGGATGCAAAGCGAAGGGTGCTGGGCGTTATTCGTCCAACCGCCGAAATCATCGGCAAACTCACGCAAAGTCGACATGTAGGACTGTTGGCTACGGAGGGAACGGTAAAGAGCGAGAGCTATCCACTCGAGATACAGAAGTTTTATCCCGATATTCAAGTGTCAGGAGTGGCATGCCCTTTCTGGGTTCCGTTGGTAGAATATAACGAGGCAAACAGTCCGGGTGCAGACTATTTTGTAAAAAAACGCATGGATGCCCTCATGGCAAAGGACGGAGCCATCGATACCATTATCTTGGGATGCACACACTATCCTTTGTTAATGGCAAAGATTGAGAAGTACAATAAGCCTGGTGTACGAATTGTAGCACAAGGAGAATATGTGGCTCGCAGCTTGCAAGATTATCTGTATCGCCATCCTGAGATGGAGGAGAAGTGTACAAAAAACGGGACTTGTCGATATTTTACAACGGAGAACCCCGCACGCTTTAAGGATTCGGCACAAATCTTTCTGCATGAGAATGTCAATGTAGAGCATGTTGACTTAACGCCTCAATCGTCTTTATGACGGATATTGACAGTCGCATATCCTTTCGTTTAAGTATGCTATTTATACAACGAATAACTTCCATCAAGCATCGTTTGCGGCATTAGTGGTATGTTTCATGGAAGGCTTATTAATGCTGAATTTTCTTTACAAAGTGCCTCTCATAACTCGCGTGAAATCATCCAACAGCAAAGTTGGTCGCAAATACGCCGAAAATGAGCGACGTTTGTAATTCCTTGTTATTGTGTGTGTTACATCAATGTTAGCTCTTTTCTTTCCTGTTTTTACCACTCTTTTACGACTGAAGCATTGAGATAAGCCTGCTATTTGCATGCTTTAATGCTGCTACTGTATGTG